>NZ_JAGEKI010000007.1:0-295123 GCF_049887815.1 Pseudomonas sp. NFXW11 | reverse complement strand
GGAAAGTATTAATATCACGCATAAGAACGCCGGTTTTTTAGATCTGTTTGCTCGCACGAACATCATCTATCAAATCGGCGTTTTTGTTTCTGAGTTTCCCGGGATTCCGTGAAGAACCATAAAAAAGCCCCGCGATCAGGCGGGGCTTTTGCTCTTTGCGCAGTTGTTGCGGTTCAAGCCACCAGGGCCTGGCGGGTGCGTTCGATCACCGCCTGCAACGGTTCGGCGCTGGAGTACTGGTCGGGGTACAGGCGCTCGCTGTGACGGGCGATGCCGTGTTCGTTGACCAGGGTGAAGCTGAAGCAGCCCTTGCGAGTCGCCATGATCAGGCAATTCAGTGGAGCAAAGGCGTGGGTTAGGGTGCGAATGGCATCCTGAGTCTGGATTTGAGTCGACATAATTATTAGGTGTTCCTACAAATGACACGGTTAGGAACCGTGCAACGTTAAAACGTTCCAGTAGCGCTGACCACCATTGGTCGAGCGAAGAACCTGACTGGAACAAAGCAGCCAGTTGCAGCGCTTTATCAAAGGTCGCGCTAGGGCTGGCAGGTAGGTACTTAGGAGGGCAGGCAACACAACAAGGGCAGAGGTTCTGGGCCCGAGGTGGAGATCCTGATCAATTGCAGGTTGGTTCGGTCAGAGTAAATCGCTCGGCGAGGCCTTGTATTGAGGGCTGCCATGAGCTTGAGGTTTACCTGGAAACCAGCGAGGTGGTCGGTCCTGAGTGCTCGATCTGCTTCTCGTTTGGAGGGGCTTTCGGCGGGACGTGTTCGACCAGAATTGACTTTCAGCTTGGTACTAACGGCGCGGATTGTATTGAGTTGAACGGTTGAATGCAAGTGTGCTAGGAAATTATTTCGAGGTGGCGGGAAAACACCCTTGTCTTGAGTGTGTAACCTTCCTGGCTCAGGCGTGTACGAAAAAGGTGCATTGTCGGCATTAATTCCAGTGTGGTTGTGCACACTTGTTGCGCAGCATGTCACCCGCTTGTCACCTTTCCCGCGGCAGCCCCCTTAGCCTGTCTCGAGAAATTAAGTCAATGATAAACATCGCTTTTTTTAACTGGTGAAAAAATCGTCAGTTTGACTGGAGGGCCCGTCTCATGGGGCTTTGGGCGGGTTGCGGAGGGGTTGTCCACTGAGTTATCCACAGCTTCTGTGGATTGTCCCAAGCGCTTGCTCTAGGACGGGCGTGCTGGCTTATTCGGACTTTACCCGAGCGAAAAAAGGAGTAGAGTGGCGCGCCTTCCGATCTGCCCCACAGTGCTTTATGAAGTTTCGCTCAGTATCACCTGCTGTTACCGCTGCTCCCGCCAGTGTTACCGAAACCAAGCGTTTCTCCCTGCGTGTCGCTCTCTGGTTGCTGGACAATCCGCACCTGGGACACAGCCCCAATATCAAGCATTTCGCCGGGCGTTTGCTCAAGCAACCGGCGCGTGAAGGCGTAGTGGCGGCGCAGAGCCGTCTGGGCCAGTTGATGTGCCGTGAATGCGGCAACGCCCGTGACCGGCGCATCGGTCACGACCTGCTGCGCCAGGCCGCCCGGGCCGGCGACCGCCGTGCGCAACTGGAGCTGGGCCGGATCGAAGACTGAGCTGTGCAACCCGCAGTGGCTTGGTTAACCTTCACTCCCTATTTCGACCACAGGAATCGCCATGGCTATGGACTTGACCAGCCTGCTGCTCGGCCTGGCGGGAGCGGCGCTGCCATTGTTGGCGCTGGCCTGGCAACTGCAGCGCCGCGCCAGCTCCAGCCAGAGCGACCTGAGCCTGCTGGAAGAACGCCTGGCCACCGCGCAGCTGGCCCAGGAAGGGCTGCAGGCGCAGCTGGATGCCAGCCGTGATGAAGTCAGCGACCTGAGTCAGGCCAACACCCTCAAGCAAGCCGATCTTGCCGCCCTGCGCCGCGAGGTCGAACTGTTGCAGATTGATCGGGACAACGCACGTGACGCAGCCCATGCCTGGAACCTGGAGCGGGCGGGCAAGGAGCAGGAATTGCGTCGCCTGGAGGCCCAGGCCGCGTCGCTGAGCGCGGAACTGCGCGAGCAGCAGGACAGCCATCAGCAACGCCTCGCCGATCTGCAGGGTTCCCGAGATGAATTGCGGGCGCAGTTCGCTGAACTGGCGGGGAAGATCTTCGACGAACGTGAGCAGCGTTTCGCCGAAACCAGCCAGCAGCGCCTCGGCCAGTTGCTGGACCCGCTCAAGGAGCGCATCCAGGCTTTCGAGAAACGCGTCGAGGACAGTTATCAGGCCGAAGCCCGGGAGCGTTTTTCCCTGGCCAAGGAGCTGGAGCGCCTGCAACAGCTGAACCTGCGTCTGAGCGACGAAGCCACCAACCTGACCCGTGCCCTCAAGGGGCAGAAGACCCAGGGCAACTGGGGCGAATTGATTCTGGAGCGGGTGCTGGAGCATGCCGGCCTGGAGAAGGGCCGCGAATACCAGACCCAGGTCAGCCTCAAGGGGCCGGACGGCGAGCGCTTCCAGCCCGACGTGCTGATTTTGCTGCCAGGCGACAAACAGGTGGTGGTGGATTCCAAGGTCAGCCTCACGGCGTACCAGCAATTTGTCGGCAGCGATGATCCACAGGTCGCCCAGGCGGCGTTGAAGCAGCATGTGCTGTCGTTGCGCAATCACGTCAAAGGTTTGTCCGACAAGGACTACAAACGCCTGGAAGGCCTGCACAGCCTGGATTTCGTGCTGCTGTTCGTGCCCATAGAGGCGGCTTTTTCCGCCGCCCTGCAGGCCGAGCCCAATCTGTTCCAGGAGGCTTTCGATCGGCATATCGTGATTGTCAGCCCGACTACGCTGCTGGCCACCCTGCGGGTGATCGACAGCCTGTGGAAGCAGGAACGCCAGAGCCAGAATGCCCGGGAAATCGCCGAGCGTGCCGGCTGGCTCTACGACAAGTTCGTGCTGTTCATCCAGGACCTGGACGAGGTGGGCAACCGCTTGCAGCAACTGGACAAGGCCTATTCCGCGGCGCGCAACAAGCTCACCGAAGGCCGCGGCAACCTGATCAGCCGCAGCGAACAGCTCAAGCTGCTGGGTGCCCGGGCCAGCAAGAGCCTGCCGGCGGACTTGCTGGAGCGGGCCATGACCGATGCCGAAGGGCGCGAGCTGGAGTTGCCGGAGTAACCCGCGAGCGCGGCATCAACCCAGGGGCAGGTGTCGGCTCAACAGGGCGCGCAGGGCCGCGGGCTTCACTGGTTTGGCCAGGTAATCCAGCCCTGCGGCATGTACCTGGGCGACCATTTCCGCGCGCCCGTCGGCACTGATCACCACCCCGGGCACCGGCTCACCCAATTGGGTGCGCAGCCAAGCCATGACCTCGGTACCGGTTTCGCCATCGTCCAGGTGGTAGTCCACCAGCGCCAGTTGCGGGCGAATGCCGTCCTTGAGCAGAGTCGCGCATTCCTCGCGGTTGCGCGCGGTCCACACCTGGCAGCCCCAGCGGGTGAGCAGGCTGTTCATGCCGATCAGGATGCTGTCTTCGTTGTCCACGCACAGCACCTGCCCACCGTTGAGCGATTGCCCCTTCAGCTCGGCAGCCTTGCCTGGCACCAGCACACTGCTGCGGGCCAGGGGCACGCTGACACTGAACACGCTGCCCCGGCCGGGCCAGGAGCGCACCTGCAGTGGGTGGCCGAGTACCCGACACAGGCCATCGGCAATCGCCAGGCCCAGGCCCAGGCCTTTTTCGGCGCGGGTCTGGTGGCTGTCCAGGCGCTTGAATTCCTCGAATATCACCTGCTGCTTGTCCAGGGGGATGCCCGGGCCCCGGTCCCAGACTTCCAGGCTCAGCGAGTCGCCACGCCGACGTACCCCCAGCAACACCGGGCCCTTGGCGTAGCGGAAGGCGTTGGTGAGGAAGTTCTGCAGGATGCGTCGCAGCAACTTGCTGTCACTGTCGATGCGCAGGTGACTGCCACGTACTCGGAATTGCAGGCCCTGTTCCTGGGCCAGGGCCTTGAACTCGGCCCCCAGAGTGTCGAACAGCTCGTTGAGCGCGAAGGGCTTGCGATCGGGGGTGATCTTGCCGTTTTCCAGGCGCGAGATGTCCAGCAGGTCGCTGATCAGGTCTTCGGCCGAACGCAGCGAGCTGTCCAGGTGCTGCACCAGTTGCTGGGCCTCGGTGGAGAGTCCGTCTTCCTGATGGGAGAGGGCTGCGGAGAACAGCCGCGCGGCGTTCAGGGGTTGCATCAGGTCGTGGCTGACCGCGGCCAGAAAGCGCGTCTTGGACTGGTTGGCCGCTTCCGCCGTGCCCTTGGCCTCGGTCAGGGCGGCGTTGAGCTGGGACAGTTCGTGGGTGCGTTCCGCTACCCGCTGTTCCAGGCCCTCGTTGGCTTCGGTGAGGGCCTGCTCGGCTTCGCGGAACGGGGTGATGTCGGTGAAACTCATGACGAAACCGCCGCCGGGCATGGGGTTGCCGATCAGTTCGATGACCCGGCCATTGGGGAACAGGCGCTCGGAGGTGTGGGCCCGGCCCTGGCGCATCCAGTGCAGGCGTCGGGCCACGTGGACTTCCGCCTCGCCGGGGCCGCACAGGCCGCGCTCGGCATTGTGGCGGATGATGTCGGCGATCGGCCGGCCGACGCTGATCAGGCCCTCCGGGTAGTTGAACAGTTCCAGGTAGCGACGGTTCCAGGCCACCAGTTTCAGGGACTGGTCGACCACGCTGATGCCCTGGGTGATGTTCTCGATCGCCCCTTGCAGCAGGGCACGGTTGAACTGCAAGACTTCCGAGGCCTCGTCGGCGATGCGCACCACGTCTTCAAGCTGCATTTCGCGGCCTTCGATGGCCGCCTTGACCACCGCCCGGGTCGAAGAGGCGCCCAGGACCCCGGCCAGCAGGCGTTCGGTATGGGCAATCCATTCGCCGTCGGCGTTCTGGTTCGGGTTGAAGCCCTTGCCCTGGCGATAGGCGAAGCGAATAAAGCTCTGGCGCGCGCGCTCCTCGCCGACAAAGCGTGCCGCGAGTTTCAGCAAGTCATCAATCTGTACCGCCAGCATCGAGCGCGAGCTGAGGCGGTTGCTGATTTCCTGACCGATAAAGCGCCCGGCCTGCCAGTGCTCGGAAACTCGGGTGCGCGACAGCACCGACACCCAGGCGAACAGGGTGAAATTGCCTGCCAGCGACAGCACCACGCCTTGGGTCAGCGGAGTGATGGGCAGGTTCAGCGGGTTGCTGTGCAGCCAGGCCAGGCCGGGGAAGCTGCTCAGGGACCAGCCCAGGCTGTGGGCGGCGATGGGCAGGACCAGGGTGTAGAACCAGATAAAGGTACCGGCGGCCAGGCCGGCGAACACCCCGCGGCGGTTGGCTTGTTTCCAGTACAGTGCGCCAAGCATGGCCGGTGCCAGTTGGGTGACGGCGGCGAAGGCGATCTGGCCGATGGTCGCCAGGCTGGCGGTGGAGCCCAGCAGGCGATAGCTGACATAGGCCAGCAAGAGAATGGCGACAATGCTCACCCGGCGCACCGAGAGCATCCATTGGCGGAAGACCTCGAAGGGCCGCTCGGCGTTTTTGTGCCGCAGCAGCCAGGGCAGCAGCATGTCGTTGGAAACCATGGTCGACAGTGCCACGCTGGCCACGATCACCATGCCGGTGGCTGCCGAGGCGCCACCGATAAAGGCCAGCAACGCCAGGGCCGGATGGGCCTGGGCCAGGGGCAGGCTGATGACGAAGGAGTCCGGCAGCACGCTGCTGGGCAGCAGCATCTGCCCGGCCAGGGCAATCGGCACCACGAACAGCGCGGCCAGGGCCAGGTAGGCCGGGAACACCCATTTGGCCAGGCGCAGGTCCTGGGGTTCGATGTTTTCCACCACGGTGACGTGGAACTGCCGAGGCAGGCAGATGATCGCCATCATCGCCACCCCGGTCTGCACCACCATCGATGGCCAGTTGATGGTTTCCTGCCAATACTGTTCCAGGCGTGGCGCCAGCATGGCCTGGTTGAACAGGTCGTCGAAGCCGTCATACAAGCCGAAGGTGACGAAAGCACCGACGGCGAGGAAGGCAAACAGCTTGACCAGGGATTCGAAGGCGATGGCCAGCACCATGCCCCGGTGGTGTTCGGTGGCATCCAGGTTGCGGGTGCCGAAGACGATGGTGAACAGCGCCAGGATCAGCGACACGATCAGCGCCGTATCCTGGGCGCGGGTGCCCATGGCGTCGGCGCCGGCACCGATCAGCAGGTTGACCCCGAGCACGATGCCCTTGAGCTGCAGGGCGATGTAGGGCAGCACCCCCACCAGGCAGATCAGCGCCACCACCACTGCCAGCGATTGCGACTTGCCGTAGCGGGCGGCGATAAAGTCGGCGATGGAGGTGATGTTCTCCTGCTTGCTGATCATCACCATCTTCTGCAGCACCCAGGGCGCGAACACCAGCAGCAGGATCGGCCCGAGGTAGATCGGCAGGAAGGCCCAAAGCTGTTCGGCGGCCTGGCCCACTGCGCCGAAGAAGGTCCAGCTGGTGCAATAGACGGCCAGCGACAGGCTGTATACCCAGGCCCGCACCCGAGGAGGCAGGGGCGCGCTGCGGCGGTCGCCATAGAAGGCGATGGCGAACATGATGGCCATATAGGCCAGGGCAACGGCGGCAATCAGCCCGCTGGACAACGACATGGAAACTCCGAAGCGATAAGCCCGGGCACCTCAGCCCGGCCAGACAGTCTGGCACGATGTCGGGTTGGCGTCAGTGTCGACCAAGGTATCAGCGCGGCCTGATGTCGCAGGGCTTGGCTAGCGGCTCAGGGTTGCAGGGCCAGCTCGATCAGCGCGTGCAGTTCGGCCAGCGGCAGCGGCGTGGCGGAGAACAGGATGCGGAACACCGTGGGCGCGACAATCAGGTGCAGCAGGCGGTCGATGTTCGGCAGGTATTCGCTGTGTGGATAGCGTTCGAGGATGGTCTGCAACTGGGCACTGAGAATGGTCACGCAATAGCCCGGCGTCGCGCTGCATTGCACGTCGCGCATCATGTTGCGCCCAGGCTCGGAGCTCATTTCATCCAGGTATTGCTCGGCCCAGGCCTGCAGGTCGCCGCGCAGGCTGCCGGTATTGGCCGGCTCGCTGTCCGGGCGCATGCGGGCCAGGGCGACATCGGCCAGCAGCGCCGACAGATCGCCCCAACGGCGGTAGATGGTGGAGGGCGTGACGCCGGCGCGAGCGGCGATCTGCGGCACGGTCAGGGTCGAACGCTCCTGTTCTTCGAGGAGTTCGCGTACTGCTGTATGGATGGATTCCTGGACCCGGGCGCTACGGCCACCGGGGCGCAAAGCTTCTTTGATCGCCATGGGGCGCACCTTAACACAAAGAATTTGCTTTAAGGCTTTGCTGGTAGCATAGTGCGCAAAAGCAAAATATTAGCTTTAGTGGAGCGTGCCCATGTCCGGTGTAATCGACACCTCGGTGTCCAATCGTCGCAGCCTGGTGTTTCTGGCCGTGACCCTGCTGAGTTTCCTGGCCGCCTCCAGTGTGCCGACACCGCTGTATCACCTGTATCAGGAGAGCCTGCACTTTTCGCCCGCCGTGCTCACGCTGATTTTCGCGGTCTATGCCCTGAGCCTGCTGGCTGCCTTGCTGACCGTGGGATCGCTATCGGATTACCTGGGGCGCCGGCCGGTGATCTTTGCCGCCTTGCTGCTGAATAGCCTGTCGATGTTGCTGTTCATCAATGAAGATGGAGTGCAGTGGCTGATTGCTGCGCGGGTGATGCAGGGCTTCGCCACGGGCATGGCCACCAGCGTGCTGGGTGCGGCCCTGCTGGACACCGATCGTCAGCAAGGGCCGCTGGTCAACAGCATTGCGCCGCTGTTGGGCATGGCCTGCGGCGCCATGGGCGCCAGCTTGTTGGTGGAGTTCGCACCATGGCCGCTGCAATTGAGCTACTGGCTGCTGCTGGCAATGTTTGTGCTGCAGGCCCTGTATCTCTGGCGCTTGCCGGAAAGCGTCAGCCCGCAACCCGGTGCCTGGGCCTCGTTGAAACCCAGGCTGCATGTACCGGCGCAAGCGCGGCGGGCCTTGTGGCTGGCGCTGCCGGTGAATGTGGCGGTGTGGGCGGTGGGAGGTTTTTATCTGTCGCTGGCACCCTCGCTGGTGCGTGCGGCTATCGGTTCCACCTCGAACCTGATCGGTGGTGCGCTGGTGGCGGTGCTGACACTCAGTGGCGCGCTGATGATCTTTTCCTTGCGCCAGCGTCCGGCAGGCAAAGTGCTGCGCCTGGGAGCCGGATTGCTGGCGCTGGGCGTCCTGCTGATTCTCGGGGCGGTGCACAGTGCCAGCCTGGCACTGTTCTTCGTCGGCACCCTGGTGCTGGGCAGTGGTTTCGGGTCCGGTTTCCTGGGGGCTTTGCGCAGCGTAATGCCTTTGGCCTTGGCCCATGAGCGCGCGGGGTTGATGTCGGCGTTCTACGTGCTGAGTTATCTGGCGTTCTGTCTGCCGTCCCTGCTGGCGGGCAACCTGAGCCGCAACTTCGGCCTGATTGCCACGACCGATGGGTATGCCGTGGTGCTGATCATCCTGGCCTTGGGGGCGTTGCTGGTGCTGGTTCGGCAGCGCCCTGCAGTTTCCTGCGAAGCCCATTGATACGCCGTGTGAGGTGTCTGCTGCTTGGGGAGTCCCTGTGGCAGGTCGGTTTGTATATCTGTAAAACAGATAACAGATAGAGAAATTACCCGTTATATAGATATTCGATCAGGTTCTATCATGGGCTCAACCTCATCAGAGGAGAGGAGACCCACCATGCCATGCACCCAAACCATCAAGGCCGGCCGCCGGCCCTTGAGTCATCTGCAACATCCACGCGAGGCCATTCGCCAGTTCACCCCCAACTGGTTCGCCGCCACCATGGGCACCGGCGTGCTGGCCCTGGCCCTGGCTCAACTGCCAGTGGCGATTCCGGGCCTGTACCTGGTGGCCGAGGGCTTCTGGTGGCTGACCATCGCTCTGTTCGTGCTGTTCACGGCCATGTACAGCGCACGCTGGATTCTGTTCTTCGATGAAGCGCGGCGGATTTTCGGCCACTCCACGGTATCGATGTTCTTCGGCACCATTCCCATGGGCCTGGCCACCATCATCAATGGCCTGCTGCTGTTCGGTCTTCCCCGTTGGGGCGAGGGCGTGGTGCACCTGGCGCAGGTGCTGTGGTGGCTGGACGTGGCCATGTCCCTGGCCTGCGGTGTGCTGATTCCCTACATGATGTTCACCCGCCAGGCGCACAGCATCGACCAGATGACCGCCGTATGGCTGCTGCCGGTGGTGGCGGCCGAAGTGGCGGCGGCCAGTGGCGGCCTGCTGGCGCCGCACCTGCAGGACGCCCATGGGCAATTGGTGATGCTCAGCACCAGCTACGTGCTCTGGGCTTTCTCGCTGCCGGTGGCGTTCAGCATCCTGACCATCCTGCTGCTGCGCATGGCCTTGCATAAGCTGCCCCATGAAAGCATGGCGGCTTCCAGCTGGCTGGCCTTGGGGCCGATTGGCACCGGCGCCCTGGGGATGCTGGTGCTGGGCAGCGATGCGCCGGCGATCTTCAGTGCCAACGGTCTGGGCGGGGTGGGTGAAATCGCCGCTGGCCTGGGCCTGGTGGCGGGGCTGACGCTCTGGGGTTTCGGCCTGTGGTGGATGCTGATAGCGGTGCTGATCACCCGGCGTTACCTGCGCGAGGGCATTCCCTTCAACCTTGGCTGGTGGGGCTTTACCTTCCCGCTGGGGGTGTATTCGCTGGCCACCCTGAAGCTGGGCAGCAGCCTGCACCTGGGGTTCTTCAGCCTGTTTGGCGTGGCGTTGGTGGCGGCCTTGGCGCTGATGTGGCTGGTGGTGGCCAAACGTACGGTGCAGGGCGCCTATAAAGGAGAGCTGTTTGTCTCGCCGTGCATTGCCGGGCTGCGGAAATAATCGCCAAAGACGAGTAAGGTTGTGGCCTGGATCGATATCCGACATTCCAATAACAGTATCCACGCCACTCAGAGACATGGACGATGAGTCACCCTTCGCAGTTCACCTTGCTTCGCAAGCGGCGTTTCCTGCCGTTCTTCATCACGCAATCCCTAGGTGCCTTCAACGACAACATCTTCAAGCAGTCCTTGATCCTGGCGATTCTCTACAAGCTGAGCATCGAAGGTGACCGTTCGATCTGGGTCAACCTCTGCGCGATGCTGTTCATCCTGCCGTTCTTCCTGTTTTCGGCCCTGGCCGGGCAATTTGGCGAGAAGTTCGCCAAGGACGCGCTGATCCGCCTGATCAAGCTCGGGGAGATCGCCATCATGCTGGTGGGGGCGGTGGGGTTCGCCTACAACCACCTGTCGCTGATGCTGCTGGCGCTGTTCGCCATGGGTACCCATTCGGCGCTGTTCGGGCCGGTGAAGTATTCGATCCTGCCCCAGGCCTTGCGTGAGGAAGAGTTGGTGGGGGGCAATGGCTTGGTGGAAATGGGCACCTTCCTGGCGATCTTGGCGGGCACCATTGGCGCCGGGGTGATGATGTCTTCAACGCACTACGCGCCCATCGTCTCGGCGGCCATCATCGGGGTGGCGGTGCTGGGTTACCTGGCCAGCCGGGCGATTCCCCGGGCCGCGGCGGCCTCCCCGCAACTGCGCCTGAACTGGAATATCTTCAGCCAGTCGTGGGCCACTTTGCGCCTGGGCCTGGGGCAGACCCCGGCGGTGTCGCGGTCGATTGTCGGCAACTCCTGGTTCTGGTTTGTCGGGGCCATTTATCTCACGCAGATCCCGGCTTATGCCAAGGAGTGGATGCACGGCGATGAAACCGTGGTGACCCTGATTCTCACGGTGTTCTCGGTGGGTATCGCGGTGGGCTCGATGCTGTGCGAGAAGCTTTCCGGGCGCAAGGTGGAAATCGGCCTGGTGCCGTTCGGCTCCTTTGGCCTGACGGTGTTCGGCCTGCTGCTGTGGTGGCATTCCGGTGGCATTCCCGAGAGTGCCAGCGCCTACGGCTGGACCGAAGTGCTGGGCTTTACCCATGCCTGGTGGGTACTGCTGGATGTGCTGGGCCTGGGGATCTTTGGCGGCTTCTATATAGTGCCGCTGTATGCGCTGATCCAGTCGCGCACTCCGGAACACGAGCGGGCGCGGGTGATTGCCGCCAACAACATTCTCAATGCCTTGTTCATGGTGGTGTCGGCGATTGTCTCGATCGTGCTGCTGAGCCTGGTCAAGCTGACCATCCCGCATTTGTTCCTGGTGGTATCGCTGCTGAATATCGCGGTCAACGTCTACATCTTCAAAGTGGTGCCCGAGTTCAGCATGCGTTTCTTGATCTGGCTGCTCAGCCATTCCATGTACCGCGTCGAGCACCGCAACCTGGAACAGATCCCCGATGAGGGGGCGGCCTTGCTGGTGTGCAATCACGTGTCCTTTGTCGACGCCTTGCTGATTGGTGGGGCGGTGCGTCGGCCGATTCGCTTCGTGATGTACTACAAGATCTACAACCTGCCGGTGCTGAATTTTATCTTCCGCACGGCCGGGACCATTCCCATTGCTGCTCGCCATGAAGACCTGGAGATCTACGACAAGGCCTTCAAGAAAATTGCCGAGTACCTGCGCGATGGTGAACTGGTGTGCATCTTCCCTGAAGGCAAGCTGACCGCCGATGGCGAAATCAACGAGTTCAAGGGCGGGCTGACGCGGATTCTCGAGGAGACCCCGGTGCCGGTGATTCCCATGGCTCTGCAGGGCCTGTGGGGCAGCTTCTTCAGTCGCGATCCGAGCAAGGGCTTGTTCCACCGCATCTGGTCGCGGGTGACCCTGGTGGCTGGGCCGATGGTTGCCGTGGAAGCCGCCGAACCGGCGCAGTTGCAGGTGCTGGTGGGGCAGTTGCGCGGGGAGCGTCGCTAGCCAGGCAGCGGATATGAAAACGCCCGCAGCGTTGCGGGCGTTTTTGTTTCTGCGCTGCGGCTATCAGCTGGCGCTGACTTTCAGGCCCACCAGGCCGGCGATGATCAGCGCCACGCTGGCCAGTCGTATCAGGGCCATGGATTCGCCGAACAGGATGATCCCGGCAATCACGGTGCCAATGGCGCCGACGCCGGTCCAGATGGCGTAGGCGGTGCCCAGGGGCAGCTCTTTCATTGCCAGGCCCAGCAGGCCCAGGCTGATGGCCATGGCCAGCACGGTCAGGGCGGTGGGCAATGGACGGCTGAAACCATCGGTGTACTTCAGGCCGACAGCCCAGCCCACTTCAAACAAACCGGCAAACAACAGAATGATCCAGGACATGCTGACCTCATCGGTGGATGGGGCCGTCCCCAAAAATGATGACTCGACAGAGCCGCAGGGTCGTCCCCGCGTTGCGCAGTATACTGCCCAGCTCTGACCGGCCGATCAATTTTTTTCTTCAGTTGTTGACCTGCGGTAGTGGTTCTGGTGCTGGGCTTGGCTCCTTCATGCGGCGGAACCAGGTCGCCAGCAACGCGCCGGAGATATTGTGCCAGACGCTGAACAGCGCGCTGGGTACCGCCGCCAGCGGCGAGAAGTGGGCGCTGGCCAAAGCCGCCCCCAAGCCGGAGTTCTGCATGCCGACCTCCAGGGTCAGGGATTTACGCTGGGCCAGTGGCAGCTTGAACACCCGGCCGGTGAAGTAGCCCAGGAGGAAGCCGAAGCTGTTGTGCAGCATTACCACCGCCATGATCAGCAGCCCGGACTCGGCGATCTTCGCCTGGCTGGCCGCCACCACGGCGCTGACGATAATGACGATGCTCAGCACCGACACCAGCGGCAGCACTTCTACCGCGTGCTGTACCCGCTGGCCCAGCAGGCGCTGGGCAATAACCCCGAGCACGATCGGCAGCAGCACCACCTGCAGGATCGACCAGAACAATTCCATGAAGGACACCGGCAGCCAGGCCGAGGCCAGCAGCCAGATCAGGGCCGGGGTCAGCAGCGGGGCGAGCAGGGTGGTGACTGCGGCAATCGCCACCGACAGCGCCAGGTCGCCGCGGGCCAGCCAGGTCATGACGTTGGAGGCGGTGCCGCTCGGACAGCAGCCCACGAGGATTACCCCGACGGCGATTTCCGCCGGCAGGTGGAACATCTGGCACAGCAGCCAGGCCACCCCGGGCATGATCACGAAGTGCGCCACCACCCCCAGGGCCACGCGCCAGGGCTGGCGGGCCACTGCGGCGAAATCCTCGAGTTTCAGGGTCAGGCCCATGCCGAACATCACCAGCCCCAGCAGCGGCACGATGGCGCCCTTTAGGCCGATGAACCAGCCGGGTTGCAAGAATGCCAGCACGGCAAACAGCAATACCCAGTAAGCGAAGCTGTTGCCGACAAAGCGGCTTAGTGCAGCCAGTGCGCGCATGATCTGTTCCTTGTTATGTGAAAACGCCACCTGAGGCGGTGGCGTTTGTTGCAGCGGCTATGGGTGCTGGGCTTTAGATGCCTTGGGGGATTTCCTCGCCGCCCAGGGCTTCGAACAGCGCCGGCAGGAATTCGCCAAAGGTCAGCATCATCAGGGTGAAGCTGGCATCGAGCTGGCCCAGGGCCTCGTCACCGCCGTCTTCTTCGGCCTGGGTCTGCAGCAGGTCTTCGAACTTCAGGCGCTTGACCACCATCTTGTCGTCGAGCATGAAGGACAGCTTGTCCTGCCAGGCCAGGGACAGTTGGGTGACCACCTTGCCGGTGCTCAGGTGCAGCTGGATTTCCTCGCCGGTCAGGTCCTGGCGCTTGCAGCGCACGATGCCGCCATCTTCGTGGGTGTCGCGCAGCTCGCATTCGTCGAGGACGAAGAAGTCGTCGGCGGCTTTCTGAGTCTTGACCCAGTCGGTCATGATCGCGGTCGGTGCAGTTTTCACCGTCAGCGGACGCACTGGCAGGGTACCCAGTACTTCACGCAGGGTGGAGAGCAGGTCTTCGGCGCGCTTGGGGCTGGCCGAGTTGACCAGGATCAGGCCCTGTTTCGGGGCGATGGCGGCGAAGGTCGAGGAGCGACGAATAAACGCACGGGGCAGGAACGCCTGGATGATTTCATCCTTGATCTGGTCGCGTTCCTTCTTATAGACCTTGCGCATCTGCTCGGCTTCGATCTCTTCGACCTTTTCTTTCACCGCGTCACGGACCACGCTACCCGGCAGGATGCGTTCTTCCTTGCGCGCGGCGACCAGCATGAAATCCTGGCTGACGTGTACCAGCGGGGCGTCTTCACCCTTGCCGAAAGGTGCGACGAAACCGTAAGTGGTCAACTCCTGGCTTGCACAGGGGCGTGCCAGTTTGGTCGCCAGTGCAGTTTCCAGCGCCTCGGCATCGACAGACAGATCTTGGGTAAGGCGATAGATCAGCAGGTTTTTGAACCACATGGGGTGAATCTCTCCTTTATACAAAGGAGGGCATTATTCTCTGCGCTGCTGTCCAGGCCAACCCTTAGCTAAGCCTTTGGAAGGGCTGAAAAAATTATTATAAAAAGTGCTTGCCAGAGTGTGAGCTGCTCCGTAGAATGCGCGCCACACCGAACGTGAAGGGTGATTAGCTCAGCTGGGAGAGCGTCTGCCTTACAAGCAGAATGTCGGCGGTTCGATCCCGTCATCACCCACCATTCGCATTCAGTGTTACGCGCAGCGGTAGTTCAGTCGGTTAGAATACCGGCCTGTCACGCCGGGGGTCGCGGGTTCGAGTCCCGTCCGCTGCGCCATATTCGGTAACCTGGAATACTGAACGCCAGGTCACCACAGAAAGCCCGCTAGCGCGGGCTTTTTGTTGTAAAGAGTTACGTGGGTTGTGTTGCTTGTCATGGGGATTCAGATTTTTTTGATAAAATTATCAATTAAATCAACATTTTAAGAATTTCTGTGGCATAATGCGCCCCG
This sequence comes from Pseudomonas sp. NFXW11, assembly GCF_049887815.1. Classification (NCBI taxonomy): domain Bacteria; kingdom Pseudomonadati; phylum Pseudomonadota; class Gammaproteobacteria; order Pseudomonadales; family Pseudomonadaceae; genus Pseudomonas; species Pseudomonas sp. NFXW11. The sequence continues at coordinate 280,305 of NZ_JAGEKI010000007.1, read as the reverse complement.
CAACGAAGGTAAAGGGTGATTAGCTCAGCTGGGAGAGCGTCTGCCTTACAAGCAGAATGTCGGCGGTTCGATCCCGTCATCACCCACCACTTACTTTCAACGCTACGCGCAGCGGTAGTTCAGTCGGTTAGAATACCGGCCTGTCACGCCGGGGGTCGCGGGTTCGAGTCCCGTCCGCTGCGCCATATTCGGTAACCTGGAACACTGAACGCCAGGTCACCACAGAAAGCCCGCAAACGCGGGCTTTTTGCTGTCTGCGATCTGGCTTGCTACAGATCCTGCATCCCTCTTAGAAAGCGGCCCGCAAGCCGCTTTTTTCGTTTCTGTCCTACTGCTCGCCGTTGCGGCTGTGACGATAGTCGCTGACCGCTTCGTACACCGCCTTGCGCAGGCGGTTGATGCCACCGATGGGGCGATGCTCCTCCAGGCCGAACCAAGGGTTGAAGGACTGGTTGTCACAGGCCAGGTTCTGCGCCGGGGTGTCGAAGTCCTGGGCGGGAATCACCACCCTGGCCACAGTGGCAAAGGGGGCGTCGCTTTCTTTCCACTCGATGCTGGTGTCTTCGATCGGCATGAAGCGGTTCGGGTCCTGGCGCTGGATCTGCAGCACGAAACACGCCGGCACCCGGTCCGTGGACAGTTGCTGGCTCAGGGCGCTGCGCAGGAAGTTCGGCAGGTCCTGGTTCTGCGGCGGCAGGCTGTAGGCCGGGCAGCTGTCGGGGTCGGGCATGACCCGGAACTTGGCGTTGGCCTGGCCGAACTTGTAGGGCGACACCGAGAAATAGGTGGTCTGGGTCGGGCTGGCCGGTGCTGGTGCCAGGGTCGACAGGGCGATCAATAGATGGCGAGCCTGCCAGTTGCGCGGGTCCCAGCCGGGAAAGAACGCGCCGACTTTCTTGCCGTCCGCCTGGGCGGCGAAGTTCTGCTGGTATTCGGCGACATCGCTGACGAAGAAATTCGCATGGTTGAACATCACAAAGTCCTGTTCGCGGCGTGCCGACTCTGCCGGTATCAGCTGTTTACCGGGTACATCCAGCAGCTTGATGGCCATGCCGCGGGCGTCACGAATGCGGTCGAACTGCGGATAGGCATTGCCGTTGGACAGGCGCACCAGCGCCTGCCAGGTCTGCCCGGGGCTGGCGAACACGCCCTGGCGCAGCTCTGGCGGCAGGTCCTTGAGCACCTGGACTTGCGCCTTGACGCAGCCGTGGGCCTTGGCATGGGCGTCGCGCAGGTAGCGAGTGCCCTCGCGGTGCTGGTCGACGATGCGAATGGCGGTCTGGATGATGTCCTGGGTGCGCGCCGCTTCATCGGCAGGAATCTGCTCCTGTACCGCCACCGGGCCGCGATGCTGCCAGGCGAACCACGCGCTGCCCAGTGCCCAGCTCGCCAGGCCGATGGCCAGCAGCCAGAGCAGAAGCTTGCCCAGCCAGGCGCCGAGGCGCAGCCAGAGCCTGGCCAGCAGGGAAGGTCGTTTGCTTGCGAGATCGAGTTTCATGGCAGTTGCGACTCCAGCGGTCCGCCCAAGACTTTCAGGTATTCCAGCAGCGCCCAGCGTTCTTGCGGTTGCAGCAAGGGGCCGATCACCCCGTTGCCGCGTTGGCCGGCGCGGAATTCATGGCCGCTGTTGTGGTTGCCGCTGATGCGGGTATCGAATTCAAAGCCATTCTTGAACGCCTCCGGGCGATAGCCCAGGTGCTTGGGGTCGTACTCGAAGGTGCCGCGGTAGAAGGTAATGGCGCGTTCCGACTGGGGGGACAGCAACTGATACAGGTTGGGCACCGAACCGTTATGCAGATAAGGCGGTGTGGCCCACACCCCGGCCAGCGGGCGGGCCTTGTAGGCGCGCAATTCGCGCACGCCGATCGGCAGGCCGTAGCCGTCCAGGCGCGGGCGTTCCTCGGGGCTGACCTTGGCATCGCGGTAGGCGCGCTCTTCGACGAAGGCGGTGATGTAGGCCAGGCCCTTGGCGGCCGAAAGCTGGCGCAGATCCAGTGGTTCGGTGGGGGTCGGGTGCAGCTCGACATTGGACGTGGCCAGCTCGGCGGTATCCCACTTGAGGGCGCTCAAGTCATAGCGCAAGTCGGCGATATTGCTCGCGGAGTTGGGATCGGTACCGATCACCGGTACCGGCAACATTTTCAGTTGCTGCACCGGCCGGCCATTGCTCTGGCTGACCGCAGGCACATGGCAGCCGGCGCAGTGGTTGGCGAACAGCGTGCGTCCCTGGGCGGCCAGGGGCTTGTCGATGGCCCCCAGGAGTTCTTCCGGCCAGGCAGGTGGCTTGAGCCTTTGCAGGGTTTCCTCGATGCGATTGAGGTCGCGAACCCTGACGCTGGAGGGGTAGCGGGCGTCGCCGGTGAGCGGCTGGCCGTTGCCGTCGAACAGATTCAGGGTGGCGCCGACGCCCAGGGCTTCGCCGATATTGCGCGCCATGGGCTGTTGCGCGGAGCCGTTCCACTGCACCCAGTCGAAGGTCCAGATGTCCCACAGCTGCGGGTAGTCCACCGGGGCGTTGGCGATACGGTAGTTCTCTGGGGAAATCGCATCGCCGAAGCTGGCGTTGGCGATGCGCCCGAAGGCATCGGTGCGTCCCGGGCCTTCTTCGGTGGGGTAGAGGCCGCGGTGCGTGTCGTTCCAGGCGACTCGCAGGAAGGTGTCCAGCGAGGCCTTGAAGTCCTTGCGCAATTGCTCGTGCTGCGCCTCGTAGTCGGCGCCCAGCACCTTGCGTGCGAAGCGTTCGAATTTCCACGGGTTGTAATAGGTCATGGACAGGCTGGCCACCAGCGCCTGGCCGAAACTGCCGCCGCGCAGGGTCGGCACGCTGGATGGCAGAACGTGCTGCGCCGAACCGCCGTCGATCCGCAGCGCCTGGTGATTGAAGCGCAGCTCGCCGGTGTGGCAGGCGGCGCAGGTGATGTCCAGGTACTGTTCCGGGCTGCCCGGGTTCTGATGGCGGGCAAAGCCTACCGGCAGGTTGGCGGGATTCTGCGCTGTGGCTTTTTGCCCCGGTTCCACCAGGAAACCGAAGCGTGCCAGGTACTCGGGGGCAGCGAAGGGCTGCTCCGAGAAGGGCAGTTCCAGGGCGCCGAACCAGTCATAGCGCAGGCCTTTGACCTGGGTGCCCTGAGGCGTGAAATAGTAGGTCAGGCGGTCGGCAGCGTCCCATTGCTCGAGGAAATGCACCTGTTCGACGGGGGCATACTCAGGGAGCCTGGGATTGGCGATGTAATACAGAACCACGGCCAGGGTAATACCGATCAGCACAGCGATCAGCAGCAAAACACGGTAGATGAGGCGCAAGATTTACGTCCTTGTCGAATTTGCCTTCCTTATGCCTGAGCCTATCTGGTGCGGCAAGTAGCCATTACTTGCGCTATGGTTATTCGCGCCCTTTCAAGCGGCCTTGGCAGGGCGTATCCCGGAGCATAAAAACGCGTTTAAACACGTGAACTTATCGGACATTTACTACTCTTACGCCGGTAGCCATTGGTCGTGGTCGCCTGATAAGCTCGCGGCTTTATTCGATTGCCCTTTAGGCGCATGAACAAGGAAATAGCATGAAACAGCATCGGTTGGCGGCGGCGGTAGCCCTGGTTAGCCTGGTACTTGCGGGTTGTGATTCGCAGACCAGCGTAGAGCTGAAAACCCCGGCGCAGAAAGCTTCCTACGGTATCGGCCTGAACATGGGCAAGAGTCTTGCCCAAGAAGGCATGGATGACCTGGATTCCAAGGCAGTGGCCCAGGGCATCGAAGATGCCGTCGGCAAGAAAGAACAGAAGCTGAAGGATGAAGAGCTGGTCGAAGCCTTCTCCGCGCTGCAGAAGCGCGCCGAAGAGCGTATGGCCAAGATGAGTGAAGAGTCGGCCGCTGCCGGCAAGAAATTCCTTGAAGAGAACGGCAAGAAATCCGGTGTTACCACCACCGCTTCCGGTCTGCAGTACGAAGTGCTGAAGAAGGCCGACGGTGCTCAGCCCAAGCCGACTGATGTGGTCACCGTGCACTACACCGGTACCCTGACCAACGGCACTGTGTTCGACAGCTCGGTAGAGCGTGGCAGCCCGATCGATCTGCCGGTTAGCGGCGTGATCCCGGGTTGGGTCGAAGGCCTGCAACTGATGCACGTCGGTGAGAAGTACAAGCTGTACATCCCTAGCGACCTGGCCTACGGCGCACAAAGCCCAAGCCCGTCGATCCCGGCCAATTCGGTACTGGTATTCGAGCTGGAACTGCTGGGTATCAAGGACCCAGCCAAGCAGGACGCCGCCAAGTAACCTGTCTCTGCGCCTGAAACAACGCCCCGTTCATACGGGGCGTTGTTGTTTCTGCGGCAGGCTGCTGGTAAAAATTCGAACGGGGGCTATGTTGGGCGGTCAGACTAGGGTGTCGCCAGTGGGTAGTGCTTGAAGGCTGCCAAGTCAATGAAATTATGGGTTTTTTTATGTGAGTAAAAAACGCCCGATCTGAGCCGAGCCCTTGTAAAACGGGGCTTTCAGCTGTGAAAAATAGCTCTGTTCACAAGGTTATCCACAATTTGTGTGGATAACATTTCAGTGGGAGTGATGATGAACGCACCCTGGAGTTTCTCTCGCTTTCTACCCCTGGCAGGCCGTTTGCTCAGTCGTGGCCGTTTGCCTGCTCTGCTGTTCGCCGTGGCCAGTAAAGGGGCCAGCCAGGGCGTTCGCCTGGGCAAGGTAAAGGACGACCTGCGACTGCTGCAGGCCTTGTGCCTGGCCTATTGGCGGGGCGAGTACCGGGCCATCAGCCCCAAGGCACTGCTGTCGGTGGTGGCGGGCCTGATGTATTTCCTCAGCCCGGTGGATGCGATACCGGATTTCATCCCGGTTTTCGGCATGCTCGATGATATCGCCGTACTGGTCTGGCTGATGAAAACCCTGGGCGATGAACTCGATGCTTTCCGTGCCTGGCGCCAGCGCCAGAAGCCGGAACAGCTCAGGGTACTGGAGCGCTTGCCGGATACCCCTGAGCAGCTGCAACTGGAAGGGCCGAAGAAAATCCCGGGTGGTTGATCCGCTCCTTCAACAATCATGCTTCCCGCGACTGCCACCGCTGTTAGGATTACACTTCAAAGGAAAAGTCCGACTCGATAAGCGTCGTTGTCCTACGGGGTAGTAATGGATATTCAGATTATTGAACGCGATGGCGAGCCCGAGTATGCGGTTCTGCCGTGGGCTCAGTATCAAGCTTTATTGACAGCCGCAGGCCTCACTGAACAACCATCGCACGCTGCTGCAACCGCTCCGGCAGCGCCGCCGGCCCAGAGTCTTCCGGGCCTGGATCAATTACGCAATCTGCGCGAAGGGAAGGGTATCGCCATCGAGGCGCTGGCCCGCAAAGTAGGTATCAGTCCGTCTTACCTGGCCCTGATTGAAAGTGGCGAGCGTCTACCCGACGCTGCGATTCGCCGCAGCCTGGCCTGGGAACTGACGGTGCCGGGGTGGAGGGAGCAATCGTGAGTGTAAGGATCAGTCGTCAGCACTGGGATGGGCTGTTGGGTGAGCTGGATCAAGCCCGTCGCCAGCGTCATCTTTTAACCTATCGGGCGCTGCTGGAGCGATTGCAGCTGCCCAGCCCGGCCATGCAAACCTTGACCGCCGCGCTGGAGCATCTGGCGGCCATGGACGCACGGGCCGAACAGCCGTTGCGCAGTTCCCTGGTGATCAGCCAGGGTGCCAGCCGTTTACCGCGTACCGGGTTTTTCGAGTGCGTGGAGCGTCTGGGGCGTTTTTCCGGGCCTTCCGATGGCGTAGCCGCAGCGTCCTGGCATGCCTCGGAAGTGGTGCGAGTGTTCGAGTACGAGTACCCCGAATCAGCGGAGGCTTGAATGTTCTGGCGACTCAAGGCGCGGCTCAGTTACTGGCTGGCGCGACGTTTGTTTCATTGGCCGTGGTTTATCCGCGAGCCCCGTAGCTGGCGCTGGATGGAAGGGCAGTTCGCGCGCATGGCCAACCTGGGGGATGTCGATGCCCAGAGTTTCTACGGGCATATCCTGACCTTCCGCGGACAAGGGCTTGGTGCCCGCGAGGAAGGCCAGCGCCTGTTACGCCTGGCGGCCCTGTCCGGTGACGGCAAGGCGGCCTATCAACTGGGTGTGATCAGCCTCGCCGGCTCGACCAGCAAGGCCCCTGATCCGCTAGAGGCAGCACGTTGGTGGAAGCTCTCGGCGCAGGCCGGGCACCCGCTGGCCAGCCTCAAGCTGGCGCAACTGAACCTACCGGCTGATCCCGCTCCCGGGGCGGTTCTTTGAGCGTTTCGTCCACCAGGCGAGCTGCGGCATCCAGGCTGTCGATCACATGGATGCTGTAGCCCTGGATATTCTTGGCATGGTGCTTGGCCTGGGACGCCAGCTCCGCCAACTGGCTTGAATCCAATTGTCCACAGGCCTGTGGATATAGATGCACCACGCCGATGGAAAGCGACAGCAGGGGGAATTCCTGGCGCACGCCCTGGCGGTTGGGCGCGATAAAACACCCGGCCTCCAAATGTTCGCTGCGATAGAAGCGCCGGCACTGGCTGTGGAAGTCGTCCAGCAGTTGATTCAAGCGCCTGCGCCAGTCCTCCGGCCCCAATACCAGCAGGAAATCATCGCCACCGATATGCCCGACAAAGTCGCGGCTCGGGTCCACCCGATCATTCAGGCACTGGGCCAGGCACAGCAGCACTTCATCGCCACGGCCATAGCCGTAGATATCGTTGAAGGGCTTGAAGCTGTCGATATCCACGTAGCAGATCACCGACTCCCGACCTTGCTGCAACAGCCGGGTCAGGCATTGCTGGATCGGCACGTTGCCCGGTAGCAGGGTCAGTGGATTGGCGTAGCGAGCCTGCTGGATCTTCAGTTCGGTGATCAGCTTGAGCACATCGATAACCCGTCCCAACCCCAGGTATTGACCGTTGAGGGTGATGATGAAGTCCTCTTCGATACGTTGCCGTGCGCGGCTGGTGATCAGCCGGCTGACCTGTTGCAGCGACTGACTCAGCTCGACGGCGAGAAAATCGTCGTTCATCAGGCGGCTGATCGGCTTGCGGGCGAACAAGTCGGTGGCAAAGGGCTTGAGCAGGGCGTCCGAAAGCGAATGGCGGTGAACTATCCCGCAGGGCTGGCCCAGCTCGTCGAGCACCGCCAGGGAGTTGAGGTTGGCTTGTCGGCGAAAGGCTTCCAGCACATTGGCGGTGGGTGTATTGCGGGCCACTGCTGGTTGCTCGTTGAGCAGCGCGCTGAGATCGCTGCCTTCATCAACCAGCGCCACACTGGTGTTGTCATGCTTGGGCATCATCGCTCGGGCGTCCCGGGGCGGTAACTCCTGGGGGCGGCACAGCAGATAGCCCTGGACCAGGTCGACGCCCATCTCGGTGAGCACCGCCAGTTCTTCGTGCATTTCGATGCCTTCGGCGATCACCTGGGCCCGGGAGGCCTTGGCGATTTGCAGGATGGAGCCGACAAATTCGCGCTTGAGCGCATCCTGGTGGATGCCGTCGATGAAATGCCGGTCGATCTTCACATAGTCAGGGCGCAGCTCGGACCACAGGCGCAGGCTGGAGTAGCCGGCGCCCAGGTCGTCCAGGGCGATGGAAAAACCCATGTCGCGGTAGTGATGCAGGGCATTGTGCAACAGCTGGAAGTCATCGATGGGCGTCTGCTCGGTGAGCTCGATCACCACCTGGCTGGGGGGAATGCCGAAGTCCTGCAACAGTTGCAGGGTTCGCCCAGGCTGGTGGGCGGCCTCCAGCAGGGATTCCGGGGAGACGTTGAGGAACAGCTTGCCGGGCAGTTGCTGTTCGCTGAAGCGCTTGCAGGCGCTTTGCCGGCAGGCAATTTCCAGCTCGCTCAGACGCCCGGCCTGGCGCGCCACTGCAAACAGCGCCATCGGCGAGTGCAGCGGGCTGTTGGAAGGGCCGCGGCTCAAGGCCTCGTAACCGAGGATGCGCCGCTGGGAAAGACAAATGATCGGTTGGAACAGGCTGTGCAAACCGCTTTGAGCCAGGATTGAACTCAATGCACTGAGCTGTTCGGTCGTGGTCATGGCGATCTCTGTCGATAAAAAAAGGACCGGGCGCCGCTCCTGATCCAGAAGCGGCGCCCGGTCCTTTATTTCACGACAGAATGATGACTGTTTAATGACGATCCGCAGAGCGATCGAATTAAATTGCCATCATCAGTGCTTGGCCACCGAAGTGTTGAGCTTCAGGTAGTCCAGCAGGATGCGCCCGGTCTCGCTCAGGTAGGCGTCGTCTTCCGGCTTGGTCTTGTCCGGTTCGGCGGCGGCCAGTGCATCCTCGTCCTCTTTCTTCAGCTCCTTGAGCGGTTCCTCGCCCTTGGCCTTGCGCCGGGCGTTTTCCAGCGCCAGTTGCTTGGCTTCGATATCGGCATGCTGGGCACGACGATCGGCTTCGTTGAGGCTCACGGTTTTTTCCGCCATCAGCTTCTGCGCCAGGGCCAGCTTGTCGCGGATAAACACGAACTCCGGATCTTTCGCCGAGCGGGTTTCATGCTCGGCCTTGAGCTGGGCCAGGAACGGCTTGAACGGGTCCATGGCCGGCTTGATGGCCGGGCGGATGGTGTCCCATGGCATGGCTTCGGGCAGGGCGCTTTCGCCGATTTCCTTGGTGTCGATGATCGACGGGTAGCCGATGTCTGGCAGCACGCCCTGATGCTGGGTGCTTTGCCCGGAAACCCGGTAGAACTTGGCCAGGGTCAGTTTCAGCTCGCCATGGTTCAGCGGCTGGATTGTTTGCACCGTGCCCTTGCCGAAGGTCTGGCCGCCGATGATCAGTGCGCGGTGATAGTCCTGCATGGCGCCAGCGAAGATCTCCGAGGCCGAAGCCGAGAGACGATTGACCAGCAACGCCAGCGGGCCCTTGTAGAAGGCGCCAGGGTTTTCATCTTCCAGCACATCGACACGGCCATCGGCGTTGCGCACCAGTACGGTAGGGCCCTTGTCGATGAACAGGCTGGTCAGTTCGGTGGCTTCCTGCAGGGAGCCGCCGCCGTTGTTGCGCAGGTCGATGACCACGCCGTCGACCTTGTCTTTCTGCAGCTCGGTCAGCAGCTTCTTCACATCGCGGGTGGTGCTCTTGTAGTCTGGATCGCCGGCGCGGAAGGCCTTGAAGTCCAGGTAGAAGGCCGGGATCTCGATCACCCCGAGCTTGTAGTCCTTGCCATCCTGCTTGAGGTTGAGGATCGACTTCTTCACTGCCTGGTCTTCGAGCTTCACCGCTTCACGAGTGATGGGCACGATCTTGCTGGTCTGGTCGTTCGGTGCATTGCTGGCCGGGATCACCTCCAGGCGCACCAGGGTGCCTTTCGGACCGCGGATCAGCTTGACCACTTCGTCCAGGCGCCAGCCCACCACGTCGACCATTTCCTTGTCGCCCTGGGCAACGCCGATGATCTTGTCCGCGGGAGCCACTTGCTTGGTCTTGTCCGCCGGGCCGGCCGGCACCAGGCGCACCACCTTGACCTGGTCATTGTCGCTTTGCAGCACAGCGCCGATGCCTTCCAGGGACAGGCTCATGTTGATGTCGAAGTTTTCCGCGTTATCCGGCGACAGATAGTTGGTGTGCGGGTCGTAGGACATGGCGAAGGTGTTGATATAGGCCTGGAAGATGTCCTCGGCCCGGGTCTGGTCCAGGCGCGCCAGCTGGTTCTTGTAGCGCTTGGTCAGGGTTTCCTGGATCTGCTTGGGATCCTTGCCAGCGATCTTCATCCGCAGCACTTCGTCCTTGACGCGTTTGCGCCATAGGTCGTCGAGTTCTGCGGTGGTCTTGAGCCAGGGAGCGTCCTTGCGATCGATCAGCAGGTTTTCCTTGGCGGTGAAGTCGATCTTGTCGACGCCTTTATTGAGCTCCGCCAGGGCGAAATCGAGACGGGATTTGACCCGGTCCAGATAGCGCTTGTAGATGGTGAAGCCGGCGTTCAGGTCGCCGCTCTTGAGGAAGTCGTCAAACTGGGTTTTCCATTTGTCGAATTCCGCGATGTCGCTGGCCAGAAAGTAGCTGCGCGACGGGTCCAGCAGCTTCAGGTAGCTGTCGTAGATGATCACCGAGCGCGCATCGTCCAGCGGTGGCTTGCTGTAGTGGTGGCGCTTGAGCAGTTCAACAACATTGAGGCTGGCAATTACCTCATCGCGATCAGGCTGAAGATTGTCCCAGCTGTTGGCTGCGAACGTATTGGTCGACATCGGCAAGAGGCCGAGACCAATGAAAAGAGCGAGGGCGGTGCTGGGGAACAAATGCTTCATGCTGATTCGACGCGGGGGCAATTGATAACGCATATTAGGCCGTCTTTGAAGTCGCCGGTTCCATAAGGACCGGTCGCATAATGCAAAAAGCCCGGTGCTACCGCTCCGGGCTCAGTCCAGACTCACTATGGAGGCACTGTGAAAGCATTGCAAGGCGTTGAAGGTCAAGTGCAGTGGGTTGAAGAGCCAAGCCCGCCCTGCGATGCGGGGCAGGTGCGTATCCGGGTAGCGGCGGCGGGCCTCAATCGGGCCGACTTGTTGCAGCGTGCGGGGCTCTATCCTCCACCTCCCGGGGCCAGCCAGGTGCTTGGGCTGGAGTGTTCCGGGGTGATCAGCGAAGTCGGGCCAGGTTCGTCGTGGCAGGTAGGTGACCGGGTTTGCGCGCTATTGGCCGGTGGCGGCATGGCCGAGGAAGTGGTGGTGGATGCGCGGCATGTGCTGCCGGTGCCCGAAGGCTTGTCCCTGGTGCAGGCCGCAGCCTTGCCCGAGGTCTACAGCACGGCCTGGCTCAACCTGTTCCAGCTGGCGGCGCTCAAGCCCGGGGAGAAAGTGCTGCTGCACGCCGGTGCCAGTGGCGTCGGTTCGGCAGCAATCCAGCTGTGCAAGGCCTTTGGCAGCCCATGCTGGGTCAGCGTCGGTTCTGCTGATCGCCTGGCGTACTGTGAAAGCCTTGGCGCCCAGGGCGGGGTAGTCCGTACCGATGGCTTGCAAGCACTGCGGGATGTCGGGCCTTTCGATGTGGTCCTGGACCCGGTGGGCGCCAACTATGCGGCCGACAACCTCAAGCTGCTGGCCCTGGATGGTCGCTGGGTGCTGATCGGCCTGATGGGTGGCCGGGAAACCCAGCTCGACCTGGCCCAGGTGCTGGGCAAGCGCATCCAGTTGCTGGGTTCGACCCTGCGCAGCCGCGACGAGCAGTTCAAGGCCGACCTGCTCAGTGACCTGGGGCAGAACGTCTGGCCGCTGTTCAGCGAGGGGCGCCTGAGCCCGCAGCTGGCCATGACCTTCCCGATCGAGGATGCTGAAGCCGCCTTCAACGAGCTGGCCGGCAATCAGGTCTCGGGCAAGCTGGTGCTGGTGATCGACCCCAGCCTCAGTTGACTTATGAAGGAGCCGGCACGTCGGCGAAGCTTTCGAGCTTTTCGCTGGCGAGCCAGCTCCTGCATGGGCGGTCGGGTTACTTCCAGTGGTGGATCGGCCAGCCGGCTTGCTCCGCATGTTCACGCAGCACCGGGTCGGGGTTCACCACTTGGGGGTGGTCGACCTTGAGCAGCAGCGGCAGGTCGTTGCGCGAATCGGAATAGAAGGTCGCGCCCTCCAGGTTCTCTTCCTCGGCATCCAGCCACTCCAGCAAGCGGGTGATCTTGCCCTCACGGTAGGTCAGGGTTCCGACGGTGTGGCCGGTATAGACCCCATGCAGCACTTCCAGCTCGATTCCCAGCACTTCGTCGATGCCCAGGCGTGCGGCAATCGGTGTCACCAGGTGGGTGCCCGAGGCCGAGATCACCAGGATCCGGTCGCCGGCCTTGCGGTGGGCGGCAATGGCCTTGCAGGCTTCGCTGAAAATGATCGGCTCGATCACGTCCTCGACCCAGGGCTCCACCAGGTGGGCCACTTCTTCCGGGGTGCGTCCGGCCATGGGCTCCAGGCTGAAGAGCATGAACTCCTCCATGGCCAGCTTGCCGTGGCTGTAGGCGTCCATCAGTTCGTTGTTGCGGCGCATGAACGACTCGCTGTCGACCCAGCCCAGGCGCCCCATCTGCTCGCTCCAGAGGGTGGCGCAGTCGCCGTGAATCAGGGTTTCGTCCAGATCAAAAATTGCCAGGGCCATCAGTGCAGCTCTCTCTTCAGGATCAATCGCGTGAAAGCCATCAGGCTACCTCACACAGGGCCGCGGGATCGATGGCCAGCGCCAGGCGTTGGCCATCGGCATGCAGGTCGTCGGCCGAGCGGTTGAGTACGTCTACCACCAGTTCCACGCCGCGGGCCTCGACCCGATAGCGGATCACGTTGCCCAGCAGGCTGTGGCTGCGAATCAGTGCGTCGAGCTGGCCGTCCTTCTTCAGCTCTATGGCTTCCGGGCGAATGGCGATGCGGCTGTGCACCGGACGCTGCAACAGCTTGCTGGCGCTGGCCGCGTCCAGCAGGTTGTAATTGCCGATAAAACCCGCGGCGAACACATCCACCGGGGCGGTATAGAGGGTTTCGGCATCGCCGCTCTGGACGATCTTGCCCTGGTTCATCAGGAAGATCCGGTCGGACAGGGTCAGGGCCTCTTCCTGGTCATGGGTGACGAAGATGGTGGTCAGGCCCAGCTCGCGCTGGATAGCGCGGATCTGTTCGCGCAGGTGCTTGCGAATCCGCGCATCGAGGGCCGATAGCGGCTCATCGAGCAACAGCAGGCGTGGCCGGGTCACCAGGGAGCGGGCCAGGGCCACCCGCTGGCACTGGCCGCCTGAAAGCTGGTGCGGGTAGCGACCGGCGAAGTCGTTGAGTTCCACCAGTTGCAGGGCTTCCAGCACTCTTTTACGGCTGTCGTCGGCCCCTACCTTCTGCATGCGCAGGCCGAAGGCCACGTTCTGCTCCACGGTCATGTTGGGGAACAGCGCGTAGCTCTGGAACACCATACCGATCCCGCGTTTCTGCGGGCTCAGGGGCACGATGTCCTGGCCGTCGAGGAGGATCTTGCCGCTGTCCACCGGGGTCAGCCCGGCGATGCAGCGCAGCAGGGTCGACTTGCCGCAGCCGGAGGGGCCCAGCAGGGTGACGAACTCGCCCTTGTGGATCTCGCAGTTGATATCGCTGAACACCGTGGTGCCGGCGTAGTTCTTTTGCAGGTGTTGGACGCTGACGAAGCTCATTGGCTCTTGTCCTTGTTCAAGGTATTGGCGGCCCAGGTCAGAACCAGCACAAAGAAGAAATAGGAGATCACCAGGGCGCTGGTGAAATGGCCGCTGCTGTTGCGCATGTTGTTCAGGTACACCTGCAGGGTTTCATAACGGGTGCCCACCAGGATGTTGGCGAACACGAATTCGCCGAACAGGAAGGAGAACGACAGCAGCAGCGCCACCATCAGGCCCTTGCGCAGGTTCGGCAGCACCACCAGGAAGGCTGCCTGCCAGGTGCTGGCGCCTAGCAGCTGGGCGGCGTCCATCAGGTCCCGCAGGTTGATCGCCTGCAGGTTGTTGGTGATGGCCCGGTACATGAACGGCAGTGCCACGGTGAAATAGCAGCCGATCAGAATCCACGGCGTGCCGACCATGGCCAGGGGCCCGGAACCATAGAGTTGCAGCAGGCCCACCGAAGACACCACCGGCGGCACCGCGAAGGGCAGCAGGATCAGGATGTTCATCAGCGCATCGAGCCTGGGAAAGTGGTAGTGCACCACGAACAGCAGTGGCAGGATCAGCACCACCGACAGCACCAGCGCGCCGACGCACACCAGCAGCGACTGGCCGAAGGCACTGAGAAAGCGCGGGTCGCTCCACAGCTGCACGTACCACTTGAAGGTGAAGCCGCTGGGCAGGATGGTCGCCGACCAACTGCTGGCGATGGAATAGACGAAGGTCCCCAGCAACGGCAGCAGCAGGATGGCGAACAGCAGGTAGGCCACGCAGCGGTGATAGAGGTGGGCGGAGCCGGGTTCAGCGCGCGACATGGTAGCTCCTCTTCAGCAGCAGTTGATGGACGATGGTCACCAGGGTCATCAGGGCCACCAGCACTACCGCCAGGGCGCTGGCCATGTTGGGGTCCAGGGAAATATCCCCGGACACCATGGCGGCGATGCGGATCGGCAGCACGTTGAAATTGCCGGTGGTCAGGGCATACACCGTGGCATAGGCGCCCAGGGCGTTGGCCAGCAGGATCACGAAGGTGCCCAGCAGCGCCGGGGTCAGCACCGGTAGGCCGATATGCCGCCAGAACTGCCAGCCATTGGCCCCCAGCAAGGCCGCGGATTCACGCCAGTCTTCGCGCAGGGCGTCGAAGGCCGGGTACAGCAGCAGCACCCCCAAGGGGATCTGGAAGTAGGTGTAGAGAATGATCAGCCCGGTCTTGGAGTAGAGGTTGAAGTCCTCAATGATCCCCGACTGCTTGAGCATGAGGGTGATGGCGCCGTTGAAGCCCAGCAGGATGATGAAGGCGAAGGCCAGGGGCACGCCAGCAAAGTTGCTGGTCATGTTGGCGAAGGCGTTGACGAAGTTGCGCAGCTTGGAGTCCACCCGGCGCAGCGAGTAGCTGCCGAGTATGGCGATGACGATGCCGAACAGGCTGGACCAGAAACTGATCTCCAGGCTGTACTGGATCGCCTGCAGGTAGAACTTCGAACTGAAGATCCTAGTGAAGTTGGCCAGGCCCCAGCCGAACTCCTCGGATTGCAGGCTGTTGATCAGCACCCACACCAGGGGCGCCAGCTGGAACAGGATAAAGAACAGGGCGAAAGGCACCAGGCACAGGGCTGCCAGCCATTTGCCGCGGGTCACTGAGTTCACTTCAACAGCTCCCGGCAGAAGGGTTTGTCATGGGCCACGCCCAGTAGTTGGCAAACGGTGCCGCACAACTCGGTCTGCTTAGGCACGGCGCCGGGGTCGAGGCTGAAGGCTGCGCCAAACACGAACAGTGGCACTTCGCGCTCCTCGGCCAGCAGGCCATTGTGCGAGCGATCGTTGTTCATGCCGTGGTCGGCGGTCACCAGCACCTGGTAGCCGGCGTCGAGCCAGCCTTGCAGGTAGTCGGCGAGGATGATGTCCGCCGAGCGTGCGCTGTTGCGGTACTGGGCGCTGTCCAGGCCGTGCTTGTGGCCGGCGTCGTCGATATTCATCGGATGCACCAGCAGCAGGTTTGGCTGGTGGCGCAGGCGCAGGTCCTCGGCATCGGCGAACAGGTGGGAATCGGGGTAGTGGTCGTTCCAGTAGAAATGGCCATGCTGGATCGGCAGTTCGGCGTCGCTGGTGTGGCGATCCCGTGGCGCGTTGAAGGGGCTGCGGTTGTAGAGTTCGCTGACCCAGTGATAGGCCGCCGCGGCGGTGCACAGGCCGGCATCGCGGGCGTAGTGGAAGATGCTGCGTTGGGTGGACAGGCGCGAGACCTGGTTGTGCACGATGCCGCTGTCGATTGGCGTGACGCCGGTGAGGATGCATTCGTAGAGCGGGCGGGACAGCGCGGGCAGTTCGCATTGCAGCTTGTACAAGGCAGCGCGACCGGCAGCGACATGGGCTTGCAGGTGCCCCATGGCGTGGCGGGCCACTTCGTGGTTGAGGCCGTCGAGCACCACAAGGATGACGTTGTGCTTCATGAGGTGGAGGACTCCGGGATCAAAGGTGTGGGAAGCGGCTTGCCGGCGAAGGCTCTTGTGCGCTGGTCTGGGTAGCGCGGAGGGGCCATTCGCCGGCAAGCCGGCTCCTACAGGGATGCAGCCTTACTGCATGTTGATGATCACTTCTTCCTGCCACTTCTGCGGCAGGCCCTTGGAGGTTTTCTCCCAGGCGTCGGCGTCCTTGATCGGGGTCACGTGCTTGTACTGTTCGTTAGGCAGCAGGTTGGCCTTGACTTCCGCTGGCAGGGTTACGTGCTCGGCACGGATCGGCCGGGCGTTGCCACGGGCCAGGTTGATCTGCCCGGCGTCGCTGAAGATGTACTCGCGGGCCAGCTTGGCGGCGTTCGGGTGCTTGGCGTACTTGTTGATGATGGTGGTGTAGCCGGAGATCACCGAGCCGTCGGACGGAATCAGTACTTCGTAATCGTCCTTGTTGACCATCTTGTTGCGGTAGCTCAGGCCGTTGAAGTCCCAGACCACGCCCACTTCCACTTCACCCTTCTCCATGGTGGCGATGGTCGGGTTGGCCAGCGACAGACGACCCTGCTTGGCGATCTCGGCGAACATCAGCAGCGCCGGCTGGATGTTCTTCTCGTCGCCACCCTTGGCGATGGCGGCGGCCAGTACGCCGTTGGCGGCCTGGGCAGCGGTGCTCACGTCACCGATGGAAACCTTGTACTTGCCCTTTTCCAGGTCGGCCCAGCTCTTGGGGGCTTCGGAACCGTGCAGCAGCTTCTTGTTGATGATGAAGGCAATGGTGCCGGTGTAGGCCAGGGCCCAATTGCCGTCCTTGTCCTTGGCCCAGTCCGGGACCTGGGCCCAGGTGCTTGGCTTGTAGGGCTGGACCACACCCTGCTTGACCGCAATCGGGCCGAAGGCCGCGCCGACGTCGCCGATATCGGCACTGGCGTTGTCCTTCTCGGCGGCGAACTTGGCGATTTCCTGGGCCGAGCTCATATCGGTGTCGATGTGCTTGAGGCCATAGGTTTTCGCCAGGTCTTCCCAGGTGCCCTTCCAGTTGGCCCAGTCGTCGGGCATGCCGACGCTGTTGACCGCACCTTCCGCCTTGGCGGCGGTTTCCAGGGCTTTCAAATCGTTGTCAGCGGCCATGGCAGAGGTGCACAGGGCGATGGTCGAACCTAAGAGTGAGGCCAGGAAAAGCTGTTTCATCCGAAGCTCCTTTGGGCGTGTTCAACGCTGCGTTGTTATCAACGGTCTTGCGGTGGGTTGGTCTAGGTCAGCAATACCTGAGCCAATCTAAGCCTGTTGGATGACACTTTGATGTCGGCGCCAGCGGCAAAGGCCCGGGTACGGCCTTGGAGGTGCGTTGGCGGAGTAAGCGTAGATCATGGGCAAACACCCGGCAGGCAAGGACCTGGCGGATAATTTGCAGGCCAGTGAACGGGTCGATTACGGGCTTTGTCATCTCTCGTTCATCTGGCTTGCCTAGGCTGGCGAGAGAGCAACAGAGGGCTGGTCAGGTCGTTGAGTCGCCCTGAAACAGTGCTGGTCTAGTCCAGATAGGTAACGTTGATGCGTATTGATGCAACCAAAGCGGTGACAGCCATCGGCCAGGTGCTGCAAGAGCAGATCGCCCATGGCCTGCTGGCGCCGGGCAGCAAGCTGCCGGCCGAGCGCAAGCTCAGCGAGCTGTTCGCCACCACGCGAATCACCGTGCGTGAAGCGTTGCTGCAATTGGAAGCCCAGGGGCAGATCTACCGCGAGGAGCGCCGCGGCTGGTTCGTCTCGCCGCCACGCCTGGCCTACAACCTGATGCAGCGTAGCCACTTCCACGCCATGGTCAGCGCCCAGGGCCGGGTGCCATCCACTGAAGTGATCTCTGCGCGGCTGATGCCGGCGTCGGCGGCGGTCTGTGCCTGGTTGCAGCTGCCGGCGCTGTCCAGCGTGATCCAGATCTGCCGAGCCCGGCGCATTGATCAGCGACTGGTGCTCTATGTGGAGCACTACCTGAACCCCAGGTACTTCCCGAACATTCTCGAGTTCGACCTGAACCAGCCGATCACCGAGCTTTATGCCCGGCATTACGACCTGCATTACGGGCGGGTGCGTTTTGAAATAGTACCGACTTCATTGCCCGCTGAAGCGGCGGCAGCCTTGAAGGTATCGGTGGGCAGCCCCGGGCTGCGTATCGCCCGGGTCAACTATGACCAGCACCAGCGGCTGATCGATTGCGATCTGGAGTTCTGGCGCCACGACGCCATTCATGTGGGTGTGGATGTGCTCTAGGAACGTGCCGCCGGTGCCGGCGAAGGGCTGGGCACGGCTTTAGGGCTTCTTCGCCGGCAAGCCGGCTCCTACCGGGCTATTCCTTTCCGTTGCCGCCGCCGGCGGTGATCACCTGGATGCTCATGCGCGGGGTGGCCAGGTCCAGCCCGGCTTCGTCGAGGTGGCGCTTGAGCGACAGGTTGAAGGCCCGGGACACTTCCCATTGCTTGATCGGCGCGGTCTTGAAGCGGGCGCGGAGAATGGCGCTGCCGGACTCGAAGCTCTCCACCCCCTGGATCTCCAGGGGCGACCAGATATTGCGCCGCTGCAGCGGGTCGGTGCGCATTTTCTGGCCGACATCGCGCATCAGCTTGATCGCGTCGTCGATCTCCATGTTGTAGGGGATCGCCACGCGGAAGATCGCGTAGCCGAACTCCCGGGAGTAGTTCTTGATGCTCTTGATCTCGCTGAACGGGATGGTGTGGACGATGCCGTCGATGTCCCGCAGGCGCACGGTGCGGATAGTCAGGCCCTCGACCGTGCCCAGGTGGCCGCCGACATCCACATAGTCGTCGATGGCCAGGGAGTCCTCGATGATGATGAACAGGCCGGTGATCAAGTCCGCCACCAGCGACTGGGCGCCAAAGCCGATGGCCAGGCCGATGACCCCGGCACCGGCCAGCAGCGGCGTGACGTTCATGCCCATGTTGGCCAGGGCAACGATGCTGGCAATGATGAAAATGGCCACGAACAGCACGTTGCGGATCAACGGCATCATGGTTTGCGCCCGAGCGTTGGCCAGTCCCTTGCGCGAGCGGGTCAGGGCGTGGTGCACCGCGGTGTCGGCGAGAATCCAGATCAGCCAGGCGAACAGCAATGTACCCGCGAGGCTGAACAGCTTGATGCTGACCTCATGGCCGTCGCCTTCGGTGAAACGGATCAGCGACAAGCCCCAGACCCGCAGGCCAAGTTCGATAAAGGCCAACCAGACCGCCAGGTGGGCCAGGGTATAGAAGAAGCTCTTGAGTCGTTCGGAATACAGGGCATGGCGCTTGTGCCCGCGTTGCGGCTTGAGGGCGTGGCGGCGCACCAGGCCGTTGATCACCATGCACAGCACCAGCAGCACGGTGCACAGCAGCGACTGGCGCAGGGCGGTGCTGGTGTCGCCGGCGGAGACAAAGGTGGCGAACAGCGAAATGCCCACCAGCACCAGCGCCGGCAGGTACCAGAAGGTGCCGATGATCTCGATGGTATCGCTCAGGGCCCGGCGGGTCAGGCGTCGGGACAGCGGCTGGTTGCGGATCAGGTGGGCGATCGGCCGACGGAAGCGCAGGATGAACACCCCGGTGGACAGCGCCGCCATGACATTGGCAAAGGTTGCGGCGGTGTGGGCCAGGTGCTGGCCCAGGCTGGCTACCATGCGCGGGTCGCTCAGGGCCTCGCCGAAGGCGGCGAAGCTGCCGATCCACCACAGCGGGCGAAACGCCTGGCGTCGCAGGATATACAGGGCGCGATGGCGATGGGGGCCGTCGAGCACGGAAAACGCCACCACGCAGATCGCCGAGAAACAGGTGCCCACCACCAGGGCATAGGCCAGCACCATGGCCAGTTGCTTGCCCAGGGACGAGGGCAGGGAGTAGGTCAGGTACACGGTGATCAACAGGGCGATCAGCCAGGGGCCGAGCTTGCGCAAGGCAAAGCGCAGCAGGTCCCAGGTCTTGGGGTGCTGCGGCAGCTCGTCGGTCAGGCCGAAGCGCAGGCGCACCCGGTGGCTGAGCCAGATCAGCGCCGCCGCCAGTAGGCTCCAGACCATGAGGATCAGGGCGAAGGCGAAGATGATCGGCAACCATTGGCTGGCCGGCAGCATCAGCGCCGAGAGTTCTTCCTGGGCCTGGTCGAACTCGTCGCTCCAGCGGGTGAGCGGGCTGTCGGCGCCGGAAAACTGCTTCTCCAGGTTCGACAAGGTGCCGCCGATCAGCCCCAGCACCCCTTCCTCGGCAGCCGGCTGGGCCTTTTTCGTGACATCCCGCAGCTTCTTCAGGTCGGCCAGCAACTTGGCCCGCTGCTGGTCGTTCTCCAGGGACTTGATCACTTCGTCCAATGACTGCCCCAAGGGTTCCTCGGCCTGCGGCTGCGCCTTGCTCTGATTGCCCAGCAAGCCCGGCAGGCCCACTGCCTGGGCATTGGCCAGGGGCAGGAGGGTCAGCAGGCAAACGAGCAGGGTGCAGGGCAGGGCGAAGAAACGAGCGAACACTGGGCGGTCAACCTTGGAAATGCGGATCGACCGAGTGTACGAGGCCCCCCCATTCAATGCGAGGGCATGGGGCGGATTTATTCCGCGAGCTTGGCCAGGATCTTGTAGACCACGGTGCCGAGGATCAGCAGCATGCCGACCCACATGCTGAACACGCCGAGGTTCTTGTCCCGGAAGTTGAAGCCGATGGCCAGGAGGATCATGCCCGAGAGGATCGGGATGAGCATGGAGTGGAATGAAGACATCGAGATCATGGCGACGGCCTTGTCAGGAAGGATACTCATAAGTCTAGGTCGCTTTGTCGCGACCCGGGTTGATATGCATCAGCGCCCGCCGGTGCGACCCGTGCCACGCCGGCGGCGTAACGGCGCCGGCGGCGTGGCGGGGGCCAATCAGGGCAATTCGTGGCTGGCGTAGAAGGCGCTGAGCACCTTGACCAGGTGGGCCAGGTCGTGGCTGCCGCAGAGTTCGCGGATCGAGTGCATGGCGAAGGTCGGCAGGCCGATATCCACGGTGCGCACCCCCAGGTGGCTGGCGGTGATCGGGCCGATGGTGGAGCCGCAACCCATGTCGCTGCGCACCACGAAGCTTTGCACCGGCACTTCTTCGGCCATGCACAGATGGCGGAAGAAGCCGGCGGTTTCGCTGTTGGTGGCGTAGCGCTGGTTGCTGTTGACCTTGATCACCGGGCCGGCATTGAGCTTGGGGCCGTGGTTGGCGTCGTGCTTGTCGGCGTAGTTGGGGTGCACGCCGTGGGCGTTGTCGGCGGAAATCAGCAGGGATTTCTGGATCGTGCGCACCAACTCGTCGCCCTCGGGCAGCAGGCGTTGCAGGGTCTGTTCGAGCATCGGGCCGTCGGCGCCACAGGCCGAGCAGGAGCCCACTTCCTCGTGGTCGTTGCACACCAGCACGCAGGTTTCCTCGCTGTCGGCCGTCAGCAGGGCCTGCAGCCCGGCGTAGCACGACAGCAGGTTGTCCAGGCGCGCGCCGGCGATGAAGTCGCCGTGCAGGCCAATGACCGCAGCGCTCTGGGTGTCGTAGAAGCTCAGCTCGTAGTCCAGCACCACATCGGCGTTCAGGCCGTGTTCGCGGGCCAACTGGTCGGTGAGCACGGCGCGGAAGTCCACCCGCTCGTCACCGGCAAACTGGGCGAGGATCGGCGGCAGCTCGTTCTGCGCATTGATCGCCCAGCCCTGGTTGGCTTCACGGTTGAGGTGAATGGCCAGGTTGGGAATGATCGCGATCGGTGCCTTGAAGTCGATCAGCTGGCTTTCCACCTTGCCGTCGCGGCGGAAGGTCACGCGGCCGGCCAGGGACAGGTCGCGGTCGAACCAGGGTGCCAGCAGTGCGCCGCCGTAGACTTCCACCCCCAGTTGCCAGAAACCCTGGCGTTGCAGTTCCGGTTGCGGCTTGACCCGCAGGCAGGGGCTGTCGGTGTGGGCGCCGACCATGCGGATGCCGCTTTGCAGCGGCGAATGCCGGCCCAGCTTGACGGCGACAATCGAGGAATCGTTACGGGTGACGTAGTAGCGGCCGTTGGCCTCGGTGGTCCAGGGCTCGCGTTCGTCGAGGCGCTGGTAACCCGCCGCTTCCAGGCGCTGAACAAGGCTGGCAGTGGCGTGGAAAGGGGTAGGGGAGGCCTTGAGGAAGTCGATCAGGCCTTGGTTCAACTCTTCGCGCATAAGTAGCTCCAGACAGCAGTGGCGCGAGTTTAACGTATAGGCGTGCCTTGTAGGAGCTGGCTTGCCAGCGAAGGCTGCAATGAGCCGGGCACGCCTCTCGGTGCGCCATCGCCGGCAAGCCGGCCCTTGCAGCTGATGGCTTCAGAACGGCGCCGGGCAGTTGAAGCGCAAGCGCTCGCCGCTCTGCGGGTGGGTGAAGCTGAGCATGCTGGCGTGCAGGCACAGGCGCGGCCAGGCAGCGAGGGCTGCGGCGTGGGCATACAGGCCATCGCCCAGCAGCGGATGACCGATGGACAGCATATGCACGCGCAATTGATGGGAGCGGCCGGTGATGGGGGTCAGCTCGACCCGGCACCAGTCGCCGCAGCGCTCCAGCACTTTCCAGAAGGTCAGGGCGTGCTTGCCGTGCTCATGGTCCACCACATGCCGAGGCTTGGTCGGCGGGTCGTAGCGCAAGGGCAGGTCGATGCTGCCGCTGTCCAGTTCCGGCTGGCCCCAGCAGAGTGCGGTGTAGGCCTTTTCAGTTTCACGATCATGAAACTGTCGTGACAGCTCGCGATGGGTGTCCGGGTCCCGAGCCAGAAGAATGATGCCTGAGGTTTCCCAATCCAGGCGGTGCACGATCAGCGCCTCGGGGTAACCGTTTTCCTGCAGGCGGGTGATCAGGCAGTCCTTGTTGTCATCGGCGCGGCCGGGGACGGAAAGCAGCAGGGTAGGTTTGTTCACCACCAGGACGGCGGCGTCCTGGTGCAGGATGTGAATATTCGACAACGGCATTAAAACAGCCTCGTAACAAACGCCAACGGCGGCTCGCCGGCCTCGATGCAGTGCATGAGGCCAGCGAGCCGCCGTGGCTCCTGCAGGACCGATCAGCGATCGGGCAGGGTGATATTGAGTTCCAGGATCGAGCAGCTGCCCTGGTTTTCCAGAGCGACGTGCACGTCGTCGGACCCGATATTGACGTACTTGCGGATCACTTCCACCAGTTCCTTCTGCAAGGCCGGCAAGTAATCAGGGGTGCTGCGCTGGCCGCGTTCATGCGCCACGATGATCTGTAGACGCTCTTTCGCTACCGACGCGGTACTGACCTTTTTGTTGGCACGAAAGAAGTCAAAAAGATTCATTATCTACCTCCAAACAGGCGCTCGAAGAATCCCTTCTTCTCGACATCAAGGAACCGGTGTTCCACGGTTTTGCCCAGCAGGCGGTCAACCGCATCGCTGTAGGCCTGGCCCGCATCGCTCTGGTCATCGAGAATCACCGGCACGCCCTGGTTGGAGGCCTTGAGCACTGCCTGGGATTCCGGGATGACGCCCAGCAGGGTCACCGCAAGAATTTCTTTGACGTCTTCAACGCCGAGCATTTCGCCGTTGCTCACGCGCTCCGGGTTGTAGCGGGTCAGCAGCAGGTGTTCCTTGATCGCGTCTTCGCCTTTTTCGGCGCGACGGGATTTGCTCGCCAACAGGCCGAGCATGCGGTCGGAGTCGCGTACCGAAGACACTTCCGGGTTGGTCACGACAATCGCTTCGTCAGCGAAGTACATGGCCAGGTGCGCGCCTTTCTCGATACCGGCCGGGGAGTCGCAGACCACGAACTCGAAGGTTTCCTTGAGTTCCATCAGGACTTTTTCCACGCCTTCCAGGGTCAGCGCGTCTTTGTCGCGGGTCTGGCTGGCAGCCAGTACGTAGAGGTTTTCCAGGCGCTTGTCTTTGATCAGGGCTTGCTGCAGGTTGGCTTCGCCATTGACCACGTTGACGAAGTCGTACACCACGCGACGCTCGCAGCCCATGATCAGGTCGAGGTTACGCAGGCCGACGTCGAAGTCGACGATCACTGTTTTGTGGCCGCGCAGAGCGAGGCCGGTACCGATAGCGGCGCTGGTGGTGGTTTTACCCACACCACCCTTGCCGGATGTAACCACGAGAATCTTGGCCAAGGTGTTTCACCCCTAAGGAAAAAGGACTTTTAGCCCCTGAAAAACATCTCTATGAAAACTACTGCAGTCGGACAGCCTTGGCTGGAGTTCGGTCAGCGGCAGGATTTACCTCGGTAAACACTGCTGATTGCCAATTTCCTACTTCGTTTGAGCCGTTATCGCTAGGTTTTAGAGATGTTTGGAAAATGCGGCAGTATCCGTTAAAGACGTGTGATGTTCAACACGTCACCCGACAGGCTGACCTGGACTCCCGAGCCCCACAGCGGATCGCGTCGCAGGTCCTCGGAAACCTTGTATTGGCCGGCGATGGAGATCAGTTCAGCGCTCAATTGCTGACAGAAGATCCGCGCCTTGGTGTCGCCCTTGACGCCTGCCAGGGCCCGGCCGCGCATTGGGCCGTATACATGGATATTGCCATCGGCGAGAAGTTCCGCGCCCGGGCTGACCGAAGACACCACCACCAGATCGCCACCCTGGGCATAGATCTGCTGTCCGCCGCGTACTGGCGAGGTGATGATGCGGGTCGGTTTGACCGCGGGCTCCGGGGGCTTTTCCGGCACTTTCTTGACTTCGCTTTCCGGCGGTTCGAGCGGCCGCTCACGGGCGCCGGACGGCGGCAGCACCGGCAGATCGACGGCAATCGCCGCGGCAATGTCCTCGATGCGGCTGGCGCGAATCGCCAGGGTCCGCAGGCCGTGATGGCGGCAGACGCGCATCAGCCCGGGCAGGTCCACTGAGCCCTCGGCAGCCGGCAGCTTGTCCAGCGCCAGCACAAGCGGTGCATTACTGAAGAAATTCGGGGCCTGGGCGACTTTCGCCGCCAGTTGGCGATCCAGGCCTTCCAGGTCGTTGCGGGCCAGTTCCAGGACCGTGATGGCGAGCATGCTGCCCTTTAACTGGAACACAGGGTCTTGGTCTAGCGATTCGGTTTGGCTCATGGTTTGCAGAAGGCGGCTTGTCACTGAAAGTGCCGAGACTTATAACGAGATCGCCCGCGGGCCGCAAGCCAGGTCGAACCGATGTAGAATGCGCGACCTTGTTGTCTGTCCCGGAATCTGTAATGGATCGCCCGCGTTTTCGAGCTGCATTTCTTTCCCCCCGTTTCTGGCCGCTGTGGCTGGGCCTTGGGCTGCTGTGGCTGATCGTCCAGTTGCCCTATCCCGTGCTCCTGCAAGTCGGTCGTGCCCTGGGCGCGCTGATGTACCGGGTGGCCGGCGCCCGGCGCGCCATTGCCCAACGTAACCTGGAGTTGTGTTTCCCGGAGAAATCCGCCGCAGAGCGCAAGCGCCTGCTCAAGGAAAACTTCGCCTCCACCGGCATCGCCTTTTTCGAGATGGCCATGAGCTGGTGGTGGTCCAAGCCGCGCCTGGCGCGCCTGGCCCATATCGAGGGCCTGGAGCACCTCAAGCAGGCCCAGCGTGAAGGGCGAGGGGTGATCCTGATGGCCGCGCATTTCACCACCCTGGAGATCGGCGCAGCACTGCTCGGCCAGCAGCACACCATCGACGGCATGTACCGCGAGCACAAGAACCCGCTGTTCGACTTCATTCAGCGCTGTGGCCGCGAGCGGCACAACCTGGACTCCCTGGCGGTAGAGCGCGACGACGTGCGCGGCATGCTCAAGCTGCTGCGCTCCGGCCGAGCGATCTGGTATGCACCGGATCAGGACTACGGCATCAAGCAAAGCATCTTCGTGCCGCTGTTCGGCATCCAGGCAGCGACCGTCACTGCTACCAGCAAGTTCGCTCGCCTGGGCAAGGCGCTGGTGGTGCCCTTCACCCAGGAGCGCCTGGCCGACGGCAAAGGTTATCGCCTGGTGATCCACGCACCCTTGACGGACTTTCCCGGTGCCAGCGAAGAACAAGATTGCCTGCGCATCAACCAATGGGTAGAAACGGCGTTGCGCGCCTGCCCCGAGCAGTACCTTTGGGCCCATCGACGCTTCAAGAGCCGGCCACCGGGCGAGCCCAGGCTCTATAGCAAGCGCGGTTGACCCCCAGGCATTGACCAGCGGCCCCAGGGCGCCATGGATGGAGTGAGTGGATGAGTGCGGCAGAACCTGTCACGGGGTTGATTCTTTCCGGTGGTGGTGCCCGAGCGGCCTACCAGGTGGGCGTGCTGGCGGCGATTGCCGAGCTCTCGGGCCCGGGGGCGCGCAATCCGTTCCCGGTGATTGTCGGCACCTCTGCCGGAGCCATCAATGCCGTCAGCCTGGCCAGTGGCGCGGCGGATTTTTCCGCGGCAATCGAACGCCTCACGGCCTTTTGGCGCAATTTCAGCAGCGACCAAGTGATGCGCAGCGACTGGTCCGGGGTGATTCGCCAGGCCAGCCGTTTCGTTGGCCACAGCCTGCTGGGTCTGGGCGCCCAGGTGCCAGTGGCACTGATCAACAGCTCGCCGTTGCGCGATCTGCTCAACCAGCACATGCACCTTTCGGGCATTCGCCAGGCCATTGCCCAGGGGCAATTGCACGCGGTGGCGGTGACTGCCTTCGGTTATGAGTCCGGCCAGGCCGTGACCTTCTATGAAGGCGGCGGGGTGATCGAGCCTTGGTTGCGCCATCGACGGATTGGCGTGCCCACGCACCTGACGGTGGACCACCTGCTGGCCAGTTCGGCGATCCCGCTGCTATTTGCGCCGGTGAAGCTCGACCAGGAGTACTTTGGTGACGGTGCAGTACGCCAGTCGGCGCCCATCAGCCCGGCCTTGCACCTGGGGGCCAGCCGGGTGCTGGTGGTGGGGGTCAGCGGCAACCCTCGGGGCAATGATCCGGACAGCAGCCTGCAACGCGCCTATACCGGGCAGGAGCCGACCCTGGCGCAGATCGGTGGCCATATGCTCAACAGCACCTTTATCGACAGCCTGGAAAGCGATATCGAACTGCTGGAGCGACTCAACCATTTCAGTAGGCTGCTGCCCGGCAGTGCGGCCGACCGCCATCTGGGCATCGCACCGGTGGACGTACTGGTGATTGCCCCGAGCCAGCCGATCGACGAAATTGCCGCGCGCCATCGGCAGGAGCTGCCGGCGGCCCTGCGGCTGTTCCTGCGTGGGCCCGGCGCGACCCGCACCAGCGGCGCGGGGGTGCTGAGCTATCTGCTGTTCGAGGCATCCTATTGCAATGAGCTGATCGAACTGGGGCGCAGCGATGCCCTGGCCAAGCGCGAGGAGCTGGCACGCTTCCTTGGGCTGTCGGGAATGCCGCAGGCCTGAAGTAACTGAGGGCGATATTCGCTTGGTGCCCTTGCTCCTTTGGCCGCCTCTTGCAGATATTCGGGGCTGTACTTTTTTCAGCGTAATTTCACTACAAAGGTTTCGTGTCGCTCGGATGATGGTGGTGATCGTCGCAGATGAACTGCCGGATCACGCTGGCAAAATCCGCGTCTGCGGTGAAGCCCAGTTGCATTGCATAAGGCGCGCTGAAGGCTCCCGGCCAGGAGCCGACGATGCGTTCGATGGTCGCATCCGGTCGCAGTTGAACCTGCCGGGCCACCGCGTCACCGGCGACTTCCCGCAGTGCATCGAGCATCTGTTCCACCGTCTGTGACAGACCGGGCATGTTGATCACCCGGCCCTGGTCCAAGCTCGCGGCGGCCAGTTCATGGCCGTGAATCAGGTTGGCAATGGCCTGGGCCGGGGACATCAGCCAGAGCCGGGTGCTCAACGGGACCGGGCAGACATTAGGCTGGCCGTTGAGCGACTCACGGATGATCCCGCTGGCAAAGCTCGATGCCGCCAGGTTCGGCTTACCCGGGCGCACCACGATGGTGGGCATGCGCAGGCTGCGGCCGTCGACGAAGCCGCGCCGGCTATAGTCGGCGAGCAACAAATCGTTCATGGCTTTCTGGGTGCCATAGGAGCTCTGTGGAGCCCATACCTGATCGTCGCCGACGATGTCCGGCAATTGCCCGCCGAAGACCGCTACCGAACTGGTCATTACCCATTTGGGGCAGGTGCCCAGTTGCCTCGCTCGCTCCAGGAGGCTTTGAGTCGCGCTGAAATTGACCCGCATACCCAGTTCGAAATCCCGTTCCGCCTGGCTGGAGACCACCGCGGCCAGGTGAAAGATGCTCTGGGTGTCGGCGTCTAGCAGGTGTGCAAGGACCTGGGGATCGGTGATGTCCCCAGCCTTGACCAGGACCCGCGGGTCATCGAGGCCTTGCACAGGTTCCCGATCGAATGCGGTTATCCGCTTGATGGGGCGCCGTTGGCCGTGACGGTCGGTCAGTGAGCCGCGTTCGAGCAGCGTGTCGATCAGGCGACGGCCGAGAAAGCCGGCAGCGCCGGTGACAAGAATATTCATGAGTGACTCCAGCTATTAGCGATTGACCAGTTTTCCGGGGATTTTGAAGACCAGCAGGGCTCCGACGAACAGCGCACTGGCCATCACGTACATGCCGATCGTGGTGCTCTGGGTCAGGTCCTTGAGAAAGCCCATCAGGTAGGGCGAAACGAAACCGGCGAGGTTGCCCCAGGAGTTGATCAGGGCAATCCCGGCCGCAGCCGCGGTACCGCCGAGAAAGGCGGTGGGCAGGCTCCAGAACAGTGGCAGGGTGCTGAAGGCGCCCATGGCGCCCAGGGTCAGGCCGATCATCGACACCGTGAAATTGTCGCTCCAGGTGGCAGAAATCATCAGTCCAACCCCGCCCAGCACGGCGGTCAGCGCCAGGTGCCAGCGACGTTCGCGCAACCGATCGGCGCTGCGGGAGATCAGCACCATGGTCAGTGCCGCCGCCGCGTAGGGAATCGCGGTGAGCATGCCAACCTGGAATACATCGCTGACTCCGGCCTGGCGAATCAGCGAAGGCAGCCAGAAACCGACGGTGTAGAAGCCGGCGATCATGCAGAAATAGATAGCGGTCAGCAGCCAGATCCGTGGTTGTCCGAACACTTGTCGGACGCTGTGTACCTGGTGGTTACCGGTCTCGGCCGCGATCCTCGCCTGCAGCAGGCTCTTCTGTTCGCGAGTCAGCCAGCCAGCGTCGGCGATCCGGTCGCTAAGGCAATAGATCACCAGGCCGCCGACCAGGACCGAGGGCAAACCTTCGAGAAAGAACATCCATTGCCAGCCAGCGAAGCCCTGATGGCCATTGAGGGCGCTCATGATCCAGCCGGACAGCGGTGCGCCAATCAACCCCGACAGTGGCACGGCAGTGGCGAACAGCGCGTACATCTTGCCGCGACGATTTGCGGGGAACCAATACGACAGATAGAGGATGACCCCCGGATAGAACCCGGCCTCGGCGATGCCCAGCAAAAAGCGCATGACATAGAAGGAGGTGGGAGTGCTGACGAAGGCCATGCACGAGGAAATGACGCCCCAGCTGATCATGATGCGCGCGATCCACAGGCGTGCACCGACCCGATGCAGGATCAGGTTGCTGGGAATCTCCACCAGGAAATAGGCAATGAAGAAAATCCCGGCGCCCAGGCCATAGACCGCTTCGGAAAACTGCAGGTCTTCGGACATCTGCAACTTGGCGAAGCCGACGTTGACCCGGTCCAGGTAGGCCACCAGATAGCACAGCAACAGCAGCGGCAGGATGCGCCAGGCGACTTTGCGGTAGGCCAGGTCCTCGAAGGAGGCGGTGGCTGTTGGAGAGGCGGTTTGTGACAGTGATTCAGGCATGTCTTTACCCATCCTTGTTTCTTGTATTTGGGTGATTTTGTTTTTATCGGACTTGCTGACATGGCTTAGATAACATAATACATCATACGAATTCAACGGTTGGGCACCGGGCAGGACGGCGTGCCTGAAATGCAGTACCGTTAGCCCATTTGATTATCGAGATGCCCATGTCCATGCCTGATTACTCTTCCCCTGCCGTCGACTCCCTGGCGACGCTCAAGGATTCGGCCAAGGGCACGCTGGCAGATCAGGTCACCGCAGCACTCAAGGCACATATCGCCAATGGCGAGGTTCTGCCGGGCGCGCGCCTGCCCACCGAGCCTGTGCTTTGCGAGCGCTTTGGCGTTAGCCGCACGGTGATCCGCGAGGCGATATCGCGTTTGAAGTCGGCGGGGCTGGTCGAGGTGCGCCAGGGCAGCGGCACGGTGGTCTGCGAGGGCGCACATATCAAGGCGTTCACCATCGACCTGGATGTGCGTGGCTCGATCGAGGCGGTGCTCAGGGTCACCGAATTGCGTCGCGGCATCGAAGGCGAGGCGGCGGCGCTGGCGGCGCAGCGTCATACGCCCCAGCAACTGCAGGCGATCCATCAGGCGCTGTTGGCCATCGATAGCGCCGAACTGGCAGGTCAGGACGGCGTGGAACAGGACCTGGCGTTCCATTTGTCGATTTCCCAGGCCACCGGCAATCCGCTGTATCCCTCCCTGCATGAATTCATTGCGCAATTCATCAAGGAAGCGATCCGCATCACCCGCTCCAATGAGGAACGGCGCAAGGATCTTGCGCGTACGGTGCGTGCCGAGCATCTGGCGGTCTACGCGGCGATTGCGGCGCGGGATATTGAAGGGGCGAGGCAAGCGGCGCTGGGCCACATTCACAACGCGGTGGAGCGGCTCAAGAGTGCCGATCCGGCATTCTGGCGGGATTCCGGTTCGCGCATCGGCTGATGGCGAATGCCGCCAGCTCCCCGACATAGAGGGGAGCTGGCGGCATCAGGCGACTATCAGAAGTGGTACTTGACCAACAGACTGGCGGTGTCCTGGTTGGTTTCGAAGTTGCGCGAATCCTCGATACCGTACTTGTTCTTCCAGTAGTCGTACTCGAAACCGACGTACAGCTGCTTGGCGCCCCAGTTCAGTGCCTTGCCCAGGTCGTACTTGACCTGCGGGTTGAAGTGCAGGTTGGCGTGGTAGGTGCCCTTGGCGTTGCGGTCGTTGTCCACCACCCAGTCCATGTAGCCGTCGATCAGGATGTCCGAGCTGCCCACGGGAATGGTGTAGGACCAGACCGGGGTGATCTGCCAGACGTTGTCACCCGGGCGGCTGCCTTCGGTGTGGCGCTGGTAGAAGTTCAACTGGAAGTAGTCGAAACCGGGTACGGCCAGGTCGAAACCGGGACCTATCAGGTAGGACTCGTTGTCGCCCTCGCCGAACTCATAGGTCATGGCCAGCAGCACGTCCTTGATCGGGCCGAACTCCAGCTTCTGGTCGAAGATCTTGCCGAACGACAGGCGCGGGGTGAACTCGCCGTAGTAGGTGTCCGGGCCGACGTTGCCGTCTTCCTTGCCGTTGTAGAAGATCCGGTCGAGGAAGAAGAAGTTGTCGCCGTATTTCCAGGCGTCGGCGTGTTCGAAGGTCACCGTCTGTTGAATCTGCGGGTTGACTTCGAAGTTCTTGCCATACAAGTAAGTCAGGCTGTTGTTCTGCCATTGCAACAGGTCGCCAGCCACGGCCTGCCCCCCCACCAGCACACTGGCGGCCAACATCAGGCTCTTGCACATCGGTTTCATTCGGTTGCTCCCAAAGTAGGTAGTTCCACGTTTTTTTGGCTTGGCGCTCTGGTGTGGCGCCTTTTTCGTTGCTGTAAAAACCATCCGATCGGTCAGCTTTATTGCTGTTAGCAAGAGCTGAGCCAAGGCCGAAAAAAAGCAAAAAACTCCCGTCCGGCTGCAGCGATACAGTCGGTCGAGAGCTTTTCAGCACAGATTTTCTACGCCTTGTTACCTGCCTGGGCCGGGATAAGTTGGCTTTCGGGTCAGGTTTTTCATCCGGGCTTTTTTTTACCCCGGAGCTGCGCGGCCGCGGAGAATACTGGCTCCCACGGCAGGGCTCAAGTGCTCCGCTACGGCGCACTTGCAACCAGTTTGGGGCGGGCATGTCGGCCATCTCAGGCAGGCATCCGCAATGCAGGGCAATAGACGGGCATTGACTGGCGGCAGTCAGGGCGATGGTGTGGCGTTAATGGCCATCGAGCGGCCACCGCCAGGTGGGCCTGGGCAGGCTGCATAGGTGTTGCTCCCTGTTTATTTTTATTTTCAAGGCGCAGCGTCTAGTGGGCAGCGTCGTTCCATGGCGGACGAGCGCTGCGATCAAGGGGGAACAGTGGAACAAGGGCAGGGCGCCGAATCGGCAGCCCTGCTGCTGGATCAATGCTGATGCGCGTGGTGTGGGTCATTGGCCGCGCGCTCGCTGCCGCCGAGGATGTTGAACAGCAGGTTCAATACCAGCGCACTCAAGGTCGCCATGGCGATGCCACTGTGGGTGATGGGGCTCATCCACAGGGGCAGGTGGCCGAAGAACTCCGGGCGCACGACGGGAATCAGGCCCATGCCGATGCTCACGGCCACCAGCAATTGATTGCGCCGGTCGGCGATATCGGCTTCCTGGAGGATCTTGATCCCGGTGGCGGCCACCATGCCGAACATGGCGATGGCCGCGCCACCCAGCACCGCCGGGGGAATCGAGGCCACCAGGAACGCCGCCTTGGGCAGCAGGCTGAGGACGATCAGCAGGCCGCCGGCCACTAGGGTCACCGAACGGCAGCGCACTCCGGTCATCTGCACCAGGCCGATGTTCTGGGCGAAGGAGGAGTGGGTGAAGGTGTTGAGGAAACCGGCGAAGAACGAGGCCCCGGCGTCGCACAGCAGGCCGCGGCGCAGCATGCGTGGGGTGACCTCCTGGCCGGTGATCTTGCCCAGGGCCAGGAACATCCCGGTGGACTCGACGAAGATGATCACCACCACCAGGCACATGGACAGGATCGGCGCCAGGTGGAACTGCGGCATGCCGAAGTGCAGCGGTGTAACGATCTGCAGCCAGGGCGCCTGGGCCATGCCGCCCAGGTCGACCATGCCGATCAGGCCGCAGAGGATATAGCCCAGGCCCATGCCGATCAGTACCGAGATATTCACCCAGAAACCGCGCATGAAGCGGTGGATCAGCAGGATGGTGCCCAGCACCAGGGCGGCGATGGTCAGGTAGATGGGGGAGCCGAATTGCGCCGCGGTGCTGCCACCGCCGGCCCAGTTCACGGCCACGGGAAACAGCGAAAGACCGATCGAGGTGATCACCGTGCCGGTGACCAGGGGCGGGAAGAAGCGCACCACCTTGGACATGAAGGGCGCGATCAGCATGCCGAAGAAACCGGCGGCGATGGTCGCGCCGAAAATCCCCTGCATGCCGATGCCGGGCATTCCGGCCATGGCCACCATGCTGCCCACGGCGGCGAAACTGGCGCCCATCATCACCGGCATGCGAATGCCCATGGGGCCGATGCCCATTGACTGGACGATGGTGGCGATCCCCGCCACCAGCAGGTCGGCGTTGATCAGGAAGGCGATTTCTTCACGACTCAGGCCAGCGGCCTGTCCGATGATCAGTGGTACGGCAATGGCACCGCCGTACATCAGCAGAACGTGTTGCAGACCGACCAGGATCAGTTGCAAGAAGGGCAAGCGGACAATGGCGGGCGCATCGGGGACGCACTGTTCGGATGAATCGGACATGCAACACCTCGGATGTTCTTATTCTTGTGATTTAGCCGCTGCGTCTTGGCGCGCAACGTTTGTGCAACAGGCGAATCTTGAGCGGCGGACGGCAAGCAAGCCCGCCCCTACAGATGAGTCCGCTTCTGTAGGAGCGAGCTTGCTCGCGAAACAGCCTGGGGACAGGCATTGATCAGTTGGTTTGGGCTCCCTGGGCAATCCAGGCGCCAATCAGTTCACGCTCCTGCTGGGTCATCTGGGTGATGTTGCCCAGGGGCATGATCTGGCTCGCGACGGCCTGGGCCTGGATCCGCGCGGCCTGCAGGCGGATCTGTTCAGGGGTATCGAACATCACCCCGGCCGGTGCCGTGCTGAACAGCGGGCTGGTGGGTTTGGCCGAGTGACAGACCGAGCAACGCTCCTGGATCACGCTGTGCACTTTGTCGAACGACGGGCCAGCGTTGCTGGCCTGTGCCGGGGCGCTTGCCGGTGCCGCCGGTGCTGCTGCAGCGGCCACTGCTGCCGGCTTGGCGCCGCCGCCCTGGGCGGTTTCCGGCAATGGCTGGTATTCGATCTGGCCCGGGGCCTTGGCGACTTCCGGGGCGCTGGGCGCAGGTGTAGGGCCGGTGACATAGGCCAGGCAGATCATGCCCAGGGCGGCCACGGGCAGGGTCCAGGCGTACTTGTGGCTGTCGTGCCGGGTGTTGAAGTAGTGCCGCACCAACACCGCCAGCACCGCGATTCCGGCCAGGATCAGCCAGTTGTACTGGCTGCCGTAGGTGCTCGGGAAGTGGTTGCTGATCATGATGAACAGCACCGGCAGGGTGAAGTAGTTGTTGTGGCGCGAGCGCAGCAGGCCCTTGGCCGGCAGGGTCGGGTCCGGGGTGCGGTTTTCCGCGATCGCCGCCACCAGTGCGCGCTGGGCCGGCATGATGATGCGGAACACGTTGCCCACCATGATGGTGCCGATGATCGCGCCCACATGCAGGTAGGCGCCACGGCCGCTGAACACCTTGCTGAAGCCGTAGGCCGCGCCGATCAGCAGCACGAACAGGATGAAGCCGAGCAGGGCGGGCTTCTTGCCCAGGGGCGAATCGCAGAGGAAGTCGTAGACGAACCAGCCGGCGATCAACGCGCCAATGCCGATGGCCACGCCTTCAGGGCCGGTCAGGCCACTGCCGGGGGCAACCAGGTAGAGCATCGGGTTGTAGTAGAACACCAGGCACAGCAGGGCAATCCCCGACATCCAGGTGAAGTAGGCTTCCCACTTGAACCAGTGCAGGTTCTCCGGCATCGAGGGCGGTGCCAGCTTGTATTTCTCCAGGTGGTAGATACCGCCGCCGTGAATCGCCCAGAGGTCGCCGGACAGGCCGTCCTTGGGGTTGACGCGATTGAGGTTGTTCTCCAGCCAGACGAAGTAGAACGATGCGCCGATCCAGGCCACACCAGTGATCATATGTACCCAACGCACGCTCAGGTTGAGCCATTCCAACAGATGTGCTTCCACAGTCTTTACCTCTTGCCTGTCACCCTGTCGTCGAGTGATCAGACCTTCTCTTATTGGTGGGGGGCGAGGATCAGACGCTCATCCTCTTTGAAGAAATGCTCATCGCAGTTGTTGCCTGTGCCACTGCGATCAACCACCAGGAAGTCATCCCGCTTTTCGATCGTCAGCACCGGGTGGTGCCAAACGCCGCGATGGTAATTGATGCCCTGCCTGCCATTGCTGACGAAGGCGCGGACCAAGCCTGATACAGGTGCATCGCCAAGCGGCGCGACCACGATCAGAAAGGGGTTGCCGAGCAGCGGGATAAAAGCCTGGCTGCCCAGCGGATGGCGTTCCAGCATGCGGATGGTCAGGGGCATTTCCAGCGCGTCGGCGCGGAAGATGCTGATGATCGCCTGGTCCTCCGGCTGGGCGGTTTCAACCGTCGCCAGGCGGTGGAAGCGCATGGTCGAACCATTGTTGATCATGAAGTGGTCGCTGCCGTCGGTTTCGATCACGTCACCAAAAGGGGCGAAGGCTTCTTTGCTCAGGGGCTCAATCACTAGTGTGCGCATGCTGTTCTTCTTATCTTGAGTTCGTTGTTGTCGGTGGCGCTGGCGTTGCCGGTGGATTCGCTGCGCCAGGCTTCACACAAGGTTCCGGACACCGGGCTTTCCCGGGCCCGGTTACAGGGTTTGCAAACGGAACAACGCAATCTTGTTGATCTGCTCCAGGGCGCACTTGAACTCGGCGTCCACCGAGTTGTGGATGCGGCTTTCGAACGCCGCGAGGATCTGGTGCCGGTTGCTGCCCTTCACCGCCATGATGAAGGGAAACTTGAACTTGGCCTTGTAGGCATCGTTGAGCTCGGTGAAGCGCTGGAACTCTTCGGCCGTGCATTGATGGATGCCGGCGCCGGCCTGCTCATGGGTGCTGGCTTCGGTCAACTCGCCCCGGACCGCGGCCTTGCCTGCCAGGTCCGGGTGGGCGTTGATCAGGGCCAACTGGCTGGCGTGATCGGCGCTCAGGAGAATGTCGCTCATGCGCTGATGCAGGGTTTCGATCTGGTCGACGGAGGCGTCCAGGCCCAGTTCGTAGGCTTTTTCCGCCACCCAGGGCGAATGTTCGTAGATGTCGGCAAAGGCCTTGATAAAGGCTTCGCGGCTCAGGCTCGAAGGCTTGAGGCTGTGGAACGCAGTCATTGTGCCGCTCCCTGGTACGGATGGGTTTGCTGCCAGTGACGGGCGATGTCCACCCGGCGGGTGAACCAGACCTGCTCATGGCCCTTGACGTATTCGATGAAGCGCTTGAGCGACGCCAGGCGCGCCGGGCGACCGATCAGCCGGCAGTGCAGGCCGATGGAAAGCATCTTCGGTGCCTCGGCGCCTTCGGCGTAGAGCACATCGAAAGCATCCTTGAGGTAGTGGAAGAAGTCGTCGCCCTTGTTGAAGCCCTGCACCTGGGTGAAGCGCATGTCGTTGGTGTCCAGGGTGTAGGGGATTACCAGGTGCGGCTTGCCGGTGGGGTTGTTGGGTTCCCAGTAGGGCAGGTCGTCGTCGTAGGTGTCGCAGTCATAGAGGAAGCCGCCTTCCTCCATCACCAGGCGTCGGGTGTTCGGGCCGGTGCGGCCGGTGTACCAGCCCAGGGGGCGTTCACCGGTGATTTCCGTGAGGATGCGGATCGCTTCGAGCATATGCTCGCGTTCCTGAGCCTCGTTCATGTACTGGTAGTCGATCCAGCGGTAGCCGTGGCTGCAGATTTCGTGGCCGGCCTCGACCATGGCGCGGATCACGTCCGGATGGCGCTGGGCAGCCATGGCCACGGCGAAAATGGTCAGCGGAATGTCGAATTCCTTGAACAGCTTGAGAATCCGCCAGACCCCGGCGCGGCTGCCATACTCGTACAGCGATTCCATGCTCATGTTGCGCTCGCCCTGCAGCGGTTGCGCCGAGACCATTTCCGAGAGAAAGGCTTCCGACTCCTTGTCGCCATGCAGGATGTTGCGCTCGCCGCCTTCCTCGTAGTTGAGCACGAAGGACAGGGCGACCCGGGCATTGCCCGGCCAGTGAGGGTGAGGAGGGTTGGAGCCGTAACCGATCAGGTCGCGTGGGTAGTCAGCGCTCACTGCAGTCTTCCTTCTTATTCGTGATGAACGGTGGCGTGGCGGGACCTGAAGCCGGGAAGCCAGGCGAGCGTCACTGCGATGGGCTGATTGTATACAAAATTATTTGCACTTTGTAAGCCTGTTTTTTTGCATTTTTGTGCTTTTGTCGCTATGCCCGCTACCTGCAAGAAACTTGCCTGGATGGTCAGCTAATGGATGGCAAGTCGTCTGCTGGCAAGGCGTTGAGCTCAATCGGTAAGCAGCGGGATGCAGCAGTGTCATACGCAATTATGGCGATTATTATTGTGTACAATTTTTTTGAAAAATGTCTTAATCGTGCTCGCGCCGCAGCCTTTCATCTGTCGAAACGCAGCGGCCCCCTTTTCTATCACTGACTCCGGGAGGCGCGGGGCCTGCACGCCCAAGTGGCTACAGGCACGCAGAAGCAATGGGACGTTTGACTACACACGTGTTGGATGCCGCACATGGCTGCCCAGGCAGCGCGATCAAGGTCGAGCTGTATCGAGTGCAAGGGCAGGAGTTGGAGCTGGTTGCCAGCACCCTGACCAACAGCGATGGTCGCTGCGATGCGCCGCTGCTGCAGGGTGACGACTACCGTTCCGGGGTCTACCAGTTGCACTTCCACGCCGGCGACTACTACCGCGCCCGGGGCGTGCAACTGCCTCAACCGGCCTTCCTCGATGTGGTGGTGCTGCGTTTTGGCATCAGCGCCGAGCAGGAGCATTACCACGTGCCATTGCTGATTTCGCCTTACAGCTATTCGACCTACAGAGGAAGCTAGGACTACCCCCAAGAATCCTGCGCACATAGCTTCTTTGGTCTTTGCCCGCTCACACTGCGGGCTTTTTTATGCCTGGGGTAAAAGCTTCGCCGGCAAGCCGGCTCCTACCTGTTTCTGTAGGAGCCGGCTGCCGGCGAAAGGCCTTCAGGCAATCCGGATGGGGCAGGCAGGCCTAGAGGAAGACGAACTTGGCAATGAAGATCGCGCACAGCACATAGAGGCTGATGGAGATTTCCCGGTGCTTGCCTGTGCCGGCCTTGAGCACCACGTAGGTGATAAAGCCCAGGGCGATGCCGTCGGCGACGGAAAAGGTCAGGGGCATCATGATCGCCGTGACGATCGCCGGAATGCTGTCGGTGGCTTCGTCCCAGTTGATATGGGCCATGCCGCCCATCATCAGCATCGCCACATAGATCAGGGCGCCGGCGGTGGCGTAGGCCGGAATCATTCCCGCCAGCGGGGCGAAGAACATCGCGGCAATAAACAGTACGCCCACCGTGACCGCGGTCAGGCCGGTGCGGCCACCGGCGGCAACGCCCGCGGCGCTTTCCACATAGCTGGTGACCGGCGGCACGCCGACCACTGCGCCAAACACGCTGGAAGCGCTATCGGCCTT
This sequence comes from Pseudomonas sp. NFXW11, assembly GCF_049887815.1. NCBI lineage: Bacteria > Pseudomonadati > Pseudomonadota > Gammaproteobacteria > Pseudomonadales > Pseudomonadaceae > Pseudomonas > Pseudomonas sp. NFXW11. The sequence goes on along the minus strand of NZ_JAGEKI010000007.1, from coordinate 242,231 downwards.
GAGCGCCCGGGACAGGTTTTCGATGCGGCCGTCGGGGTTCACCAGGCCGGCGCGCTGGGCCACGCCCATCAGGGTGCCGGCGGTATCGAACATGTGTACGAAGAGGAAGGCCAGGACCACGCTGATCATGCTGACGTTGAATACACCGGCGACGTCCATGGCCATCCAGGTCGGTGCCAGGCTCGGTGGGGTGGAGAGGATGCCGTTGTAGTGCACCAGGCCCAGGCCCCAGCCGGCCAGGGTCACGGCGATGATGCTGATCAGGATCGCGCCGAATACCCGGTGATAGCTGAGTACCGCAATCATCAGAAAGCAGATCGCCGCCAGCAGCGGGCCGGGTTCGCGCAGGGAGCCGAGCTTGATCAGGGTGGCCGGGCTATCGACGATGATGCCCGCGGTTTTCAGGCCGATCAGCCCCAGGAACAGCCCGACCCCGGCGCCCATGGCATAGCGCAGGCTGACCGGAATGCTGTTAAGCAGCCACTCGCGGACCCGCGACAGGGTCAGGATCATGAACAGCACCCCGGAGACGAACACTGCACCCAGGGCGGTTTCCCAGGAGTAGCCCATGGTGCCGACCACGGTGTAGGTGAAGAAGGCGTTGAGCCCCATGCCCGGGGCCAGGCCCACCGGCCAGTTGGCGTACAGCCCCATCAGCAGGCAGCCCAGGGCCGCGGCGATGCAGGTGGCGACGAAGGCGGCGCCGTGATCGATGCCGGCGTCGGCCATGATGTTGGGGTTGACGAAGATGATGTAGGCCATGGTGATGAAGGTGGTCAGGCCGGCGATCAGTTCGGTCTTCACGGTGGTGCCATGCAGCCTGAGTTTGAAGATGCGCTCCAGCCAGCCGCTGTGCAGCGAGGGCGAGAGGTCCAGCGGCGAGGTTTCGGATTTGCGGCTTTCCACAGCGAGTACTCCTCAAGAGTTTTATTGTTTTTTCCAGAACCGGGCACGCGAGGGTGGGCTGCGGCTCTGTGAGGCAGGTAAGGCTTGCGGGGTTTATTGACCTGCGGGTCAAGAACTCGCACGGGCGAATTATGCTTTTGTATACAAAGAAAGCAAATAATGTTTTGAGGTTTGTGTGCGAAAAATCTGAGGGCGTAGCTATATCGTGCTCAGCTTCGTGTACGAAGCGAGCTGTATCAGAGCGAGAGATAGGCGCCGGCGAAGCAGTCGCCCAGGGCGACTGTCAGTCTTCGGCAGGTTTTCCGGCCAGCGCCTGGTTCACTGCCAGCCAGCCATTGACCGCACTTTCCCCGGCCTCGGCGAAAGCCCGCTGCAGCAGCTTGACCTGCTCGCGACGCAGCGACTGTTCAAAACGGGCACCGTCGTCGGTGAGTTGCAGCAAGCGTTTGCGCTTGTCGCTGGCGGGGGCGACGCTGTTCACCAGGTGCATCTCCATCAGCTGGCGCAGGGGCATGTTCAACGCCTGTTTGCTGACGCCCAGCAGGCTCAGCAACTCTTTCACGCTCAGCCCCGGGTAACGGGCGATAAAGAACACGATGCGCTGGTGGACGCGGTTCAAGCCGCGACGCTCGAGCATTTCGTCGGCCTTGGCGGTAAATGCCTGATAGCCGAAGAAGAAGGCTTCCATGGCGGTTTGCTGTGCGGTCTGATTTTCAAGGTCAAGCATATTGACGTATCTGCGAGAGTCGGCGTAATTTCGGTCAAGCAGTTTGACGTATTCCTTCCAACCTTCGCTAGCGGTGATCTGCATGGCCTTCTCCGAACGTGTGTCGCGTCTCAAAAGCTCCCTGATCCGTGAAATCCTGGCGGCTGCCCAGCGCCCGGAGGTGATGTCGTTCGCCGGGGGGCTGCCGGCCGAGGTGATGCTGCCCAAGGTGCAATGGCAGGACATGCCGCTGTCCATGGGCCAATACGGCATGAGCGAAGGCGAGCCGCAATTGCGCGAGGCCTTGGCGGCCGAGGCGCGCAAGCTGGGCCTGGCCTGCGAGGCAAGCCAGGTGCTGGTGGTCAGCGGCTCCCAGCAGACCCTGGACCTGGCGGCCAAGCTGTATATCGACAAGGGCACCGAGATCATGCTCGAAGCCCCGACCTATCTGGCCGCGCTGCAGATCTTCCAGCTGTTCGGCGCCGATTGCCTGACGCTGCCGCTGGAGGCCGATGGCCCGGACCTGACGCAGATGCGTGCCCGCCTGGAGCAGCATCGCCCGGCCTTCGTCTATTTGATCCCGACCTTCCAGAACCCTTCGGCGGTGCGCTACAGCGAGGCCAAGCGCGAAGCCGTTGCAGCCTTGCTGGACGAGTTCGGCGTGACCCTGATCGAGGACGAGCCCTACCGCGAGCTGAACTTCGATGGCGGCGCTGCCACGCCTATTGTCAGCCGCTTGAAAAAGGCCAGTTGGATCTACACCGGTACCCTGTCGAAAACCCTGCTTCCGGGGTTGCGCGTGGGCTACCTGATTGCCAGTCCGGATCTGTTTCCGCATCTTTTGCGCTTGAAGCAATCGGCCGACCTGCACACCAACCGCGTGGGCCAGTGGCAGGCCATGCAGTGGATCGGCAGCGTCGAGTATCAGCAGCATCTGGCGCAATTGCGGGATTTCTACCGCCAGCGTCGCGATGCCTTTCAGGCCGCGTTGCTCACCCATTTCGCCGATCTGGCGGATTGGCAGGTACCTCAGGGTGGATTGTTTTTCTGGTTGAGCTTGAAACAGCCCCTGGACACCCGCACTTTGCTCAAGTCGGCGTTGGAGCACGACGTCACATTCATGCCCGGTGAGCCGTTCTTTGCCGATCCGGAACACAACCATGGGTATCTGCGGTTGAATTTCAGCCATATCGATCCAGCGCGGCTGGACGAAGGCCTCAAGCGGCTGGCCACCGTGATACGTCAAGCACAGGCTGCACAGGCAGCCTAAGGGGAGGGCCATGTACAAGGTTTACGGCGATTACCGTTCGGGCAACTGCTACAAGATCAAGCTGATGCTCAATCTGCTGGGGCTGCCTTACGAATGGCAGGCGGTGGATATTCTCGGGGGCGACACCCAGACCGAAGCCTTCCTGGCGAAGAACCCCAACGGCAAGATTCCGGTGTTGGAGCTGGAGGACGGCACTTGCCTATGGGAGTCCAACGCGATTCTCAATTTCCTCGCCGATGGCAGTGAGTTCCTGCCCAGCGAACCGCGCTTGCGGACCCAGGTGTTGCAATGGCAGTTCTTCGAGCAATACAGCCACGAACCCTATATTGCCGTGGCACGTTTTATCCAAGTGTACGAAGGCTTGCCCGAAGAGCGCCGCGAGGAATACCTCAAGCTGCACAAGCGCGGCTACAAGGCACTGGATGTGATGGAGAAACAGCTGAGCCGCACGCCTTACCTGGTGGGCGAGCATTACTCGATTGCCGATATCGCGCTCTATGCCTACACCCATGTGGCTGATGAAGGGGGCTTCGATCTTTCGCGCTACCCGGGCATTCAGGCCTGGATGCAGCGGGTGCAGAGTCATCCACGGCATGTGGCGATGTTCGACTGAATCCGTGTTGCGGTAGGTAACCGGCCCGGGACCTAAGGGCCCCGGGGCAGGTTTCAGGCGGCAGAGAAACGTTGGTTCAGATAGTCGATGATCACCTTGGATTCATACATCCAGGTGGTCTGGCCGTTCTCTTCGATGCGCAGGCACGGCACCTTGATCTTGCCTCCTTGTTCCAGCAGGGCTTGGCGATCCTGCTCATTGTTCTTGGCGTCGCGCAGGCTCACCGGCACATTCAGGCGATGCAGGGTGCGGCGGGTCTTCACGCAGAACGGGCAGGCGTGGAACTGATACAGGGCCAGGCCCTTGGCGGCTTCCGTCACTTGTGCCTGAGCGGCGGCGCTGCGCTGCTGCTTGCGTGGACGGGTGATGAAATCGATGAAAATGATGAGCTGGCCCAAGCCGACTCGCAGTGCTTTGACGATCACGGTAATGCCTCTTGCCCATGAATGAAGGGGCGGCAGCTTACCTGATTTTCAGCGGACGAAAAAAAACCGGCGATCAACGCCGGTTTTTTATGGCCGCTCTGGCGTTCCCGACTGTCACTTGATCAGGCTGAGGAACTCGCTGCGGGTGGCGGCATTTTCGCGGAATTCGCCCAGCATCACCGAAGTGATCATCGACGAGTTCTGCTTCTCCACGCCGCGCATCATCATGCACATGTGCTTGGCCTCGATCACCACGGCAACTCCCAGGGCACCGGTCACTTGCTGGACCGCGTCGGCGATCTGCCGGCTGAGGTTTTCCTGGATCTGCAGGCGGCGGGCATACATGTCGACGATCCGCGCGACCTTCGACAGGCCCAGCACCTTGCCGCTGGGAATGTAGGCCACATGGGCCTTGCCGATAAATGGCAGCAGGTGGTGTTCGCACAACGAGTAGAGCTCGATGTCCTTGACCAGCACCATTTCGCTGTTGTCGGAGCTGAACAAGGCACCGTTGGTGACCTCTTCCAGGGTTTGGGCATAACCGCGGCAAAGGTACTGCATGGCTTTGGCGGCACGCTTGGGCGTGTCGAGCAGGCCCTCGCGGGAAACGTCCTCGCCCAGTTGGCCGAGGATCGCGGTGTAATTCTGTTCCAGGGACATGAAACTACCTGTGGGATTTTACGCAAAGGGCAAGGGTACGGTGGCGGACACGACGCTGCAAGCACGACGCAGCGGCTTTATTCGTCTCGGCCTTCCATCATGGTGCGCTTGAGCATCACGTACAGCGCCCCGGTGCCGCCATGTTTGGCCTGGCAGGAGGTGAAGCCCAGTACCTGTGGATGCTGGCGCAGCCAGGTGTTGACGTGGCTCTTGATCATTGGCCGCTTGCCGTCCAGGCGCACGGCCTTGCCGTGGGTCACGCGCACGCAGCGGATTTCGAAACGGGTGGCTTCGGCGAGAAATGCCCAGAGGGTTTCCCGGGCCTTTTCCACGGTCATGCCATGCAGGTCGAGGCTGCCTTCAAAAGGAATCTGGCCGATCTTCAGCTTGCGCATCTGGCTTTCCTGGACCCCGTCGCGAGCCCACATCAGCTCATCTTCGGGCCCTACGTCGATCACGAACTGATCGGACAGGCCATCCACCGCGGTGGTGTCGCTGCGCACGGTGGCCGCTTGGCGCAGTTTGGCAATCTGCGCCCGGTCGGCCTTGGGCTTGCCGGTGTCGGCACGGTCGTGCTTGATCGGCTTGACGCCGCGGATCTCGTTCTTGAACAGGGAAAAATCGTCGTCTTGCATGTCAGCCTCCGCGAAGGGCGGCTAGTTTACCCAACTCGGCGCAGCTTCAGGCGGGCAAATCGCATTGGCTGCCTAGTCGTGTTTCTTCATCAGGTGTGGCGCCATGTTCAGGGCCAGTGGCTGGCGCATGCGGCGCCGACAGCGACGCCATAGGCGCACCCCGATATACAGCAGCACCAGGCCCAGCAGCAGGACTATCGCCGATGCCGCCAGGTTGGCATTGAGCTCGCCCAGCATGGGTGCCCGTCCCAGCAGGCTCGCGGTGCCGGCCATGGCCAACAGCACCCCCAGGGTCGCCAGCACGGCCGAGAATCCAGCCCCCAGGCGCAGGCGCCAGTTACGCGGGCTCTTGGGCCGCAACCGGCGTGCGTCAAAACCATCGGATATCTTCATTCCGACCTTCCTCAATGGGTATCGGCCCTTCGACCGAGAGTTGCCCGGGTGGTTCCTGAGGCTAGGGTATTTGCTGCAAATGCGAGGCGTTTATGGATGAGCGGCCCGTCAGCCGCTCACCAGGGCGAGTCAGACCAGGCTAGCGGTCAGGGCGAGGGTGGCGAAGTTGTCGGCCATGATTGCCATTTCGGTCTGCTGAACATGCTCGGCGCTGAGGATGCCCCCCTTGTAGGGCAGGTCGCGGGTGGCGCAGGCGTCTTCCACCAAGGTGCAGCGGAAACCCAGGTTCTTGGCCGCGCGAACGGTGGTGCTGACGCTGGAGTGGCTCATGAAGCCGGCGACGATCAGGTCCAGGGCACCGAGGTCTTGCAGGCGTTTTTCCAGCGGGGTGCCATGGAAGGCGCTGGGCAGCAGTTTGCCGATGATGGTTTCGTCACCCTCGGGCTCAAGGCCGGGAATGAATTCGCCACGTTCGCCCTGTGGGTCGAACAGGCCGCCAACGGTGCCGAGGTGGCGTACATGGACGATAGGCCGGCCAGCCGCGCGGGCAGCGACCAGCAGTTGGCGGATGTTGGCTACGGCTGCATCCATGCCGGACAGGGCCAGGGGACCGCTGAGGTACTCTTTCTGGGCGTCGATGATCACAAGGGTCGCGTGGCTCAAATTGGCCGCTGCATAACCACGACCGCTGAGTTGAAACATCGTCTTTGGAACGGACATTCTGGGGCTCCTGTGAGTGGGGCTTTTGCGACATTGTCCTCTGGCGGAGCGCTTCTGTGAATCGCTACTAACGTAAGGTGCGCCGTTGTTGGCCTGCAGCCTTGTCAAGAGGGGCAAGGTGTTGGCCTTCCTGGACAGGAAAACTACTTCGGCAGGATCGGCCGGTGGCGGTTTTTCATTCGTCGTCGGCCGGCGTTTTGGCTGGTAGAATCGTCGGTCGTTTTTTCAGGAGTCTGTCCCGTGATCACTTCCCGCCTGCGCACCTTGCGCGACCATATCCGCTGGGCTGTCAGTCGCTTTCATGGGGAGGATCTGTTCTTCGGCCATGGTACCGACAATGCCTGGGATGAAGCCCGGCAACTGGTGCTGGGGGCCTTGCACCTGCCCTGGGAAATTGCCGACAGCTATCTGGACTGCGCCCTGGAGGACGATGAACTGGTGCACCTGCAGCACCTGCTCAAGCGGCGTATCGAAGAGCGCGTACCGACCGCCTACCTGCTGGGCGAGGCTTGGTTCTGTGGGCTGTCGTTCATCGTCGATGAGCGGGTGCTGATTCCTCGTTCACCCATTGGCGAACTGATCGAAAAACGTTTCGAGCCCTGGCTGGGCACCGAACCTACGCGGATTCTCGACCTGTGCACCGGTTCCGGCTGCATCGGTATCGCGTGTGCCTACGAATTCCGCGAGGCCGAAGTGGTGCTGGCCGACCTGTCCTTCGAAGCCCTGGAAGTGGCCAACCAGAACATCGAGCGCCATGGCGTCGAGGAGCGGGTATTCACCGTGCAGGGCGATGGCTTCGACGGGTTGCCGGGCCAGCGTTTCGACCTGATCGTGTCCAACCCGCCCTATGTTGATGCCGAAGATTTTGCCGACATGCCGGACGAGTACCAGCACGAGCCTGAGCTGGGCCTGGCCTGTGGCGAGGATGGCCTGAACCTGGTGCGACGGATGCTCGCCGAAGCGGCTGACCATCTGACCGAGAAGGGCTTGTTGATTGTCGAAGTGGGCAATAGCCAGGTGCACGTCGAGGCGCTGTACCCGCAAGTGGATTTTGCCTGGCTGGACTTCGAGCGTGGCGGCCATGGCGTGTTCATGCTCACGGCGGAACAATGCCGCGAGCATCAGGCGTTGTTCGCAGCACGCGTCTGAGGTGAAGGCCGGCCCGCGCAACGCGGGCCGCTGGCGCTGAGGGATTGCGACTTAGCGGTGTGTCGCAATCCAGATCAGCAGCCCCGCCTGGAACACCGAGAAGGCTACCAGGCAGGTGATGGTGAATCGCAGGCCGGTGTCCTCGCGCTTGTACTTGGTAACCTTCTCTTCCTGCTGGCGCAGTTTGCCTTCCAGCTCTTCCAGGTTCTGCTCCGCTTGCTGGAGCATCTGCGCGGCTTCGAGGATTTCCACGAACTGCAGCTTCTCGGTGTTCCACTGGCTCAGCAGTTCACCGACCTGGACTTCCTTGACGCTGCCCTTGAGGTGCTGGGCATCGGCGTACACCACATCGAAACCCTGGGTGCGCAGCACATGATCGCGACGCAGTCGGGTGGCTTCGTTGAGGGCATCCTTGTTGGCCAGGTCAAAACCGTCAATCCGGTAGTGCGACCACTTCTTCTGTGCCCACTGCGCGGCCTGGGCCATCAGGAAACGCCCGATGCCGCGGTTCAGCGGTTCGATCTGCAGGCCGCCTTCGGGTTCGAAATGCACGCAGCGAGTCTCGTGGTCGACCCACACATCCAGGTGATTCTGCTCCTTGCGCACACGCTGGCCGGGCAGGCTGATGGTCATGCGTAGCAGGCTGCGTTGTTTGTTGTTGCGTTCGGCATAACCGAACTCGACAAAGCGCAAGGGGCGTCCGCCAGTGGCACGATCGGTCTGCAGGGGGGCCAGGCGAAGCATCTTGTGATGTTCGGCCTGGACCTCAGCCCAAGGCAGCGGCGCCGCTTGCGGGGCGGCGGCTTCCTGCTCGGCGGCGGGTGAATTCGGGGTATCAGTCATAACGGCAAGTCCTGTCCAATCGCTGCGCGCCGACAGCAATCGAACGGCCGGCAAAGGCTTATCGGCCGTTTTTCTTAGGACTGGAGGGTAAAAGCGGCCTAACGGGTGTGAAGTCCGTCAATAAAACCGATGATCGCGTGCCCCAGCTCGGCTGCCAGAGGCAATTGCGGGTCCTTGTAGGACGCCAACTGGCGCTTGAGATCGTTGGGGACGATACGCAGCACATGGTTCATGCCCTCGATCAGGGTCAGTTGTGCATCGGCCTTGGCGGCCTTGAGGGCTTTGGCGTCGTCGACGTTGACCTGGATGTCGTTGCTGCCCTGGATGATCAGCGCCGGCATCCGCAGGCGGGCGAATGCCGCAGCCGGGTCTGCGCGAAACAGGCTGATCAGGTAGGGCTGCACGCTGGGCCGGAAGATCATCTGTAACTGTGGTGGGACGTCGTTGTCGAGTTTGCCGGCCTTGAGGCTGTCCAGCAGTTGATTGCTGCGGGCCATCAGTGCCGGTGGCAGGCGATAGCTCAATTGCTGGCGCAGTACCTGATCCACTGGCCGGGCGGTGCCGGAAATCGAAATCACCCCGGCCGCATCCAGCTGAGGCGCCGCCAGGCTGGCGATCAGCGCGCCCTCGCTGTGCCCCAGCACGATCAATGGGCCCAGGCGCGAGTCGGCCTTGAGCTTCTGGCCCCAGGCCACGGCGTCGGCCACATAGGCCTCGAGGCTCAGGTTGCGTTCATCCGGGGTGGCGGCGAGGCTGGCGGCCACCCCGCGCTTGTCGTAGCGCACACTGGCGATATTGTGCTTGGCCAGGATCCAGGCCAGGCGCTTGAGGCTGTCATTGCGCCCGCCATCGGGGTTGTTGCCATCGCGATCGGTAGGGCCCGAGCCGGAAATGATCAGCACCACCGGCACCGGCTGTTCGGATTTGGGCAGCAGCAGCGAGCCGAACAATTCGCCATGGCCGGTGTCGAGGCTGATGGGGCGTTGCAGGACGGTCGCCTGGGCAAGGCCGGTGAACAGGAAAAGACTCAAGAGAAGAACTCGCAGCATCATCACGCCATTATCAACAGGGTGCCGGTTGGACTCGGGCCGGGGCCGAAGGTTCGAGGATGAACTAGTTGGGTAGCCTGCGTATACTGGCGCGCTCAGTAATCCAGACTGAGTTATTTCGGCTGATTTCACGGAGCGCCCTGCATGTCCGGCAATACCTACGGCAAGCTGTTCACTGTCACCACCGCGGGCGAAAGCCATGGCCCGGCGTTGGTCGCCATTGTCGACGGCTGCCCGCCGGGTCTCGAGCTGTCCGTGCAAGACCTGCAGCGTGACCTGGACCGTCGCAAGCCCGGCACCAGCCGCCATACCACCCAGCGCCAGGAGCCCGACGAGGTCGAGATCCTCTCTGGGGTGTTCGAGGGCAAGACCACCGGTTGCTCCATTGGCTTGCTGATCCGCAATACCGACCAGAAGTCCAAGGACTACTCGGCGATCAAGGACCTGTTCCGCCCGGCTCATGCCGACTACAGCTACCACCACAAGTACGGCATTCGCGACTACCGTGGCGGCGGTCGCAGTTCGGCGCGGGAAACCGCCATGCGGGTGGCGGCCGGGGCCATCGCCAAGAAGTACCTGGCCACTCAGGGCATTGTGATTCGCGGCTACATGAGCCAGCTGGGGCCGATCGAGATTCCCTTCAAGACCTGGGACTCGGTGGAGCAGAACGCTTTCTTCAGCCCCGATCCGGACAAGGTTCCCGAGCTTGAAGCCTATATGGACCAGCTGCGCCGGGATCAGGATTCGGTGGGCGCGAAGATCACCGTGGTTGCCGAAGGCGTGATGCCAGGCCTGGGCGAGCCGATCTTCGATCGCCTGGATGCCGAGCTGGCCCATGCCCTGATGAGCATCAACGCGGTCAAGGGCGTGGAGATCGGCGCCGGTTTCGCCTGTGTCGCCCAGCGTGGCACCGAGCACCGTGACGAACTGACCCCAGAGGGTTTCCTCAGCAACAATGCCGGCGGCATTCTCGGCGGCATTTCCTCGGGACAACCGATCGTTGCCCACCTGGCGCTCAAGCCGACGTCCAGCATCACCACCCCGGGCCGTTCCATCGATATCGACGGCAACCCGGTGGAGGTGATTACCAAGGGTCGCCACGATCCTTGCGTGGGCATCCGCGCCACGCCGATCGCCGAGGCGATGATGGCCATAGTGCTGATGGATCACCTGCTGCGCCATCGCGGCCAGAATGCCGACGTGCGCGTCGGCACGCCGGTGCTGGGCCAGCTGTAATGGCGCGCCTGCCAGTCGCCGTGGTCTGAGGGCCGTGGCGGCCTTGCCGTACTGGCGGCTTTCCAGTTTCTACCTGTTCTATTTCGCCCTGCTGGGGTCGACGGCGCCGTTCCTGGCGCTGTACTTCGATCACCTGGGGTTTTCCAGTGCGCGGATCGGCGAACTGGTGGCCATCCCCATGCTCATGCGCTGCGTTGCCCCCAATCTTTGGGGCTGGCTCGGCGACTACAGTGGTCGGCGCTTGGCGATCGTGCGCTTCGGAGCCCTCTGCACCCTGCTCAGCTTCTCGCTGATCTTCGTCAGCAAGAGCTATGCCTGGCTGGCGATGGTCATGGCCCTGCATGCGTTTTTCTGGCACGCGGTGCTGCCGCAGTTCGAAGTCATCACCCTGGCGCATTTGCAGGGGCAGGCCTCGCGCTACAGTCAGATCCGTCTCTGGGGTTCAATCGGCTTCATCTTGACCGTGGTGGCCCTGGGGCGTCTGTTTGAGTGGCTGAGCCTGGATATCTACCCGGCGGCGCTGGTGGCGATCATGGGCGGTATCGTGCTCAGCAGCCTGTGGGTGCCCAATGCCCAGCCGGTGGCCCATGGGCCGCGCCTGTCGGCCGAGGGCTTTATCAAGCAGCTGCGTGGGCCAGGGGTGCTGGCCTTCTATTTGTGCGTGGCTCTGATGCAGTTGAGCCACGGCCCTTACTACACCTTTCTGACGCTGCACCTGGAACGCCTGGGCTACACCCGCGGCCTGATCGGCATGCTCTGGGCCCTGGGAGTAGTGGCCGAGGTGCTGATGTTCCTGGGCATGAGCTGGATTCTCTCGCGGTTTTCCGTGCGCCGGGTATTGCTGGCGAGCTTTCTTCTGGCGGCGTTGCGCTGGCTGCTGTTGGGCAGCCTGGCCGAACACCTGTGGGTACTGCTGTTGGCGCAGGTACTGCACGCCGCGACCTTCGGCAGCTTTCACGCCGCGGCGATTCATTTCGTGCAACGCAGTTTCGGGGCGCGCCAGCAAGGCCAGGGGCAGGCGCTGTACGCCGCCCTGGCCGGCACCGGTGGCGCCCTGGGGGCCTTGTATTCCGGCTATAGCTGGAATGCCCTGGGCGCCACATTGACCTTTAGTATTGCCAGCGTCGCAGCCTTGGCCGCAGCCGTTATCATTGCCACCCGCATGCAAGAGGAGTTGCCGTCATGAGCAGCCTGTCCGTCTATCACGTATCCAGTCCGGAGCTGCCGAACAAGGTACTGACCCATTTCGAGGATATCGCTGCCACCCTGGCCGAGCAGGGCATTCGCTTCGAGCGCTGGCCCGCCACCACCCGCCTTCAGCCGGGGGCCAGTCAGGAAGAGGTGATCAGCGCTTACCAGCAAGAGATCGATCGACTGATGACCGATCTGGGCTATGCCGGCGTGGAAGTGCTGAGCCTGGCCCCTGATCATCCGCAGAAAGACCAGCAGCGCGCCGGCTTTCTTGCTGAACAGCGTCAGGCCGGGGATGAAATACGGCTGTTTGTCGCCGGTCGCGGCCTGCTATCCCTGCATATCGATGACTATGTCTATGCGCTGCTGTGTGAGAGGCACGACCTGCTTGCACTACCGGCTGGCACCGCCCACTGGTTCGACATGGGTGAGCAGCCACAGTTGGTGGCCATCCGCCTGTTCAAGACCCCCCAGAGTCCTGTGGCCAACTTGACCGGCGACGCTATCGCCAGCCAGTTCCCGCCTCTGGAAGACTGAGCACCAGACTCAATGCAAACGGGCCGGGCCCACGCAAGGTGGGACCGGCCCCAGCAGTTGCTGCACCCAGACGTTTTACGCGCTGTGGTAGGTCGGCAAGGCAAAGCGGTTCTGGCTTTGCAGCATGGAAATCTGCGGCAACTCACTGGCCTGTTCTGCCAGGTCTCGACGAATCGCACTGATGACCCAGGAAAGCTGGTCACCGGCATGCAACTGCGCGTAGGAAATCGAGCGCTTGAACTCTTTGCCTTCACTGTTGCGCAGGGTGAGCAGGATGCCGCCGTCGGGGCGGGGCAGGGTGGTCACTTCGAAGTTGGAGAACAGGGAGGAAAATTTTTCTTGGATCAGGCTCATGTCTATCAGCTCCGTCAGTTCTTGAAGGTCTGCTGATAGGTGCAGTGATTGTGCCATCAGTGCTGAATTTTAAATTCCTTATAAATCAATGAGTTATAAATATTGATAATTGATGGTTTCGTGCAAATTGCATGAATGGCCATCGTGCATCCTGCATTTTGCAGGTTGCTGCCCAGGCGCCGGAGTGGCTGGATGCTGCGCTGAACGCAGGTCGCAATTGGGTTTTCAATTGGGCTGGCGGGGCTGTCCAGGGTTGTGCGGAGCCTGGCTGGAGGAGATACAAAACTTTGCAAAAACTCCGTGTACAGGCTTGCGAGGGCTGACGTATTTTCCAGTCAGTCACGTTGTTTCCAGCCTGTGCCAAGGCTGTTTGAAATGGCGTTTTGCGACATGGAACGTGTTGCGGCGCGATCGTTGATCCTGCCCGACGGATAATAAGAATATTAGGACGCCCTCCATGAACTGTCCCAGTGCAAGCCTGCCGGTGCTGCTGGCAGCACCCTATGTGTTTTCCACCCCTCCTGGCCCTGCCCACAACCTTTGCCTGTCCGCCACCGGCCCGCGGTTCCGCGCCCCGGGTTGAACCTTGTGCTGCTGGTTACCCACGCCCGGCCTGCAAGGATCGGGAACAGACTTTTGTCGTTGTAGGGAGCTGCCATGAACAAGCACAAGAGCGACATGATCACCTGGGGCATGATGCTGCGTAAGGTGCCGTCCATTGCCAGGGCATTGCCACGGGTGGTGCGCGGCATGCGGGCGGGGAATATCGACAAGCCCGATCAGCCCTGCGGCCTGGGTTGGAGTTTCGAGCAGGCGACCCTGCGCAATCCCGATGGCCCGGCCCTGCTGTACGGCAACCGGGTGCTCAGCTACGCCCAGGTCAACCAGTGGGCCAGTCGCATCGCCGCCTACCTGCATGCCCAGGGAATTGGCAAGGGCGATGTCCTGGCGATCTTTATCGAGAATCGGCCGGAGCTGCTGGTGACGGTGCTGGCGGTGGCCAAGCTCGGCGGTATCTGCGCGATGCTCAACACCGCGCAAACCCAGGGTGTGCTGGTGCACAGCCTGGAATTGGTCAAGCCGGCGGCGATCATGGTTGGAGGCGAGTTGCTGGGGGCCTACACGGCGGTGCGCGATCAAGTGGACATTGCCCCCGAGCGCACCTGGTTCGTGGCCGATCAGGACACCTTCGCCGATCCCGGTATCAGCCCCGAAGGGTTGCGGAACCTGATGAGCGAAAGTGCCGGTTACCCGCAGGACAACCTGGCACAGACCCAGCGCATCTTCTTCGACGACCCCTGCTTCTATATCTACACCTCCGGCACCACGGGCTTGCCCAAGGCGGGGATCTTCAAGCATGGGCGCTGGATGCGCACCTCTGCGGGCTTCGGCACCATCGCCCTGGATATGCAGCCCAGCGACGTGCTGTATTGCACCTTGCCGCTGTATCACGCCACCGGGCTCTGCGTGTGCTGGGGTTCGGCCATCACTGGCGCTTCGGGGTTCGCCATTCGCCGCAAGTTCAGCGCCAGCCAGTTCTGGGACGACGTGCGGCGCTTCAAGGCAACCACCTTGGGTTATGTGGGGGAGCTGTGCCGTTACCTGATCGATCAGCCGAGCTGCATCCAGGATACCCAGCACGGGGTCTTGAAGATGATCGGCAATGGCCTGCGCCCGGGCGTCTGGAGCCAGTTCAAGCAGCGCTTCGGCGTGTCCCATGTGTGTGAGCTGTATGCCGCCAGCGACGGCAATATCGGTTTCAGCAACATCCTCAACTTCGACAATACCGTGGGCTTTTCCCTGATCCCCTGGGCGTTGGTCGAGTACGCCCACGACACCGGGGCGCCGCTGCGCAACAGCCAGGGTTTCATGCAGAAAGTGGCCAAGGGCGGCCAGGGGCTGCTGCTGGCGAAGATCGACGACAAGGCGCCACTGGACGGTTACACCGACCCGGAGAAGAACCTCAAGGTGATCCTCAAGGACGTGTTCGAAAAGGGCGACAGCTACTTCAACACCGGAGATTTGCTGCGGGACATCGGCTTTGGCCATGTGCAGTTCGTTGATCGCCTGGGCGACACCTATCGCTGGAAAGGCGAAAACGTCTCCACCACCGAGGTGGAGAACATTCTTCTGCAGCACCCGCAGATTGCCGAAGTGGTGGCCTATGGCGTCGAGATCAACAACACCAATGGCCGTGCCGGCATGGTCGCGATCACCCCGATGGAATCCCTGGCGACCCTGGATTTTGCCGATGTGCTGCAGTTCGCCCGGCAGCAACTGCCGGCATACGCGGTGCCGCTGTTCCTGCGGATCAAGGTGAAGATGGACACTACCGGCACCTTCAAGTACCAGAAAAGCCGGCTCAAGGAGCAAGCCTTCGACCCCGAAGGCAGCGCTGACGATCCGCTCTATGCCTGGTTGCCCGGGTCGGATACCTATGTGCGCCTGACCCCGCAGCTTTATGCCCAGATCCAGGGCGGAAGCCTGCGTTATTGAATCTGTCTATGGCGGCGCTTGGCAGAAAAAAAGTGACAGGCTACTGGCGGCTTGGGGAAACTAGCGGCTTTCCGATTGGCTGAACCTGGAGTTTCCGATGACCGACAAAAGCCGCCAGATGACCGAAGACGAGGCTGCCCAGTTTGTCGAGCAGGTATTCGAAGTCGCCCGCCAGGGCGATGCACAGATGCTCGACAAGCTGGCCAGCAATGGCCTGCCGGTCAACCTGCGCAACCACAAGGGCGACACCCTGCTGATGCTGGCGGCCTATTACGGGCATGTGGAGGCGGTGCAGGTGCTGCTCAAGCGCGGGGCCGATCCCGAGCTGCGCAATGACAATGGCCAGAGCCCGATTGCCGGCGCCGCCTTCAAGGGCGACCTGGCGGTGGTCAAGGCCCTGGTGGAAGGGGGCGCTCAAGTGGAAGGCGCATCCTTCGACGGCCGTACCGCACTGATGATGGCGGCCATGTTCAACCGCAGCGAAATCGTCACCTACCTGATCAGCCAGGGCGCCGACCCCAAGGCTCGCGATGCCAATGGCGTCAGCGCCCTGGAGGCCGCCAAGACCATGGGCGCCGCCGACACCAGCGCGCAGCTGGAAAAGCTCCTGGGCTGATTCGACTCGCAGGCTGGGCGAGGGCGGGTAACCCGGGTATCGCTGATTTCAGGTATCCTGCGCGCCCTCGAAACCTCCTTGCCTTCAGGATGCACCCATGAACACCGCCCTTGTCGAACTCATCAGCAAAATCAGCTCCGGGTGCATGGCTGACGCCGAGATTCAGCGCATCGCCGATGAAGCGGCCCAGGCCTATGCCGATCCCCAGGGGTTCCTGGCGGCCAATCCGGACATCAATTACGACGACAGTTTCCCCATTCCCCTGGGCGAATGGGTGGTGGTGGGCAGCCTGCCGGATACCGTGCTGTTCCAGGCTGATACCTATGTCGAGCTGTTCAGCCAGATTGTCGACTCCTTCGGCAAGGACGTGTCCTTCAACATCAAGCCCAAGCAGTTGGCCAAGACCGAGGCGCTTACCGCACTGAACCGCATGCAGATCCAGATGGGCAGCATGAACCCGGAGAACGGTGGCTATGTGCTGATGAACTTCAGCCAGTTGCTCGACGATGAACTGCAGATGGTACTGGTCTATGGCAATGACGTGCCCCGGGTGCTGGAACTGGCTCGCGAGGTGGGGATCGCCGCGGCGCCGGCCCTGGAAGCGCTGAAGATCGCCTTGCACGTCTAAAGCGCAGCCTGAATAAAACGGAACCCTGGTGCAGCGCAGCTATCCTAAGGAGGCACAGCCTCATTTGGGAGCAAGACCATGGGTTCCACCTTCAATGGCCTGGTAGGCCTGATCATCCTCGCCCTGGATATCTGGGCCATCATCAACGTGCTGAAAAGCGGTGCCGAAACCGGGATGAAAATTCTCTGGGTGCTGCTGATCATCTTCCTCCCGGTACTGGGGCTGATCATCTGGGCGATTGCCGGTCCCCGGGGAGATGTGCGGCTCTGATGCCCGCTTGATCGAGGAGGCGCCTGCAACGCTCAGGCATTGCAGGGTTGAACTAAAAAGGGCCAATGGCCCTTTTTTGTGTGACTAAATATGCGTTGAACGAAATTTTCACCAAGTCTCTAAGACAATCGCCGGCGCTTTTTTCCTCGCTGCGATCCTTGGCAAGCTCTTGTTCCAGAGCCTTCGGTGCTGGAGCTTGAGGTGTTGCCCAGTTATCCATGGCAATGCTTTCAGTGATCGTGCAACATCTGCGCACCGCGTATTCCCCCGTCGCTATGGCGGCAACAAGAGGGCAGAACGCCGCGTTACCTTTGTAACCTCAACTTTCCAATGGGTCCTAAAACCACATGGCAAACTCGGATGCCCTGAGTCAGCAGCGATCCTCGAATCGCCTGCTGCAACCGACCGTTAAGTCCCATCTGGCCTACACGCTGCTTTGCGCGCTGGTCATGATGGTGATGCTCTCCTTGTTGCGCGTCGCGCTGCTGATCTACAACCGCGAGATGATTCTCAACACGCCGGCCTCGACCTTTCTCGAGGCGTTTGCCAACGGCTTGCGTTTCGACTTGCGGCTGGTGGTGTATCTCAGCATACCGCTGCTGCTGGCCCTGTTCAGTGCCCGGGCCATGGCGGCTCGCGGGCTGTTTCGCTTCTGGCTGACCCTGACCTCCAGCATCGCGCTGTTCCTCGGCCTGATGGAGATGGACTTCTACCGCGAGTTCCACCAGCGCCTCAACGGCCTGGTCTTCCAATATGTGAAGGAAGACCCGAAAACCGTGATGAGCATGCTCTGGTACGGCTTCCCGGTGGTCCGCTACCTGCTGGCCTGGGCCCTGGGCACCTGGATCCTGAGCCTGGCGTTCAAGGGCGCCGACCGCGCCACCCGGCCTCGTGGCCCATTCAGCGGCGGCAATGTCGGTACGCGCCAGGTCGCTCCCTGGTATGCCCGGATTGCGGTGTTCGTGGTCTGCCTGCTGATCTGCGTGGTGGCCGCTCGCGGCACGCTGCGCCAGGGCCCGCCGATGCGCTGGGGTGACGTCTACACCACCGAATCCAACTTCGCCAACCAGTTGGGCCTCAATGGCACCCTGCAGTTGATTGCGGCCGCCAAGGACCGCATGTCCGAAGACCGTACCAATATCTGGAAGGCAACCTTGCCCCAGCCCCAGGCGCAGCAGACCGTGCGCGATATGCTGCTGCTGCCCAGCGACAAGTTGGTGGATGCCGACATTGCCGCAGTGCGCCGCAACTCCACGCCGGATGCGGACAAGACTCTGCCGATCAAGAACGTCGTGGTGATCCTGATGGAAAGCTTCGCCGGGCATTCGGTGGGCGCCCTGGAGCGTCCGGGTAATATCACCCCGTACTTCGACAAGCTGTCCAAGGAAGGCCTGCTGTTCGACCGCTTCTTCTCCAACGGCACCCACACCCACCAGGGCATGTTCGCCACCATGGCGTGCTTCCCCAACCTGCCGGGCTTCGAGTACCTGATGCAGACCCCGGAAGGCAGCCACAAGCTGTCCGGCTTGCCGCAATTGCTCAGCGCTCGCAAGTATGACGATGTGTATGTCTACAACGGCGACTTTGCCTGGGATAACCAGTCGGGGTTCTTCAGCAACCAGGGCATGACCAACTTCATCGGCCGCAATGACTTCGTCAACCCGGTGTTCTCCGACCCGACCTGGGGCGTGTCCGACCAGGACATGTTCAACCGCGGCCTGGAAGAGCTGAAGGCGCGTGAAGGCAAGGGCCCGTTCTATGCCCTGTTGCAGACCCTTTCCAACCACACCCCTTACGCACTGCCTACGCCATTGCCGGTGGAAAAAGTCACCGACCGCGGCAGCCTCAACGAACACATGACGGCCATGCGCTACTCCGACTGGGCCCTGGGCCAATTCTTCGAGAAGGCGCGCAAGGAGCCTTACTTCAAGGAAACCCTGTTTGTGGTGGTGGGTGACCACGGTTTTGGCAACGAACAGCAGATCACCGAAATGGACCTGGGGCGTTTCAACGTTCCGATGCTGATGATTGCCCCGGGCATCCAGGAAAAATTCGGCCAGCGTGACCACACCGTCGGTACCCAGATCGACATAGTGCCGACCATCATGGGCCGCCTCGGTGGCGACGTGCTGCACCAGTGCTGGGGCCGTGACCTGCTCAACCTGCCGGAAGGCGACAAGGGCTTTGGTGTGATCAAGCCTTCGGGCAGTGAGCAGACCGTGGCTCTGCTGACGGGCGATCGAGTGTTGGTACTGCCCAAGGAAATGCCACCGCGGTTGTACAAGTACCAATTGGGTGCCAACCCGGGCGGCGAGCTGATTCCCGAGTCCGCCGACGAAGCCCAGCTCAAGCAGAAACTGGAATCCTTCCTGCAAACCGCGACCAAGAGCCTGATAGACAACACCGCCGGCGTGGTCAACGGCAAGCCGGATTGATCTGATCGGCTCCCGATAGGACCCCCAGATCCAGCGGAGCCTGAACGGCAATACCCTGAACACCCCTCTTTGAGGGGTGTTTTTTTGTCTGGAGAAAAGCAATCGCACCTTCTTAGAACGTTGCGCTCCTGCGTTTAGTTAAGAGTTTCCCGAGATTGAATGGGAAAAATGCCTATCGATAAAGTCGATTTCTCGAAAATCCTTGGGAAGTTTCTTGGCTTTTAGGATTCATCTGATTTCAGCCATTACAACAGACTGTAATGATCCACTCCGCTTCGGCCCGACCAGATAGGGACAGGGCTCTAGATCAGGTATGCGACATAGATTCTTGAATGGCGCGATGGGCAGTGCATCACGGAGATTGAAATGGAGATTGCAATGAAAAAGCTATGGCTGGCCGCTGGCATGGCGTCTGGTCTGTTGATGGCAGCGGGCAGCGCCTGGGCGAGTCCCGATGTGACCCTTCAGTTCACGGGGAAGGTCAGCAGTGAAACCTGCAAAATCGGAGGTGTCGAGCAGGGGGGCTACACCCATGAGGTGCCGTTGCCTCCCGTCGGTGCCAGCGCCCTGGCGGCCAAGGGAGCGGTAGCAGGGCTCAAACCCTTCGAGCTGAAGTTCACCGGCTGCACCGGCAGCACGGTGGGGGTCTGGTTCAAGCCCGACCTGCTGAGCGTGGATCCTTTGACCGGCGCTTTGCGCAACCAGATTGCCCAGGGTTCGAACGCTCAGGTGCAACTGCTCGACGGCCAGCAGCAGCCGCTCAACCTGGTGAGCATCGCCCCGGACGATGTCCAGAAAGTCAACGTCAGCGACGGTGATGCAACCTTGAAGTTCTATGCCCAGTACCTGGCTGCTGAAGACAACACCAGCGCGGGTGACGTCAAGGCCCATGTCGTCCTGGACATGGTTTTCGAATGAGACTACGGGGCCCCCGGCTTCTGCTGCGGGGCCCTCTGCGTATCGAGTGAAGAGAACAATCATGACGCGGCGCTGTTCGTTTCTGCTGGGTTTCTGCTGCGCACTGCTGCCGTTGCTGACACAGGCCAATGTGGTGGTAGGCGGCACGCGGGTCATCTATCCGGCCCAGGAGACGGAGGTCAGCCTCGGGCTTACCAACAAGGGAGAGCAGCCGGCGTTGGTCCAGGTCTGGATCGACGATGGCAGTGCCGACTCCAGGCCGGACGATGTGGATGTGCCTTTCGTGGTGATGCCGCCCATGGTCCGGATCAACCAGGGCAAGGGCCAGACACTGCGTATTGCCCACATTCCACGGCCGGGTATTCCCGGGGATCGCGAGTCGGTGTACTGGCTCAACATCCTGGATGTGCCACCGCTGCCGGCCGATCAGGTCAGCAACCATATGCAACTGGCTTTTCGCACTCGGCTGAAGTTGTTCTTGCGTCCGGAAAAGCTATCGGGCAACGCAGTGGAGGCGGCGCAAACATTGCGCTGGAGCCTGATTGGCTCAGGCCCTGGCAGGGTGCTGCGAGTGCGTAACGATTCGGCCTTTCATGTGTCGTTCAACTCAGTGCAGGTGAAGCTTAAGAGCGGACATGTTCTGAAGGTACGCAGCCACATGCTGGCACCGAAATCTTCCGCAGATTTTCCTCTTGAACAGAAATCCTCGTCCGCGGAAGCGCAGGGGCGTGTGGTTTATGAGTGGATCAGCGACCACGGCAGCTCGGTGCGCCGCGAGGCAGCGCTCGAGCTCTGAAATTCTGCCGATTCCCGGTTTCGGCCAGCTTCCCTCGCATGGGGTGAATCTCATCGTACTGCTGCCATTGTTCTGAGCACCTGGCTAGTGGTGCGCCGCGCTTACGACTTCGGTTAGGTGAAATGAGCCTTTTGTCTTCCCTTCGGTTCTCTGCACTGGGCCGTCTCCCGCTACGTTGGGGGAAAGGCCAGGCGCTGACTGTCGAGCAGGTCTTCGGTGGCGCGACCTTGCTGCTGTCGGGCTTGCTGGGTGGCACGGTTGAGGCCGAGGAACTGATCCGTTTCAACCCCGCCTTTTTCGGCAATGGCCAGGGGGAGCCTGTGGATCTGTCCCGTTTTTCCCGTGACAACCCCCTGGTTCCCGGCGTCTATCGGCTCGACCTGTACCTCAATCAGAACTGGGTGGGGCGTCAGGATGTTCGACTGAGGGCCGGTGCCGACAGCCTGAAGGTTCAGCCTTGCCTGTCGTCGGAGGTGCTGGAGCAGTTGGGCCTGGACTTCACCCGAATGCCGCCGGAGCAGGCGGCCCAGGCTCGCTCCCAGTCCTGCCTGGGGGCCGATGACTTGCCTGCCCATAGCCGATTCGAGGTGGACATGTCCGAATTGCGTGCCGACCTGTCCATATCCCAGCTCTATCTGAACCGCAGTAAAAGAGGCTACGTGCCCTCCACGGATTGGGATTCCGGAGTCAATGCCGGCTTTCTTGGCTACAGCAGCAACTTCAGCGACAACAGCGCCGACGCTCAGCGCAGCCGCCAGTTCTACAGCAGCCTCAATGGCGGTATCAATCTGGGGGACTGGCGTTTGCGCCACAACGGTTCCTACAGCTACGAACAGCGTTCCGGCATTGGCGGTGGTAGCCGCTACAGTGCACTGAGCAGCTATGTGCAGCGTGATGTGACTGCCCTCGAGGCGCAATTGACCCTGGGCCAGTACTACACCCCTGGCCATTTCTTCGACAGTGTGCCGTACACCGGCCTGCAACTGAGCAGCGACGAACGCATGCTGCCGGATTCCATGCGGGGTTTCGCCCCGGTGGTACGGGGTGTCGCCGATACCACGGCCAAGGTCAGCGTGCGCCAGGGCCCGAACCTGCTCTACGAAACCACGGTGCCCCCTGGCCCTTTCGCCATCGACGACCTATACCAATCCGGCTATGCCGGCGACCTCAATGTCACCATCACCGAGGCCGACGGTCGTACCCGCAGTTTCGTCGTGCCCTTTGCGTCCGTGGCACAGCTGTTACGCCCAGGCAGTTCGCGCTTCAGCCTCAATGCCGGTCGTTATCGAGACTCGCGCCTTGACAAGCCCCCGGTATTTTTTCAGGGCAGCTATCAGTACGGTCTGTCCGACCTGGTGACAGGTTACGGCGGCGCGATCCTGGCCGAGGAGTATCGGGCGTGGCTGGGGGGGGCGGCCTTGAACACCGAACTGGGGGCGGTGGCAGCCGACTTCACCCAGTCCCAGGCTCGCGGGCTCGAACAGCGGTTTCCTGATGCCCCCGTCGATACCCAGGGGCATAGCCTGCGCCTGACCTACAACAAGCTGCTGGAGTCCACCGCCACCAACTTCAGCGTGGCCGCCTATCGCTTTTCCAGCGAGGGTTACCTGAGCTTCGGCGAGCTTGCCCGCCAGCGTGACAGGCAAATGCCCGGCGGGTTGTACAAGGAGCGCAGCCGCTTGCAACTGAGCCTCAGTCAGCCTTTGGGGGAGCGCCTCGGCCAGTTGGCTTTCTCCGGTATGGCACAGGATTACTGGAGGCGCGACCAGGGGCGAGACATCACCTATCAGGTGGGCTACGCCAACGGTTTCCGTTGGGGCAGTTTCGACTTCAGCGCCAGCCGTACCCGCAGCGGCAGCGGACGGCCGGACAATCAGTACCTGCTCAGCTTCAGCGTGCCTTTGGGGGGCACGCGACATTCGCCTTACCTGAGTTCGTCGATCCGTTACGACGGCAGCCGCAACCATGGCATCAACAACTCCCTGAGCGGCAATGCCGGCGAACAGGGGCAGATCGGCTACAGCCTGTATGGCGCTCAGGACAGTACCGAAGGTCGGCGCAACACCAACTACGGGGGCAACCTGCAATACGACACCAGCCATGCCAGCTACAACCTGGGCGCCAGCCGTGGAGACAGCTATCGCCAGGTCAACCTGGGCATGCAGGGCACCCTGGTGCTGCATCCGGGCGGGCTCAACGCCACTTCTGACCAGGGTGAGACCATCGCAGTGCTCGAAGCCCGCGGCGCCGAAGGGGCGCAGGTGCTCAGTAGCAACCGCGCCCGAATCGCCGGCAACGGCTACGGGGTGGTTGCAGGCCTGACGCCCTATCGACGCAACGAAGTGGCCCTGGACCCCAAGGGCACCTCCCGCGACGTGGAGCTGGAAATGACCTCGCAGCAAGTGGCGCCAAGGGC
Organism: Pseudomonas sp. NFXW11; assembly: GCF_049887815.1. NCBI lineage: Bacteria > Pseudomonadati > Pseudomonadota > Gammaproteobacteria > Pseudomonadales > Pseudomonadaceae > Pseudomonas > Pseudomonas sp. NFXW11. The sequence continues at coordinate 218,969 of NZ_JAGEKI010000007.1, read as the reverse complement.
CGGTGCGGTGGTGATGCTGCACTACCCGACGGTGGTCGGACGACCGCTGCTACTGCAACTCAAGCGCGACGATGGTGTGCCTATTCCGCTGGGGGCCCAGGTCTACGACGCGGCGGGCAGTTCCTTGACCCAGGTGGGGCAAAGTGGACGGGTCTTTCTGCGGGGCCTGGAAGGCCAGGGCCAGTTGCTGATCAAGTGGGGCGCGAGCGCCGATGAGCAATGCCTGGCGTCTTACAGTGCCAGTGCCCATGCACCACCCGAGGATGGCTATTACCAATTGCTGGAGCTGGCGTGCAGGCTCCCGCAGAGCCCGGGGCGCACATGAGCGGTATCTCGAAGCAGCTCGAGCGCTTGTATGGAGCAGTGTGCCAGCGCTCGTGCAGCTTGTGGCGTACCGCCCAGGGTCGGAAAAAGTGCAGGCCAGGCTTGAGCCCCAGTGATCCGAGGGCGCGTGGCACCGCGCTGTTGGCTCGGGATGGCTCGATACTTTCTACGCCCAAGGGGGACGCGGCATGTTTACCACCAATGCAATCAAGGCTTTCCGGGGGCTCGTGCCTATTCTGCTGATCAGCGGCCTGATGCTTCCCGGCCTGAGCAGTGCGGCGAGCTGTACGGGTGGAAATGCACGCTACGACGACATTACGAGCCTGAACTTGCGGGTCGTGCGCGACCTGCCGGTGGGCAGCGTGCTGCAGACCGTCACGTTCGAGAGGCCCAAAAGCCGCTTTAACTGCAACGGCAGCCCGTTAGAGCTGAGGGTGGGTTTCATGGGGGCCGAGGAAAAAGCCGGGTCGGAATTTCCCCACGTCTACAAGACCGGGATACCGGGGGTTGGTTTACGTATCTGGTGGCATAACGGTTTCTTCATGGAAAGCCCGCCGATAGTCAGGGCAATGGGCCCCTATGCTTACGACACCATTCACCATTTCACCGTCGATATCGTCAAGATCGGGCCAATCAGTTCCGGGCACTCCAGGAACATGGTTGTCGAGATCCATTACCAGGATGCGCTTACCAGCAGGATCACCTTCAGTAACGTGAACGTTCAGGCCACCATCGCCGGTTGTGCCATAGCCCGTTCGGTGGAACCTGTGGATCTGCTGCCGGTCAGGCAGTCGGAATTCAGGGTCCCGGGTACCGCGGCAGGTCCCGGGAAGAGGTTTTCCATCGACCTCAAGTGCGACAAAGGCGTCAGGGTGGCCTATCGCATCGATGCCCTGCGCGAGGGCAATATCGTCAAGAACTCCCTAGGGCCCGGGCTGGCCCGTGGCGTGGGCATCCAGCTATTGCACGAGCGCAACGGCAGTGAATCCGAGCAGGCATTGGGCACTCGCACGGAGTTTCGCAGCAGCGCGACCACCGTCGACGGGGAGCTGCTCTCGCTGCCGCTGACCGCCAGGTATTTTCAACTGGCAGACAAGGTTACGGGGGGTGATGTACTGGCCAACGCCATGGTGACCTTCCTCTACGAATAGTCGGTGCCAGGGCTAACCGCGCCGGATGCCACTGCGCTCCGGCGCTGTCCGGCTTCATATTCTGCCCAGCAGCAACAGAATCAGCAGCACTACCAGAACCACGCCGATAACCCCCGAGGGGCCGTAACCCCAACTGCGGGAATGGGGAAACACAGGCAGGCCGCCGACAAGCAGCAGAATAAGAATAATGATCAGGATGGTGCCCATATCGATTTCCTCGCTGGGAGATTGTTCAGCGGTGCCGCCGTTGCAGAGCCTTGCTCTGGCTTGATCAGCCCGCCTCTCAATTGTTCCGACCGACTCAGGATCAAGGAAATTCAAGATTTCTTGAGGTTTTCCGTTTCGGTGGCCATTCCGGCTCCGGGGCACGGGTTTGCCCGGGGCATTCAGCAGCCTGATGTTGAGTGGGGAGCGCAGGGGCCTTCGCTACACTGCGCCCCATCTTCCCCGGAACAACAAGGCAACTCCTATGCAAAACCGCATGATGATCACTGGTGCCGGCTCCGGCCTGGGGCGCGAAATCGCTTTGCGCTGGGCCCGCGAGGGCTGGCGTCTGGCCTTGTCCGACGTTAGCGAGCCAGGCCTGGAGGAAACCCTGAAGCTGGTGCGCGAGGCAGGCGGCGATGGCTTCGTGCAGCGCTGCGACGTGCGCGACTACAGCCAGCTGACCGCATTCGCCCAGGCCTGTGAGGTGCAGTTCGGCGGCATCGATATCATCGTCAACAATGCCGGTGTGGCGTCGGGTGGCTTTTTCAGCGAGCTGTCCCTGGAAGACTGGGACTGGCAGATCGCGATCAACCTGATGGGCGTGGTCAAGGGGTGCAAGGCCTTCCTGCCATTGCTGGAGCAGAGCAAGGGCAAGATCATCAATATCGCCTCCATGGCCGCCTTGATGCAGGGCCCGGCCATGAGCAACTACAACGTGGCCAAGGCGGGTGTGGTGGCGCTCTCCGAGAGCCTGCTGGTGGAGTTGGCACAGCAGGACATCAGCGTGCACGTGGTGTGCCCGTCGTTCTTCCAGACCAACCTGATGGACTCCTTCCGCGGGCCGACCCCGGCCATGAAGGCCCAGGTGGGCAAGTTGCTGGAAAGCTCGCCGATCAGCGCCAGCGAAATCGCCGAGTACATCCACGCCCAGGTGGCTGCCGGCCAGTTCATGATCCTGCCCCACGAACAGGGGCGCATGGCCTGGGCCCTGAAGCAGAAGAACCCCAAGGCGCTGTACGACGAAATGACCCAGATGGCCGACAAGATGCGCGCCAAGGCCAAGCAAAGCACCAACTGAGCTTGCTCAGCCCTCCCGGCCTGGTTAGGGTTGCCGGCATTCGGCAACCCTGACGAGACCTTGCATGCTCAATTACCTGTGGTTCTTCCTCGCCGCGCTGTTTGAAATCGCCGGCTGCTATGCCTTCTGGATGTGGTTGCGCCAGGGCAAGAGCGCCCTGTGGATAATTCCCGCGCTGCTCAGCCTGACCCTGTTCGCCCTGCTGTTGACCAAGGTCGAGGCGGTCTACGCCGGGCGCGCCTATGCCGCCTACGGTGGCATCTACATAGTCGCGTCGATTGGCTGGCTGGCGGTGGTGGAGCGCGTTCGCCCGCTGGGGACCGACTGGCTGGGGCTGCTGCTGTGCGTGATCGGCGCCAGCGTGATCCTGTTCGGCCCGCGCCTGTCCAGCGGCTGAAAGCGCTACCGGGGGATCAGTCGAACAGCTCCTTGGGCACATCGTGCTTGAGCATCAACTGGCACTGTTCGCTGTCCGGGTCGAAGACGATCACTGCCTGGCCCTTGCCCAGGGCCTGGCGTACCCGCAGTACGCGGGTTTCCAGGGGTGTTTCATCGCCGTTGTCGGTGCCATCGCGGGTGACGAAGTCCTCGATCAGGCGGGTCAGGGTGTCGACTTCAAGTTGGTCGTGGGGAATCAGCATGGGCGCCTCCGGCAAACAATCCCGGATGCTACTGCGCGCCGCGGCGGGCCGCCAGCGGCGGCGCGCATAAACCCGGCTGGCGGATTCAGGATCGGTTGCCCAGCAGGCTGTCCACCGAAGGGACTCGGGTATCACTTTCCATCTGCGCGTCGTGTTCCAGCTGGTGGCTGAAGCGGTCCAGGGAACCCTGGGCCGGCTGCGCATCGCTGGCAAATACCGGCGGGCTGAGGATATAGGCGCCCAACAGGCGACTTAGGGCCGCCAGGCTGTCGATATGGGTGCGCTCGTATCCATGGGTGGCGTCGCAACCGAAGGCCAGCAACGCGGTACGGATATCGTGGCCGGCGGTAACTGCCGAATGGGCGTCGCTGAAGTAGTAGCGAAACAGATCTCGGCGCACCGGCAGCTCCTGCTCAGCGGCCAGGCGCAGCAGGTGGCGGGACAGGTGGTAATCGTAAGGGCCGCCGGAATCCTGCATGGCCACGCTCACTGCGTGTTCGCTGGAGTGTTGGCCCGGGGCGACCGGGGCGATATCGATGCCGACAAATTCGCTGACATCCCAGGGCAGGGCCGCCGCCGCGCCGCTGCCGATTTCCTCGGTGATGGTGAACAGCGGGTGGCAGTCGATCATCAGCGGTTCGCCGCTGTCGACAATCGCCTTGAGCGCGGCCAGCAGGGCCGCGACCCCGGCCTTGTCATCCAGGTGACGGGCGCTGATATGGCCGCTTTCGGTGAATTCCGGCAAGGGGTCGAACGCGACAAAGTCGCCCACGCTGACCCCCAGGGACTCGCAATCGGCGCGGGTGGTGCAGTAGGCGTCCAGGCGCAGCTCGATGTGGTCCCAACTGATGGGCAACTCGTCCACCGCGGTATTGAAGGCGTGCCCGGAAGCCATCAACGGCAGGACGCTGCCGCGCAGCACGCCGTTGTCGGTGAACAGGCTGACCCGGCTGCCTTCGGCGAAGCGGCTGGACCAGCAGCCCACCGGCGCCAGGGTCAGGCGCCCGTTGTCCTTCACCGCGCGCACGCTGGCGCCGATGGTGTCCAGGTGCGCCGAGACGGCCCGGTCCGGGCTGTTCTGCTGGCCCTTGAGGGTGGCGCGCAGGGTGCCGCGACGGGTCAGTTCGAAGGGAATGCCCAGCTCCTCCAGGCGTTCGGCGACGTAGCGCACGATGGTGTCGGTAAAGCCGGTGGGGCTGGGAATGGCGAGCATTTCCAGGAGCACTTTCTGCAGGTAGGCGAGGTCCGGTTCGGGAATCTTGCGGGTCATGGAAACTCCTGATGAAAGATGGCCATGGATGGTTTCGATGAACGGGAGCAGGCGCGTTCGCTGGCAAGCCAGCTCCTACGAATGAGGGTAGGAGCCGGCTTGCCGGCTAAGGGTCATGGCGCCGGTTGACTGTGGGGAAACAGCAGGTCGATAAAACGCTCGGCGGTGGGCTGCGGCTCGTGGTTGGCCAGCCCGGCGCGTTCGTTGGCTTCGATAAACACGTACTCGGGCTGATCCGCCGCGGGCACTATCAGGTCCAGGCCCACCACCGGAATATCCAGGGCCCGGGCGGCGCGAATGGCGGCGTCGACCAGGGTCGGATGGAGGATCTCGGTGACGTCTTCCAGGGTGCCGCCGGTGTGCAGGTTGGCGGTGCGCCGCACGCATAGCCGCTCGCCGATGGGCAGTACGCTGTTGTAGTCGTAACCGGCGGCGTGCAGCGTGCGCTGGGTTTCCGGGTCCAGGGGGATCCGACTTTCACCGCCAGTGGCGGCCTGGCGCCTTCGGCTGCGGGCCTCGATCAGCGCGCCGATCGAATGCTGGCCATCGCCGACAATCTCCGCAGGGCGACGGATCGCCGCCGCCACTACTTCGAAGCCGATCACCAGGATGCGCAGGTCCAGGCCCTGGTGGAAACTTTCCAGCAACACTCGGCTGTCGAAGCGGCGAGCGTTGTCGATGGCTTGCTGCAGCTCCTCGATGCTCGAAAGGTCAACGGCCACACCCTGTCCCTGCTCGCCGTCCAGGGGCTTGACCACCACCCGCTGGTGTTCGTCGAGAAACGCCAGGTTATCGTCGGCATTGCCCGCCCGTTGCTGGGCCGGCAGGTTCAGCCCGGCACCCTTGAGCACCTTGTGGGTCAGGCTCTTGTCCTGGCACAGGCTCATGCTGATGGCGCTGGTCAGGTCGCTGAGGGATTCGCGGCAGCGCACTCGGCGGCCGCCGTGGCTGAGGGTGAACAGCCCGGCGTCGGCATCATCCACCTGCACGTCGATGCCGCGGCGGTGCGCTTCCTCGACGATGATTCGCGCATAGGGGTTGAACTGTGCCTGGGGCCCAGGCCCCAGGAACAGCGGCTGGTTGATACCGTTCTTGCGCTTGATGGCGAAGGTCGACAGGGTGCGAAACCCCAGCTTGGCGTAGAGGCTCTTGGCCTGGCGGTTGTCGTGCAGCACCGACAGGTCGAGGTAACTCAGGCCGCGGCTCATGAAGTGCTCGATCAGATGCCGTACCAGCACTTCGCCGACCCCCGGGCGACTGCAATCGGGGTCCACTGCCAGGCACCAGAGGCTGCTGCCATGTTCCGGGTCCTGATAGGCCTTGTGGTGGTTCAGGCCCATGACGCTACCAATTACCGCGCCGCTGTCCTCGTCCTCGGCCAGCCAGTACACCGGGCCGCCCTGATGGCGCGGGGTCAGGCGTTGCGGGTCGATGGGCAGCATGGCCCGGGCCTGGTACAGCTGGTTGATCGCCTGCCAGTCGGCAGCGCCTTGTGCCCGACGGATGCGAAAGCCGCGAAATACCCGGGTGGCCGGGCGATAGTCGCTGAACCACAGGCGCAGGGTATCGGAGGGGTCGAGGAACAGTTGCGCCGGCTCCAGCCCCAGTACTTGCTGGGGCGCGGCCACATACAGGGCGATATCCCGTTCTCCGGGGCTTTCCTCGAGCAGCGCGGCGGCAAGACTGGCGGCATCGGCAAAGGTATGGCCGATCAGCAGCCGGCCCCAGCCGCAGTGCACCGCGATGGCTGGCTGGCCGGGCTGGCTGCGGTCTTCGGCAAAGCGTGCCTGCAGGCGTTCATAGGACGGCGCCTGGCCGCGTAGCAGGCGTTGGCTGTACGTCGTGGCGTGAGCTTTCATCGGTCAGATTCCTTGTTCGCTGAGCCACAGGTTCAGGGCTGCCAACTGCCACAGCTTGGAGCCGCGCAGGGGCGTCAGCTGGCCCTGGGGATCGCTCAGCAGGCGGTCGAGCATGGCCGGGTTGAACAGGCCGCGATCCTGGCTTGGGTCCAGCAGCAGTTCACGCACCCAATCCAGGGTGGCGCCCTGCAAGTGCTTGAGGCCCGGCACCGGGAAGTAGCCTTTCTTGCGGTCGATCACCGCGCTGGGGATCACCTGCCGTGCGGCTTCCTTGAGCACCTGCTTGCCGCCGTCCGGCAGCTTGAAGCGTGCCGGCACCCGGGCCGATAGCTCCACCAGGCGGTAGTCGAGAAAGGGTGTGCGGGCTTCCAGGCCCCAGGCCATGGTCATGTTGTCCACGCGCTTGACCGGGTCATCCACCAGCATCACCGTGCTGTCCAGGCGCAGGGCCTTATCCACAGGCGCAGTGGCGCCGGGCTGGGCGAAATGTTCGCGAACGAAGTCGCCGGCGGCATCGTTGGCGACCAGCCATTGCGGTTGCACGGTAGCGGCGTAGTCGTCGTAGCTGCGGTCGAAGAAGGCATTGCGGTAAGCCGCGTAAGGGTCGTTGGCACCGTCCACCTGTGGGTACCAGTGATAGCCGGCGAACAGTTCATCGGCGCCCTGGCCGCTTTGCACCACCTTGCAATGCTTGGCCACTTCCCGGGACAGCAGGTAGAAGGCGATGCAGTCGTGGCTGACCATCGGCTCGCTCATGGCGCGAAAGGCCGCGGGCAACTGCTCGATGATCTCACCCTCGTCGATGCGCAATTGGTGATGCTGGGTGCCGTAGTGGCGGGCGATCAGATCCGAATACTGGAACTCGTCGCCGCGTTCGCCGCCGGCATCCTCGAAGCCGATGGAGAAGGTCGACAGCTGCTCCACGCCGACTTCCCGCAGCAGCCCCACCAGCAGGCTGGAGTCCACACCGCCGGAAAGCAGCACGCCCACATCCACCGCCGCCCGTTGCCTGATGGCCACCGCCTCGCGGGTGCTGTCGAGCACTCGGTCGCGCCAGTCTTCCAGGGTCAGCCTGGTTTCGTCGGCGCGGGGGCCGTAGGGCAGGGTCCACCAGGTCTGCTGCTCGCTGCGGCCGTCGGCCTCGATGCGCATCCAGGTGGCCGGTGGCAGTTTTTCCACGCCCGCCAGCAAGGTCCGTGGCGCCGGGACCACGGCGTGGAAGTTCAGGTAGTGGTTGAGCGCCACCGGGTCCAGCAGCGGGTTGATGTCACCGCCCTTGAGCAAGGCCGGCAGGCTCGATGCAAAGCGCAGGCGCTGGCCGCTGCGCGACAGGTATAGCGGCTTGACCCCGAGGCGGTCGCGGGCGATGAACAGGCGCTGGGCATCGCGCTCCCAGATGGCCAAGGCGAACATGCCGTTGAGCCTGGGCAGCAGGTCGGCGCCCCAGGCGTGATAGCCCTTGAGCAGCACCTCGGTATCGCCACTGGAATGGAAGGCATAGCCCTGGGCTTCCAGTTCGGCCCGCAGTTCGGGGAAGTTGTAGATCGCACCGTTGAAGGCCAGGGACAGGCCCAGTTGGCTGTCGATCATTGGCTGCGCCGAGCCATCCGACAGGTCCATGATCTTCAGGCGTCGATGGCCCAGGGCGATCGGCCCCTGGCTGAAAAAGCCCCAGGCGTCGGGGCCGCGAGGGGCCAAGTGATGGGTGATGCGTTCAACCGCTGCCAGGTTGGCGGGTTGATGATCGAAACGTAATTCTCCAGCTAATCCGCACATAGTTCCTTACCGGTTTTTCCGTTGGGGAGGGTCAATTCGCAGGCACCTCAAGGGCGCCTACCTGGAAACTGACCCGTGCATAACTCGGGAGTTTTAGATCGATAGGTTATAAGCCGGCTGTTGGGCTTGGACTGCCAGCGCAGAATCGACGGGCGCCTGGTGAGGCGCCGACGGCCTTCAGGGCAGGCCGCCGGCGCTCTGTTTCAGACCTTGCCGCGAATCAGGCGGCGCAGGGCAAAGCGGTTCGGATGGCAGGCCTCGGCCACGCTTCTGGGCAGCGGCAGCGGCTCGTTTTCCAGCCAGGCGGCCAGCAACTCGCCCGACAGCGGCGCGGTGATCAGGCCGCGGGAACCATGGCCACTGTTGATGTACAGGCCATCGAGCCAGGGGCAGGGCAGGTCCGGCACTTGGCGCGCGTCCTTGCCCAGGGCGGCGTAGGTTTCGGCGAAGGCGGCCGGGTCCGCCAGGGGGCCGACGATCGGCAGGTAGTCGGGGCTGGTGCAACGGAAGGCGGCACGTCCTTGCAGGCTGTCCAAGGGCAGTTGCTCGGCGTTCAGGCGTTGCACCAGGTCGCTGGAGATTTCCTGCAGCATCTGCAGGTTGCCGGCATGTTCCGCAGGGGTCGGGGCCAGGTCCTGGCTCTTGAAGTCGAAGCTGGCGCCCAGGGTGTGTTCCCCCAGGCGTGGTGGGGCCACGTAGCCTTCGGCGCAGACCACCGTGGCCAGGCTCTGGCTGCTTGGGGTTTGCGGCAGGCGGGTGATCTGCCCACGGATACGCTTGAGGGGCAGCTCGGCGCTGGCCGGGAAACGCTGGATTTCGGCGGCACCGGCAAGTATCACCACGGCGGCGCTGGCCAGCAGGCGCTCGCCGTCCCAGGCCTGCCACTGGCCATCGACCCGGCGCAGTTCCAACACCTCCCGGTGCATCAGCAGCTTGATCTGTGGATGGCTGGCTTGCCATTGACACAGGGCTGGCGGATGCACCCAGCCGCCTTCGGGATAGAACAGCCCGCCGTGCTCCAGGCCGATGCCCGCCCGGGCCTGTGCGGACGGCTGGTCCAGCACCTGCAGCAGGTCGGCGGGGAAGGCCGCGGCCAGTTGCGCCTGACGCTCGGCTTCCTTGGCGTTGAAGGCCAGTTGCAGTACTCCGCAGCCGTCCCAGTCCAGGCCCCTTTGCAGGTGCTGCAATTGGCGCCGGGTGTAGCCGAAACCGCTGAGAATCATCTGCGACAGCGCAGTGCCATGGGCCGACAGTTTGAGGTAGAGCACGCCCTGTGGGTTGCCCGAGGCTTCCTGGGCCAGTTGCCCGTGGCGTTCCAGCAATTGCACCTGCCAGCCCCGTGCCGCCAGGCTGGCGGCGCTGGAGCAACCGGCCAGGCCGCCGCCGATCACCAGGGCGGTTCTGGCCTGGGCAGTAGGGCGGGCGAACCAGGGCTTGGCCCCGACCGGCGCCGGGCTGCCCTCGGGCCAGCCGAGGAACTCGCCGCGCAGTACCTCCCATTTATGGCCGATGCCCGGGGTGCGTTTCATCTTGAAGCCGGCGCCATTGAGCAGGCGCCTTACCCAGCCGGTGCTGGTGAAGGTGCTGATGCTGGAGCCCGGCGCGGCCAGGCGGGCCAGTTCGGCGAACAGCTCGGCGGTCCACATCTCGGGGTTTTTCGAGGGGGCGAAACCGTCGAGGAACCAGGCGTCGATCTGTGCATCCAGTTGCGGTAACTGCTCCAGTGCATCACCGATCAGCAGGGTCAGACAGACTCGGCCGCCGTCGAGGACGATGCGCTGGAAGCCCTGGTGAATGGCCAGGTACTGCTCCAGCAGCGGCTCGGCCAGCTCGGCCAGTTCCGGCCACAGGGCCAGGGCCCGGTGCAGATCGGCGGGGCTCAGGGGGTATTTTTCCACGCTGACGAAATGCAGCCGCGCGCCCAGGGGCGCCTGCTGGCGGAACAGCTGCCAGGCACAGAGGAAGTTCAGCCCGGTACCGAAGCCGGTTTCGCCGATGACAAAGCGTTCGCCAGGGTTCAGTGCGGTAAAACGCTCGCGCAGGCGGTTCTGCTCGATAAACACATGGCGGGTTTCGTCCAGGCCCGACTCGCTGGAAAAGTACACATCGTCGAACACCCGCGAGCGCGGGCGTCCCTGGTCGTCCCAGTCAAGCTGGGCGTGGGGCAGTTCAGGTGTCATGTTCGGCTCGTTTGGCGCAAGGCGGCCATTCTAGCCGATCGCCGGGCTTGCGCTTGATCCATGGCAAGCCCGGGCGGCTTCGGGATTTGTTTTCCACCGGCGAAGTCGATCCGCTAGTCTTGGAAAATTCTTGGAAGGGAGTCGCCCATGTTCGAATCCGCTGAAATCGGTCACGCCATCGATAAAGAAACCTACGACGCTGAAGTGCCGGCCTTGCGCGAGGCGTTGCTCGAGGCACAGTTCGAGCTGCGCCAGAAGGCCAAGTTTCCGGTGATTGTGCTGATCAACGGCATCGAGGGCGCGGGCAAGGGCGAGACGGTCAAGCTGCTCAACGAATGGATGGACCCGCGGCTGATCGAAGTGCGCACCTTCGACCAGCAGACCGACGAGGAACTGTCGCGGCCACCGGCCTGGCGCTATTGGCGCATGCTCCCGGCCAAGGGCCGCATGGGGGTGTTTTTCGGCAACTGGTACAGCCAGATGCTCCAGGGCCGGGTGCATGGCGAGATCAAGGACCCGCGCCTGGACCAGGCAATCAATGGCGCCGAACGCCTGGAGAAGATGCTCTGCGATGAGGGCGCGTTGATCTTCAAGTTCTGGTTCCACCTGTCCAAGAAGCAGATGAAGGATCGCCTCAAGGCCCTGCAGGACGATCCACTGCACAGCTGGCGCATCAGCCCGCTGGACTGGCAGCAATCGGAGACTTACGACAAGTTCGTCAAATACGGCGAGCGGGTGCTGCGGCGTACCAGCCGCGACTATGCGCCTTGGCATGTGATCGAAGGGGTCGACCCGCATTACCGCAGCCTGACCGTGGGACGGATTCTTCTGGAAGGGCTGCAAAGCGCCCTGGCACGCATGCCGCTCAAACCGGCGCAGACCAATGTCGCGCCGCTGCCGCCGGCGGTGGATCAGCTCAGCCTGTTGGACAGCCTGGACATGACCCAGCACCTGGACAAGGACGACTACGAGGAACAGCTGATCACTGAGCAGGCGCGCCTGGCCGGCTTGCTGCGCGACAAGCGCATGCGCCGGCATGCCCTGGTGGCGGTGTTCGAGGGCAATGATGCGGCCGGCAAGGGCGGCGCCATCCGCCGGGTCGCAGCGGCGCTGGACCCACGTCAGTACAGCATCGTGCCGATCGCCGCGCCCTCCGAGGACGAGCGTGCGCAGCCCTATCTGTGGCGCTTCTGGCGGCAGATCCCGGCGCGGGGCAAGTTCACCATCTTCGACCGTTCCTGGTATGGCCGAGTGCTGGTGGAGCGGGTCGAGGGCTTTTGCAGCCCGGCCGACTGGCTGCGGGCCTACAGCGAGATCAACGACTTCGAGGAGCAGATGGCCGATGCCCGGGTGATCGTAGTGAAGTTCTGGCTGGCCATCGACAAGGACACCCAGCTGGAGCGCTTCCAGGCCCGGGAGGAAATCCCCTTCAAGCGCTTCAAGATCACCGAGGACGACTGGCGCAACCGCGACAAGTGGGACGACTACCGCGCCGCCGTGGGCGATATGGTGGATCGCACCAGCACCGAAGTGGCGCCCTGGACCCTGGTGGAAGCCAATGACAAGCGCTGGGCCCGGGTCAAGGTCTTGCGCACCATCAACCGCGCCCTGGAAACCGCCTTCGAGCGCTGCGACAAGCACGACAAGAAGCTCAAGAAGGACAAGAAGTAGGCCGATGGCCGCGCATACGCCCAATGAATGATTGTCGCGGCGGGGAAGGCCAGGGATCTATGCTCGAGGCTCTTTCAGCCGACAACAACAATGAGGTGCGTCATGCGTGAAGTGGTGATAGTCGACAGCGTACGAACAGGCCTGGCCAAGTCCTTTCGCGGCAAGTTCAACCAGACCCGCCCCGATGACATGGCCGCTCACTGCGTCAATGCCTTGCTCCAGCGCAACGGCATCGACCCGGCCAGCGTCGAGGACTGCATCGTCGGCGCCGGCTCCAATGAAGGTGCCCAGGGCTTCAATATCGGTCGCAATGTGGCGGTGCTCTCGGCCCTGGGCACTGGCACCGCGGGCATGACCCTCAATCGTTTCTGTTCTTCGGGGCTGCAGGCCATCGCCATCGCCGCCAACCAGATTGCCTCCGGGTGCAGCGATATCATCGTCGCCGGGGGCGTCGAGTCCATCAGCCTGACCATGAAGAGCGTCAACACCGAGAACCTGATCAACCCGTTGCTCAAGGAGCAGGTGCCGGGCATCTATTTCCCCATGGGCCAGACCGCCGAAGTGGTGGCCCGGCGCTACGGCGTCAGTCGCGAGGCCCAGGACCTGTATTCCCTGCAAAGCCAGCAGCGCACGGCCCAGGCCCAGGCGGCGGGGCTGTTCGCCGACGAGATCGTGCCGATGGCGGTGCAGTACCGGGTCGAGGACAAGAACACGGGGCAGGTGCAGATTCTCGACGGCGTGGTGGATCGTGATGACTGCAACCGCCCGGACACCACCCTGGAAAACCTGGCGGCGTTGAAACCGGTGTTTGCCGAGGATGGTTCGGTGACTGCGGGCAACTCCTCGCAGCTGTCCGATGGTGCGTCCATGACCCTGGTGATGAGCCTGGAGCGGGCCCTGGCCCTGGGGCTCAAGCCCAAGGCGTTGTTCCGCGGCTTTACCGTGGCCGGTTGCGAGCCGGATGAAATGGGCATCGGCCCAGTCTTTTCGGTGCCCAAGCTGCTCAAGGCCAAGGGGCTGACGGTGAATGACATCGACCTGTGGGAGCTCAACGAGGCATTCGCCTCCCAGTGCCTGTACGCCCGTGACCGGCTGCAGATCGACAATGCCAAGTACAACGTCAACGGTGGCTCGATCTCCATTGGCCATCCCTTTGGCATGACCGGTTCGCGGCAGGTCGGGCACCTGGTGCGCGAGTTGCAGCGGCGCAACCTGCGCTACGGCATCGTCACCATGTGCGTGGGGGGCGGCATGGGTGCCTCCGGGCTGTTCGAGGCGGTGCGCTAACGTCCTGGCAACTTGCCCTCGGGCCGGCTTCCAATGAAGTCGGCCCGAGTGTGTTTGCGACCTGCACAATCCTGATTGCGCTTTGCTGCAAACTGTCCCTGTGTCGGCTTTCGGCACAGGCATAGAATGCGAACCCTGCTCGTAGGGCTTTGTGGGGTTCGCATGCACGTTTCGTCTGGCCGCTGGGTTTATGGCCTGTTCCTCGCCTTACTCACCGCGTTGTTGTGGGGCATCCTGCCTATCAAGCTCAAGCAAGTACTGACGGTGATGGACCCGGTGACCGTGACCTGGTTTCGTCTGCTGGTGTCCGGCGGCTGCCTGTTGATCTACCTGGCGGCGGTGCGCCGCTTGCCGCGCTGGCGCCTGCTCGGGCCCCGGGGGGTGTGGCTGGTGCCGATCGCGGTCGCCGGCCTGGTGGGCAACTATGTGCTGTACCTGATTGGCTTGAACCTGCTGAGCCCGGGCACCGCGCAACTGGTGGTGCAGATGGGCCCGATCCTGTTGCTGATCGCCAGCGTGTTCGTGTTCAAGGAGCGCTTCAGTCTGGGGCAGGGGCTGGGCCTGCTGGTGCTGCTGATAGGTTTCGGGCTGTTTTTCAATCAGCGCCTGAGCGAGCTTCTGACCTCGCTGAGTGACTACACCGCCGGAGTCCTGACCATTCTCGCGGCGTCGGCGGTCTGGACCTTCTATGCCCTGGGTCAGAAGCAGCTGCTGAGTGTGTGGAATTCCCTGCAGGTGATGATGGTGATCTACCTGTTCTGCGCGCTGTTGCTGACGCCCTGGGCGCATCCGCTCGAGGCCCTGGAGTTGAACCCGTTGCAGGGCTGGCTATTGCTCGCCTGTTGCCTCAACACCCTGATTGCCTACGGGGCATTTGCCGAGGCCCTGGCCCATTGGGAGGCATCACGGGTCAGCGCGACCCTGGCGATCACGCCCCTGGTGACCTTTGCCGCGGTGGCTTGGGCGGCCTGGGCCTGGCCGGAATACGTGCATGCCGAACAGATCAATGGCCTGGGTTATAGCGGCGCGCTGCTGGTGGTGCTGGGTTCGGCGTTGACTGCCCTGGGGCCATCGTTGATGGCAGGGTTACGGGCTCGACGCCAGCGCATGGCTGCCAGGTAGACGGCCTGGCGAGCCGGCCCCGGGAAGGGTATCTGGTCCTGGGGACGGCTTGCCGCTGATGCCCTGGCTTCCTAGCCCTGTTTGCCGGCCTCGAGCATGTTTTCCGGTCGCACCCAGGCATCGAACTGTTCGTCGGTGAGGTAGCCCAGTTGCAACGCCGCTTCGCGCAAGGTCAGGTTCTCGGCATAAGCCTTCTTGGCGATCTCGGCGGCCTTGTCATAGCCGATATGGGTGTTGAGCGCGGTCACCAGCATCAGGCCCCGCTCCAGGTGCGCGGCCATTTGCTGTGGATCGGCTTCGAGCCCGGCAATGCAATGCTGCTGGAAGTTGCTGCAGCCATCGGCCAACAGGCGGATCGATTGCAGCAGGTTGTGAATGATCACCGGCTTGAACACGTTCAACTGCAAGTGCCCCTGGCTGGCGGCAAAGCCGATCGCCGCGTCGTTGCCCATGACCTGGCAGGCCAGCATCGACAGGGCCTCGCACTGGGTCGGGTTGACCTTGCCGGGCATGATCGAGCTGCCGGGCTCGTTGGCCGGCAGCTTGATTTCCGCCAGCCCGGCACGCGGGCCGGAGCCCAGCAGTCGCAGGTCGTTGGCGATTTTCATCAGGCACACGGCGAGGGTTTTCAGGGCTCCGGACAAGGTGGTCAGCGGCTCGTGGCCGGCCAGGGCGGCGAACTTGTTGGGGGCGGTGACGAAGGGCAGGCCCGACAGCGCCGCCAGCTCGGCGGCGATGGCCTCGCCGAAACCATGGGGCGAGTTGAGGCCGGTGCCCACCGCGGTGCCGCCCTGGGCCAGTTCGCAGACGGCCGGCAGGGCGCTGCGGATGGCTCGTTCGGCGTAACCGAGCTGGGCGATAAAGGCCGAGATTTCCTGGCCGAAGGTGATGGGGGTGGCATCCATCATGTGGGTGCGTCCGGTCTTCACCAGTTTCATGTTGCGCGCCGAGAGTTCGGCCAGGCCGCCGGACAGTTCGGTGATCGCCGGCAGCAACTGGAATTGCACGGCCTGGGCGGCGGCGATATGCATGGCCGTGGGGAAGCAGTCGTTGGAGCTTTGCGAGCGGTTGACGTGGTCGTTGGGGTGCACCGGGCTCTTGCCGCCCCGAGGATTGCCCGCCAGCTCGTTGGCCCGCCCGGCCAGCACCTCGTTGACGTTCATATTGCTCTGGGTGCCGCTGCCGGTCTGCCACACCACCAGGGGAAACTGGTCGTCATGCTGGCCAGCCAGCACTTCGTCGGCGGCTTGTTCGATCAGCCGGGCGATATCGGCCGGCACATCGCCATTGCGATCGTTGACCCGGGCCGCGGCTTTCTTGATCAGCGCCAGGGCATGCAGCACCGACAGCGGCATGCGCTCGTTGCCGATGGCGAAATTGACCAGCGAACGCTGGGTCTGCGCCCCCCAATAGGCCTCTTGCGGGACTTGCACCTGGCCCAGGCTGTCGGTTTCGATTCGATTCATCGTGGCGATCCTCCAAGTCTGACTGGCCAGTTTAGGCCCTGATTGGCGGCTCGGGTTCCGTAGCGGAGGTTTTTCCGTGCAGGCTTCCGGCAAACTGCAGGGCGTCGGCAGTGGGGTTGAGGGACGCCGAGCAATAGGCGCAGAATGGGCGCCCTTGGGGTTCTACCTCGCCTGCTAGATAAAGGAAACTCGATGACCCGTCTTCGTGCCATCTGTACCGCGGTTGCTCTGGTGTGTGCCAGCGGCCAGGTTCTTGCCGATACCGCCAGCCACAACGCCAGTGCCGAGTCCTTCCTGACCCTGGCTCACGCAGACAAGCTCGGTACCCCGGTGTACATGCAAGTTCAGCAAATGTTCGCCCAACGCTTCGAGCAGACCAAGGCGCCCGAGTCCAAGCGTGCCTTGCTGGAAACCTACCAGGCCAAGGCCAACGCCGCCCTGGACCAGGCCATTGGCTGGAACAAGCTGAAGCCGGACATGGTCAAGCTCTACACCAGCAACTTCAGTGAGTCCGAGCTCAAGGAACTGGTGGCTTTCTATCAGTCGCCACTGGGTAAGAAAGTCCTGGAGAAAATGCCCCAGCTGACCCAGCAATCGGCCCAGATGACCCAGGCCAAGCTGGAAAGCGCAGTGCCGGTGGTGAACAAGCTGCTGGCCGACATGACCGCCGAGCTCGAGCCCAAGGCCGCGCCAGCGAAGAAGAAGTAAGCGGAGCCCGTGATGACCATGCAACAACGTATCGAAACGGCGCTGGGGGCACTGCAGCCCGAGCACCTGCAAGTGCTGGATGAAAGCCACATGCACAGCCGTGGCCTGGAAACCCACTTCAAGGCGGTACTGGTCAGCGAGCAGTTTGCCGGCCTCAACAGCGTCAAGCGCCATCAGAAGGTCTACGCCACCCTGGGTGAGCTGATGGGCCAGTTCCATGCCTTGGCCCTGCACACCTATACACCCGAGGAGTGGTTGAAGATCGGCGCGGCCCCGGCCTCGCCGACCTGCGCCGGGGGCAGTCACTAAGCCGAGCTGCAAGTGCTGAGTGGCAAGCGGCAAGCCTGGCCGGGCTTGTAATTTGCCGCTTGGAGCTTGGCCCTGGCTTGCTGTTAGAATATGCAACGCGCCGCGCATGCCGGCGCGTTTTTTTTTGCATCCGGTTCACCCTTTGCGAGGGTAGCCACCTGGAGATTAACCATGACACAACCTATTGTCGTGGCGGCACTGTACAAGTTCGTCACCCTCGAAGATTACCCCAGCCTGCGCGAGCCCCTGTTGCAGGCGATGCTCGACAATGGCATCAAGGGCACCCTGCTGATTGCCGAAGAAGGCATCAACGGTACGGTTTCCGGCAGCCGCGAAGGCATTGACGGGCTGCTGGCCTGGCTCAGGAACGACCCGCGGATGATCGATATCGATCACAAGGAGTCCTACTGCGACGAGCAGCCGTTCTACCGCACCAAGGTCAAGCTGAAGAAAGAGATCGTCACCCTGGGCGTGCCGGGCGTGGACCCCAACAAGAAGGTCGGCACCTACGTCGAGCCTCAAGATTGGAACGCCCTGATCAACGACCCGGAAGTGCTGCTGATCGATACCCGCAACGACTACGAAGTGTCGATCGGCACCTTCGAGGGCGCCATCGATCCGAAGACCACGAGCTTTCGTGAGTTCCCCGACTACATCAAGGCCAACTTCGATCCCAGCAAGCACAAGAAAGTGGCGATGTTCTGCACCGGCGGTATCCGTTGCGAGAAAGCCTCGAGCTACATGCTGGGCGAAGGCTTCGAAGAGGTGTTCCACCTCAAGGGCGGAATTCTCAAGTACCTCGAGGAAGTGCCACAAGAGCAAAGCAAATGGCAGGGCGACTGTTTCGTCTTCGATAATCGGGTGACGGTGCGCCACGACCTGAGCGAAGGCGACTACGATCAATGTCATGCCTGTCGTACTCCGGTAAGCGTCGAGGAGCGGGCCAGCGAGCACTATGTGCCGGGCATCAGCTGCCCGCATTGCTGGGACACCCTGAGCGAGAAGACTCGCCGCAGCGCCATCGACCGGCAGAAGCAGATCGAGTTGGCCAAGGCCCGCAACCAGCCGCACCCGATTGGTTACAACTACAAGCAAACATCTTCCGAGGCTTGAGTCATGTCTGCCCGCCTGCTCTATGTGATGGACCCGATGTGTTCATGGTGCTGGGGTTTTGCGCCGGTGGCCCAGGCCCTGGCAGAGCAGGCCCAGGCCGCCGGGGTGGAACTGCACCTGGTGGTGGGCGGCTTGCGCACCGGCAGCGGTGCGGCGCTGGAACCCAATACCCGGCGCTACATCCTTGAGCATTGGCAGGCGGTGCAGCAGGCCACCGGCCAACCCTTCAGCTTTGAAGGTGCCTTGCCCGATGGTTTCGTCTACGACACCGAGCCGGCTTGCCGGGCGATTGTCACCGCCCGCGGGTTGGCGCCGGACTGCGCCTGGAAGCTGTTGGGACTGATTCAGCAGGCCTTCTATGTCGAAGGCCGCGACGTCACCCTGGCCAGCGTGCTGGTGGAGTTGGCGGAGCGGGCCGGGGTGCCACGCATCGAATTTGCCGAAGCCTTCGACCGCGCCGAGCAGCATGCGGCCACCGCGGCAGACTTCACCTGGGTCCAGGATCTGGGTATTGCCGGTTTTCCTACCTTGCTGGCCGAGCGCAACGGCCAGTTGGCGCTGCTGACCAACGGCTATCAGCCGCTGGGCGAGTTGTCAGCATTGCTGGGGCGCTGGCTGGAGCGCGCGGCCTGTGCCTGATTCGGTGGATTCAAGGGCTCCTGGCAAAATCGTCGATCGTTTGAGCTGGGGGGAAATCCGTCGCCTGGCGCTGCAGCACAAGAAATCACTGTGGATCGCCAACGGCGTGGCCGTGCTGGCGACCCTGTGCAGCGTGCCGATTCCACTGCTGCTGCCCTTGCTGGTGGATGAGGTGTTGCTGGGTCATGGCGATGCCGCGCTGCAGGTGATGAACCGCTTCTTGCCCCAGGGCTGGCAGAGCGCCGCTGGCTATATCGGGCTGATGCTCATGGTGACGCTGATCCTGCGTTGCTCGGCCCTGGTGTTCAACGTGGTCCAGGCGCGGCTGTTCGCAGGGTTGGCCAAGGACATCGTCTACCGTATTCGCGTGCGCCTGATCGAGCGGCTCAAGCGCATTTCCCTGGGGGAATACGAAAGCCTGGGGGGCGGCACGGTCACCACCCACCTGGTCACCGATCTGGATACGGTGGACAAGTTCGTCGGCGAAACCCTCAGTCGTTTCCTGGTGGCCATGCTGACCCTGGTGGGTACCGCTGGCATCCTGATGTGGATGCACTGGAAGCTGGCGTTGCTGATCCTGCTGTTCAATCCCCTGGTGATCTTTGCCACGGTGCAGTTGGGCAAGCGGGTCAAGCACCTGAAAAAGCTGGAAAACGACAGCACTTCGCGCTTCACCCAGGCCCTTACGGAAACCCTGGAGGCGATCCAGGAAGTCCGTGCCGGCAATCGCCAGGGCTTTTTTCTCGGGCGTCTTGGCCTGCGGGCCGAAGAGGTACGGGATTATGCCGTGGCTTCGCAGTGGAAAAGCGATGCCTCGGGCCGGGCCAGCGGCTTGCTGTTCCAGTTCGGCATCGATATTTTCCGCGCCGCAGCGATGCTTACCGTGCTGTTCTCCGACCTGTCCATCGGCCAGATGCTGGCGGTGTTCAGCTACCTGTGGTTCATGATCGGGCCGGTGGAGCAGTTGCTCAATCTGCAGTACGCCTACTACGCCGCCGGCGGCGCCCTGACGCGGATCAACGAGTTGCTGGCGCGGGCCGACGAGCCGCAGTACAGCGGCGGCGTGGACCCGTTCCAGGGGCGGGAGACCGTGGGTATCGAGGTTCGTGGCCTGAGCTTCGGTTATGCCGATGAGCGGGTCCTGGACAACCTCAACCTGTCCATCGCTCCCGGCGAGAAGGTGGCCATAGTCGGCGCCAGTGGCGGCGGCAAGAGCACCCTGGTGCAGCTGTTGCTGGGGCTGTATACGCCACAGACCGGGGTGATCCGCTTTGGCGGGGCAACCCAGCAGGAAATCGGCCTGGAGACGGTGCGCGACAACGTCGCGGTGGTGCTGCAGCATCCGGCGCTGTTCAACGACAGTATCCGCGCCAACCTGACCATGGGCCGCGAACGCAGCGACAGCGCCTGTTGGCAGGCCCTGGAAATCGCCCAGCTGGATGTCACCGTCAAGGCCTTGCCCCAAGGCCTGGATACGGTGGTGGGGCGTTCCGGCGTGCGTCTGTCCGGTGGCCAGCGCCAGCGCCTGGCGATTGCGCGGATGGTTTTGGCCGAGCCCAAGGTGGTGATTCTCGATGAGGCCACCTCGGCCCTGGACGCTGCCACCGAATACAACCTGCACCAGGCCCTGACGCGTTTTCTGCGGGGGCGGACTACGCTGATCATTGCTCATCGGCTGTCGGCGGTAAAACAGGCAGATCGGGTTTTGGTGTTCGATGGCGGGCAGATTGCCGAAGATGGCGACCATCAGCAGCTGATTGCCGATGGCGGTCTCTATGCCAAGCTTTACGGGCATTTGCAGCAGGTTCGATAGTCTTGAGTTTTGCCCGGCTTTCTGTGCTTAGTGCTTGAATTTCCTGGCGCAATTGCTGTTTTGGCGCTATGGGGCGGCGGGTTCTCTCGTCGGCGGCGATCCAGCTGCGGCCGAGCCTGCGGAAATTAGCCTAATCTGTGCAGTCTGAGGCGGTATCACTGGGCGATCATCTGGCAGTGCTGAAGCAAGGACCCTCATGAAGCAAAAGCGGACTTTCGCAACGCCGCGGTTGTTGGGCATCGTCTGGCCCTTTATTGCCGTGGTGTTATTCCAGGCGCTGTTGGGTGGCCTCAGCCTGTATGTGCTGTCTGCGGTACGGGGTTATGTCGCCGGTGAAAGCCTGTGGTCCAAAGGCCAGAAAGACGCCATCTACTACCTCAATTTGTACGCCGACAGCCGTGATGAAGGCACCTTTCTCAAGTATCAGAACGCCATTGCCGTGCCCCAGGGCGGGCATGAACTGCGGGTCGCCCTGGACCTGCAGCCGCCGGACCTGCATGCGGCGCGCCTGGGGATCCTCAAGGGGGGCAATCACCCGGACGATGTTTCCAGCCTGATCTGGCTGTACCTCAACTTCCGTCATTTCAGCTATTTGGAAAAGGCCATCGACCGCTGGACCGTGGGTGACAGTTATTTGCTGCAACTGGACAACGTGGCCCGGGAGATGCACCAGGGAATCAGCAGCAATAGCGCCAGTGAAGCCGATGTGCGGCGCTGGAAGAGCCAGATCTTTGCCATCAACGACGGCGTCACCCCGGCGGCCAAGGCTTTCAGTGATGCCTTGGGGGAAGGTTCGCGGGTGATCCTGCGGCTGTTGCTGGTGACCAACCTGGCCACTGCGCTGATCCTGATTGCCCTGGCCCTGCTGCGCACCCACAAGCTGCTGGCCCAGCGGCATGCCTTTGCCGATGCCCTGCAACTGGAAAAGGAGCGGGCGCAGATCACCTTGCAGTCCATCGGTGATGGGGTGATCACCACCGATGTCGAGGGCGCCATCGCCTATATGAACCCGGCGGCCGAGGAAATGACCCGCTGGAAGGCCGAGCAGGCGCAGGGGTTACCACTGGCGGCGCTGTTCAATCTGCTGGACGAGAATGCCCAGGCCGATGGTTTCACCCTGATCGAGCACATTCTCAGCGGTCAGCTCAGCGGCGGCAGCGAGCATTCCAAGCTGATTCAGCGCCTGGACGGCAGCACGGTGTCGGTGACCCTGGTGGGTGCGCCGATCCGTAATGCCGGCAAGGTCAGCGGCACTGTGCTGGTGCTGCATGACATGACCCAGGAGCGCCAGTACATCGCCAACCTGTCCTGGCAGGCGACTCACGACGCACTGACCGGCCTGGCCAATCGCCGGGAGTTCGAGTTCCGCCTGGAGCAGGCCCTGCACAACCTGGTTCGCCAGCCGGCCCGGCATGCCCTGATGTTCCTCGATCTGGACCAGTTCAAGCTGGTCAACGACACCTGTGGCCATGCCGCCGGGGACGAGCTGCTGCGGCATATCTGCGCGCTGTTGCAGTCGGGCCTGCGTGAGGGCGATACCCTGGCCCGGCTGGGCGGCGATGAATTCGGCATCCTGCTGGAGAATTGCTCGCCGGAAGCCGCGGAGAAGATTGCCGAAGGTCTGCGGCAGACGGTGCAGAACCTGCATTTTGTCTGGAAAGGTCGGCCCTTCGTGACCTCGGTGAGCATCGGCCTGGTGCATGTGGCTCACACACCGGCCACCCTCGAGGCGTCGCTGCGGGCGGCGGACATGGCCTGCTATATGGCCAAGGAGAAAGGTCGCAATCGGGTGCAGGTCTACCATGCCGATGATTCGGAACTGTCCATGCGCTTTGGCGAAATGGCCTGGGTGCAGCGCCTGCATATGGCCCTGGAGGAGAATCGTTTCTGCCTGTATGCCCAGGAGATCACCGCCCTGGGGCATGTAGAGCGAGATGGCGGGCATGTGGAGATTCTGCTGCGCCTGCATGACGAGGCTGGCAGGATGATCCTCCCGGACAGCTTTATCCCGGCGGCCGAGCGCTATGGCCTGATGACCGCCCTGGATCGCTGGGTGGTGCAGAACGTGTTCAAGATCATTGCCCAGTGCATTGCCGAGGGGCGGGAAGGGCCGATGGCCATGTGCGCGATCAATCTGTCGGGCATCACCATAGGCGACGATGAGTTCCTCGACTTCCTGCGCGAGCAGTTCATCGCCTATGGCGTGCCGCCGAAGATGATCTGTTTTGAAATTACTGAGACCAGCGCGATTGCCAATCTCGGTAGTGCCATACGTTTTATAAATGAACTCAAGGGCTTAGGTTGTCACTTCTCCCTGGATGACTTCTGTGCGGGAATGTCGTCGTTCGCTTATCTCAAACATTTGCCTGTAGACTTCCTGAAGATCGATGGAAGTTTCGTAAAGGATATGCTGGACGACCCGATTAACCGGGCCATGGTCGAGGTGATCAACCACATCGGGCATGTCATGGGTAAGCGCACAATTGCCGAATTCGTTGAAACACCACAGATCGAGCAGGCCCTGCTCGAGATTGGCGTGGATTATGCTCAAGGCTATGTTATCGAGCGTCCGCAGTTGTTCACCTGTGACAGCCTGCAGTGTCGACCCGTGCGACCGCAGCCTTTGTTGTTCAAGGCGCCCGGCACGTTCCGTTGAAACCTCTTTTGGATCCGCACATCACAATCAAAAGGAGCCCGACAGTGATCGACACATTCAGCCGAACCGGCCCGCTCATGGAAGCTGCCAGTTACCCCGCCTGGACTCAGCAACTGATCCAGGATTGCAGCGAGAGCAAGCGCCGTGTGGTGGAGCATGAGCTGTACCAGCGCATGCGGGACAACAAGCTCAGCGACAAAGTCATGCGTCAGTACCTGATCGGTGGCTGGCCGGTGGTCGAACAGTTCGCCCTGTACATGGCGCAGAACCTGACCAAGACCCGCTTCGCCCGCCATCCTGGGGAGGATATGGCGCGCCGCTGGCTGATGCGCAACATTCGTGTCGAACTCAATCATGCCGACTATTGGGTGCACTGGAGTCAGGCCCATGGGGTCACCCTGGAAGAGCTGCAGGCCCAGCAGGTGCCACCGGAGTTGCATGCCCTGAGCCACTGGTGCTGGCATAGCAGCTCGGCGGATTCACTGATCGTGGCCATCGCCGCCACCAACTACGCCATCGAAGGGGCAACGGGGGAGTGGTCGGCCTTGGTCTGCTCCAACGGCATCTATGCGGCGTCGTTTCCTGAGGAAGAGCGCAAGCGCGCCATGAAATGGCTGAAGATGCACGCCCAGTACGATGATGCCCACCCTTGGGAGGCGCTGGAAATCATCGTCACCCTGGCCGGATTGAATCCGAGCAAGGCGCTGCAGGC
Organism: Pseudomonas sp. NFXW11; assembly: GCF_049887815.1. Classification (NCBI taxonomy): domain Bacteria; kingdom Pseudomonadati; phylum Pseudomonadota; class Gammaproteobacteria; order Pseudomonadales; family Pseudomonadaceae; genus Pseudomonas; species Pseudomonas sp. NFXW11. The sequence continues at coordinate 194,987 of NZ_JAGEKI010000007.1, read as the reverse complement.
CGAGCTGCGCCAGGCCATCTGCAAGAGCTATGACTATATGTACCTGTTCCTCGAGCGCTGCATGCAACTGGAAAAGACCACGGTAACCCGTGAGCGTCTCGCACTGGCTGAGGGGTAAGGCAGGGCTTCGCGGGCAGCTCGATTGCAGCAGGCTGCGGCTTGCGGTGATGGCGTTGCCCGTGACGTATGGGGCAGGTGAGGCCTTAGCCTATCCCGCCATGGCCAGGCGATTACGTCCTTCGCGTTTGGCCACGTACAGCGCGCTATCGGCGCGGCGCAACAGGCTTTCGGCAGACTCCCCAGGCAACAGCGTCGCGCAACCCAGGCTCACCGTGAGATCGATCATCTGGCCATCGGCGCTATAGTCCCTGGCTTGCGCTGCTTGGCGCAGGCGTTCGCCCACCATCGCTGCGGCTTCGCGTCCGGTATTGGAAAGCAGGATCAGGAATTCTTCCCCGCCAAAGCGGAACACCATGTCCACATTGCGCAACTGCCCCTTGATCGAGGTGGCGACGGCCTTGAGCACTTCATCGCCGGCGCTGTGGCCGTAGTTGTCGTTGATGCGCTTGAAATGGTCGATGTCCAGCATCAGCAATGACAATGGCAGCAGGTGGCGCCGGGCCATTTCGATTTCCCGTTGCAGGGTCTGGTCCATGGCGATGCGGTTGCCGGTATCGGTCAATGGATCGCGCAGGGCGCTGCGGGTAGCAGTGCGGTACAGCAGGGCATTGCGCATCGGGTACAGCAGGCTGGCCAGCAAGGATTCCAGATGACCCTGTTCGGTATCGCTGAAACGCTGGTTGCGGCGAAAGACCAGCTCGCCCATGGGTTCGCCTTCATGGCTCAGGCTGTAGCTGATGGAGTGGTGTCCGCGTTCTCCAAACTCCAGGCGCAGGTCGCTGGGGACGTGCTGGTAGTGCAGGGCGTCGAGGGGCACCAGGCGTTGCACTTCGCGAAAGAACAGGCCGAGGATGCGCTGCGGCTCAAGGCTGGTCTGCAACTGCAAGCCCAGTTGCTGGCGCAATTGTCCGAGGCTGACTGGCTGTTTGATCAGCGGTGACTGCTGGCCAAAGCCCAGGCGTTGCAATTTGGCGCTATCGAAGTCAATTGCGTTGGTCTGGGTGGGTATTTTCATCTGAGCTTGAGCCCCCTGAGCACTGTTTGCGGTGTTGCTGCCTGGGTGAGAGCGGCTCGGAGCTGCGCGTCATACTGTTCCTTCAGTCCCGTAGGACAATCGCGCATATTTTATGCCGCTTCGCCTTTGGCCTTAAAGCCCTCGGCATTCGCCGTCAGCCGCAGTGCCAATGCACTGCGTACTGCCTGTGCTTAGAGCGAAACTCGTGCCATTCGTTTGATCTGAATAAAAGGCCTTTTAATTCAATGGCTTGAAATTCAGACAAATAATGCTGGCGTCGAAACTGACATTTGTTTGGCTTGCAACCCGTGAAGATCAGGGGTTGCCGAGGCGTCGCGACGGTATTCCGGCGCGACGAACGGGAGGGGATTACTGCGCGTCGAAGGCCTGACCGTTGATGCCAGTGCTGTCCGGGCCCATCAGGTACAGGTAGACCGGCATGATTTCTTCCGGTGTCGGGTTGTTGCTGGGGTTTTCCCCCGGGTAGGCCTGGGCCCGCATGCTGGTGCGGGTAGCGCCGGGGTTGATGCTGTTGGCGCGCACCGGGGCCACGGTGTCCAGTTCGTCGGCCAGGGTCTGCATCAGGCCCTCGGTGGCGAACTTGGATACGCCGTAGGCGCCCCAGTAAGCGCGGCCCTTGCGCCCGACACTGCTGGAGGTGAAGACTACCGAGGCGTCCTGGGACAGCTTGAGCAACGGCAGCAGGGTGCTGGTGAGCATGAACATGGCGTTGACGTTGACTTGCATCACCCGCATGAAGTTCTCCCCCGACAGCTGTTCCAGCGGCGTGCGCGGACCAATGATCGAGGCGTTGTGCAGCAGGCCGTCGAGGCGCCCGAACTCGTTCTCGATCATCGCCGCCAACTCGTCGTACTGATGGGGCAGGGCGGTTTCCAGGTTGAACGGGATCACCGCGGGTTGCGGATGCCCGGCGGCCTCGATGGCGTCATAGACCTCGGTCAGGTTGGCTTCGGTCTTGCCCAGCAGCAGCACGGTGGCGCCGTGGGCGGCGAAGGTCTTGGCGGCGGCGGCGCCGATGCCGCGACCGGCGCCGGTGACCAGGATGACCCGGTCCTTGAGCAGTTCGGGGCGGGCGGAATAATCAAACATAAAGGGCCTCAAGATAAATGCGGGCGATGCAGCGGCTCAGCAGCTGCACAGTGCGTTGTCCAATACCTGGCGCAGTTCCAGCGGATGGTCGACCACCACGTCGGCGCCCCAGTGCCGGGGGTTGTCGTCCGGATGGATATAGCCATAGGTCACGGCGGCGGTTCGGGTGCCGGCATCACGGCCGGATTCGATATCCCGCAGATCGTCACCGACGAAGAGCACGCTGGAGGGGTCCAGGTCGAGCATGCGGCAGGCCAGGATCAGCGGCTCGGGATCGGGCTTGCTGTTCTTCACGTGGTCAGGGCAGATCAGCAGGGCCGAGCGTTGGCTCAGGCCCAGTTGCTGCATGATCGGCTCGGCGAAGCGCAGCGGCTTGTTGGTCACCACGCCCCAGATCAGGTTGGCCTTTTCGATATCGGCCAGCAGTTCGCCCATGCCGTCGAACAACTTGCTGTGCACCGCGCAGTGCTTGAGGTAGCGCTCGAGGAACTCCTGGCGCAGTTCCTCGAAGCCCGGGGATTCCGGGTCCATGGCAAAGGTCACGGCCACCATGGCCTTGGCCCCGCCGGAGACTTCATCGCGGATATGCTGGTCGGCGATCGGCGCCAGGCCGCGATCACGGCGCATGCCCTGGCACACCGCGATAAAGTCCGGCGCGGTGTCGAGCAGGGTGCCATCCATGTCGAAAAGAACGGCTCTGATAGCCATGACTCACTCCTCTCGCAGGGTCTGGATCATGTAGTTGACGTCCACGTCCGCAGCCAGCTTGTAGTGCTTGGTCAGCGGGTTGTAGGTCAGGCCGATGATGTCCTTGACGGTCAGGCCGGCGGCGCGGCTCCAGGCGCCCAGTTCCGAGGGACGGATGAATTTCTTGAAATCATGGGTGCCGCGCGGCAGCAGCTTCATGATGTATTCCGCGCCGACAATGGCGAACAGATAGGCCTTGGGGTTGCGGTTGATGGTGGAGAAGAACACCTGGCCGCCGGGCTTGACCATGCGGAAGCAGGCACGGATGACCGAGGATGGGTCGGGCACGTGCTCGAGCATTTCCAGGCAGGTGACCACGTCGAACTGCTCGGGCATTTCCTCGGCCAGGGCCTCGGCGGTGATCTGCCGGTACTCGACATTCACTCCTGATTCCAGTTGGTGCAGTTGCGCCACGGCCAGCGGTGCTTCGCCCATGTCGATACCGGTCACGGTGGCGCCGCGCTGGGCCATGGCTTCACTGAGGATGCCGCCGCCGCAACCGACGTCGAGGACTTTCTTGCCGGCCAGGCCAACCCGCTCGTCGATCCAGTTGACCCGCAGCGGGTTGATGTCGTGCAGCGGCTTGAACTCGCTCTCGCGGTCCCACCAGCGATGGGCCAGGGCTTCGAACTTGGCGATTTCAGCGTGGTCGACGTTGCTCATGGGTAGTGCTCCAAAGCTAAGAAATTCTTTGTTGGGCCTCAAGCTTGTGCTCGGGGCCCGGGTTATTGGCTGTGTCCGCCGATGCGCTGGCCCCAGTCGCGGGCGATGACGCCCAGCTGTTGCTCATCCAGGCGGGTCAGGCGCCCGTCATCCAGCAGTGGCTTGCCGGCGACCCAGACATGCTTCACGCAGTCGCGGCCGCTGGCGTAGATCAGTTGCGACACCGGGTCGTAAATCGGTTGCTGGGCCAGGCCGGAGAGGTCGAAGGCCGCCAGGTCCGCTGCCTTGCCCAGTTCCAGGGAGCCCACTTCGCTCTCCAGGCCCAAGGCCCTGGCGCCATTCAGCGTGGCCATGCGCAGCGCACGATGAGCATCCAGGGCACTGGCCGAACCGGCCACGGCCTTGGCCAGCAGCGCTGCGGTGCGGGTTTCCCCCAGCAGGTCGAGGTCGTTGTTGCTGGCCGCGCCATCGGTGCCCACGGCAACGTTGACGCCGGCCTGCCACAGGCGCTCCACCGGGCAGAAGCCGCTGGCCAGTTTCAGGTTGGACTCCGGGCAATGAATGACGCTGGTGTTGGTTTCTACCAGCAAAGCCAGGTCGTCATCGCTGATTTGGGTCATATGAACGGCCTGGAAGCGCGGCCCCAGCAGGCCCAGCCGAGCCAGGCGCGCCAATGGGCGTTCACCGCACTGGTCCAGGGATTGCTGAACTTCGAAGGCGGTTTCATGCACATGCATGTGGATCGCGGCATCGAGTTCCTCGGCCAGCACGCGGATTTTCTCCAGATTCTGGTCGCCGACCGTGTAGGGCGCATGGGGGCCGAAGGCGATATTGATTCGCGGGTGATGCTTGAGGTCGCCGAACAGCTCCACGCCCTGGCGGATGGCTTCATCGGCGTCATGGGCGCCGGGAATCGGGAAATCCAGGATCGGCATGGCGATCTGCGCGCGGATGCCACTGTTGTGGACACGTTCGCAGGCAACCTTGGGCAGGAAGTACATGTCAGAGAAACAGGTGATGCCGCCCTTGAGCTGTTCGGCGATGGCCAGGTCGGTGCCGTCACGGACGAAGTCTTCGTCGACCCACTTGGCCTCGGCCGGCCAGATATGCTTTTCCAGCCAGGTCATCAGTGGCAGGTCGTCGGCCAAGCCGCGGAACAGGGTCATGGCGGCGTGCCCGTGAGCATTGATCAGCCCGGGGCTGAGCAGCATGCCGGGCAGTTCACGGACTTCACCGGCGCGGCATTTCAGGGCTTCACTGCGTGGGCCGAGGAATGCGATGCGTCCATCGCGAATGCCCAGGCCATGCTCCTTGAGCACCACGCCGGCCGGTTCCACCGGCACCAGCCAGGTCGGAAGCAGCAACAGGTCGAGCACAGTGTCACGGTTCGGCATCGAAAATCGGTCCAAGGCTTCATCTAAAAGATGGCGAAGTATACCCGAGCGTCCTGGCGGGGGGATCGCTATAATCGGCGGCTTTTGTTCATGAGTGCGGGGTGAGGGATGCGCGATCGTCTGTTGGCTGCGGAACAGGTCAAGGCCATTGAATGGCGGGACGGCACTCTGTATTTGCTCGATCAGCGCCATCTGCCCCTGGCGCAGGACTGGATCGCCTGCGATAGCGTGCTGGCGGTGGTCGAGGCGATTCGCTCGATGGCGGTGCGCGGGGCGCCGGCCATTGGTATCAGCGCGGCTTATGCGGTGGTCCTGGCGGCGCGTGCGCGCCTCGCCGCTGGTGGCGACTGGCTGGCGGCGCTGGAGGAGGACTTCACCCTGCTGGCGGGTGCGCGCCCTACCGGCGGCAATCTGTCCTGGGCCTTGAACCGTATGCGTGAGCGCCTGGAGCGCTGCAGGGATCAGGCCGATCCGGCGGCGGCGCTGGAGCTCGAGGCGTTGGCTATTCATGACAGCGATCGCGAGGCCAACCTGACCATGGCCCAGTTTGGCGTCGAGCTGATCCGCCGGCATCAGGGAAACCCCCAGGCCCTGTTGACCCATGGCAATTCCGGCGCCCTGGCCAGCGGCGGTTTCGGCACTGCTCTGGGGGTGATCCGTGGCGCCTGGCTGGAAGGCATGCTGGAGCGGGTGTATGTGGATGAAACCCGGCCCTGGTTGCAGGGATCGCGCCTGACTGCCTGGGAGCTGGCCGGTGACGGTATTCCGCTGACCCTGAATGCCGACGCCGCTGCCGCGCACATCATGAAGACCAAGGGCGTGACCTGGGTGGTGGTCGGGGCCGAGCGAATCGCCGCCAATGGCGATGTGGCGGGCAAGATCGGCACCTACCAACTGGCGGTCAACGCCATGCACCATGGCGTGCGCTTTATGGTGGTGGCTGCCAGTTCGAGCATCGATCTGGGCCTGGCCACCGGCGAGGACATTCCCCTCGAAGAGCGCGACGACAGCGAGTTGCTGGAGGTCGGCGGCCAGCGGCTGGGGGCGCGGGTCGAGGTGTTCAACCCGGTGTTCGATGTCACGCCGGCCGACCTGATCGACGCCATAGTCACCGAGAAAGGCATTGTCGAGCGTCCGGACGCGGCCAAGTTGGCGCAATTGATGTGTCGCAAGCGCTTGCATTGATTCTGTGGCGAAAGGGCCGTTTGAGTCGGGTGGCGCAGAACAGTGGCCGAGTCAGTAAAAACCCTGCAAATGGGTGCGACTTTCGCCTCTGAGCCCCTGTCGTCCCCTTTCAGGCGATCATCGGTCCACTAACTATGCTCCATGCGCATCAGGGGGATAGGTGCGTGGCGGCGATTGTGATAACATCCGGCGGTTTCCAAGGCGGTCCGGTGTGACTGCCTTCACTGCGCAAATCCATGGCTTAACTTGTTGATTTGTCGTAAGTCGGTGCATGGCACTTGGCCTGCAGCGGCGAGCTTCGTTCGTCCCATATGGATGCGGCGAAGTTTCACCAGAAAAAGGAATCAGGCTTCTCATGGGCGAACTGGCCAAAGAAATCCTCCCGGTCAATATCGAAGACGAGCTGAAACAGTCCTACCTCGACTACGCAATGAGCGTAATCGTCGGGCGGGCACTGCCTGATGCGCGCGATGGCTTGAAGCCCGTGCACCGGCGTGTGCTGTACGCGATGAGCGAGCTCGGTAACGACTGGAACAAGCCGTACAAGAAATCTGCCCGTGTCGTCGGTGACGTGATCGGTAAGTATCACCCGCACGGTGATACCGCGGTGTACGACACCATCGTTCGTATGGCCCAGCCATTCTCCCTGCGCTACCTGCTGGTAGACGGCCAGGGCAACTTCGGTTCGGTCGACGGCGACAACGCGGCGGCCATGCGATACACCGAAGTGCGCATGACCAAGCTGGCGCACGAGCTGCTGGCCGACCTGCACAAGGAAACCGTGGACTGGGTGCCGAACTACGACGGCACCGAACTGATCCCGGCGGTCATGCCGACCAAGATCCCCAACCTGCTGGTCAACGGTTCCAGCGGTATCGCCGTGGGCATGGCGACCAACATTCCGCCGCACAACCTGGGCGAGGTCATCGACGGTTGCCTGGCGCTGATCGACAACCCCGAGCTGACTGTCGACGAGTTGATGCAGTACATCCCCGGTCCGGACTTCCCGACCGCGGCGATCATCAACGGCCGTGAAGGCATCATCGAGGCCTACCGTACCGGCCGCGGCCGCATCTACATGCGCGCCCGCTCCACCGTCGAGGACATCGACAAGGTCGGTGGCCGCCAGCAGATCGTCATCACCGAGCTGCCTTACCAGCTGAACAAGGCCCGTTTGATCGAGAAGATCGCCGAGCTGGTGAAAGAGAAGAAGCTGGAAGGCATTACCGAGCTGCGCGACGAGTCCGACAAGGACGGCATGCGCGTGGTCATCGAGCTGCGTCGTGGCGAAGTGCCTGAGGTGATCCTCAACAACCTCTACGCCCAGACCCAGCTACAGGCGGTGTTCGGTATCAACATCGTGGCGCTGATCGATGGCCGGCCGCGGATCCTCAACCTCAAGGACCTGCTGGAAGCCTTCGTGCGTCACCGTCGCGAAGTGGTGACCCGGCGTACCGTGTTCGAGCTGCGCAAGGCCCGTGAACGCGGCCATATCCTTGAAGGCCAGGCGGTTGCCCTGTCCAACATCGACCCGGTGATCGCCCTGATCAAGGCCTCGCCAACCCCGTCGGAAGCCAAGGAAGCGCTGATCAGCACGCCTTGGGAATCCAGTGCGGTGATGACCATGGTGGAGCGTGCCGGCGCCGATTCCTGCCGTCCGGAAAACCTCGATCCGCAATACGGTCTGCGCGATGGCAAGTACTTCCTGTCCCCGGAGCAGGCGCAAGCCATCCTGGAACTGCGTCTGCACCGCCTGACCGGCCTCGAGCACGAAAAGCTGCTGGCCGAGTACCAAGAGATCCTCAACCAGATCGGCGAGCTGATCCGCATCCTCAACAGCGCCACGCGCCTGATGGAAGTGATTCGCGAAGAGCTGGAAGTAATCCGCGCCGAGTACGGCGATGTGCGTCGCACCGAGATTCTCGATGCCCGCCTCGACCTGACCCTGGGCGACATGATCCCCGAAGAAGAGCGCGTGGTGACCATTTCCCACAGCGGCTATGCCAAGACCCAGCCACTGGCGGCCTACCAGGCTCAACGTCGCGGCGGCAAAGGCAAGTCGGCCACCGGCGTCAAGGATGAGGACTACATCGCTCACCTGTTGGTGGCCAACAGCCACACCACGCTGCTGCTGTTCTCCAGCAAGGGCAAGGTGTACTGGCTCAAGACCTACGAGATTCCCGAAGCCTCCCGTGCCGCGCGTGGCCGTCCTCTGGTCAACCTGCTGCCGCTGGACGATGGCGAGTACATCACCACCATGCTGCCGGTGGAGGAATACACCGAAGGTCACTACATCTTCATGGCCACCGCCAACGGCACCGTGAAGAAGACGCCGCTGGAATCCTTCAGCCGTCAGCGCAGCGTGGGCCTGATCGCCCTGGAGCTGGACGAAGGCGACGTGCTGATCAGCGCCGCGATCACCGATGGCGAGCGTGAAGTCATGCTGTTCTCCGATGGTGGCAAGGTGACTCGCTTCAAGGAGTCCGATGTGCGTGCCATGGGCCGTACCGCCCGCGGTGTGCGCGGCATGCGCCTGGGCGAAGGGCAGAAGCTGATCTCCATGCTGATTCCGGAAGAAGGCAGCCAGATCCTTACCGCTTCCGAGCGCGGTTATGGCAAGCGTACCGCCATTGGCGAGTTCCCCGAGTACAAGCGCGGCGGCCAGGGCGTGATCGCCATGGTCAGCAACGAGCGTAACGGTCGCCTGGTGGGCGCGGTGCAGGTGCTGGACGGTGAGGAGATCATGCTGATTTCCGACCAGGGCACCCTGGTGCGTACCCGTGTCGATGAGGTGTCGAGCCTGGGTCGCAATACCCAGGGCGTGACCCTGATCAAGCTGGCCAACGACGAAACCCTGGTGGGCCTGGAGCGGGTGCAGGAGCCATCGGAGGTCGAGGGCGAAGAGTTCGAAGGTGAAGAGGGTGCCGAATTCGATGGGGCCGCGCTGGGTGCGGTGGCCGAATCGGATCAAGCAGCCGATGGTCAACAGGCAGACGCCGCAGACGAAGACGAGTCGCAAGACTAAATAAATCGTAGCAGGGCAGAGTGTTTGCTCTGTCCGCTACCGTGAATGCATAGCGAGAGTGGATGTGAGCAAACGAGCCTATAACTTCTGCGCAGGTCCCGCTGCGCTACCTGAAGCTGTCCTGTTGCGTGCCCAGGCCGAACTGCTGGATTGGCATGGCAAGGGCCTGTCGGTCATGGAGATGAGCCATCGCAGTGACGAGTTCGTCGCCATTGCCAGCAAGGCTGAGCAGGATCTGCGTGATCTGCTGAATATCCCCTCGAACTATAAAGTGCTGTTCCTGCAAGGCGGCGCCAGCCAGCAATTTGCCCAGATTCCCCTGAACCTGCTGCCCGAGGGCGGTCAGGCCGACTATGTCGACACTGGTATCTGGTCGCAGAAAGCCATTGAAGAAGCCTCCCGCTACGGGCAGGTGAATGTGGCGGCCAGCGCCAAGCCTTACGATTACTTCGCGATTCCGGCCCAAAGCGAGTGGCAGCTGTCGAAGGACGCCGCCTACGTGCACTACGCGCCGAACGAAACCATCGGCGGCCTGGAATTCAACTGGATCCCCGAGACCGGTGACGTGCCCCTGGTGGCCGACATGTCTTCCGACATTCTCTCGCGCCCTGTGGATATCTCCCGCTTCGGCATGATCTACGCCGGCGCGCAGAAGAACATCGGCCCCAGCGGCATCCTGGTGAATATCATTCGTGAGGACCTGCTGGGTCGTGCCCGTCCACTGTGCCCGACCATGCTCGACTACAAGGTCGCGGCGGACAACGGCTCGATGTACAACACCCCGCCGACCCTGGCCTGGTACCTGTCCGGCCTGGTGTTCGAGTGGCTCAAGGAGCAGGGTGGTGTGGAAGCCATCGCCAAGCTCAACGACGCCAAGCAGCGCACCCTGTACGACTTCATCGACGCCAGCGGCCTGTACAGCAACCCGATCAACAAGCCCGATCGTTCCTGGATGAACGTGCCGTTCCGCCTGGCTGACGATCGCCTGGACAAGCCATTCCTGGCGGGTGCCGAGGCTCGTGGCCTGCTGAACCTCAAGGGCCACCGTTCGGTGGGCGGCATGCGTGCCTCTATCTACAACGCCGTGGACATCGACGCCGTCAATGCGCTGGTGGCCTACATGGCTGAGTTCGAGAAGGAACATGGCTGATGTCTGAGCAAGAACTCAAGGCCCTGCGCCTGCGCATTGACGCTCTGGACGAGAAGGTCCTGGAGCTGATCAGTGAGCGCGCGCGGTGCGCCCAGGAAGTCGCCCGGGTCAAGATGGCCTCCCTGGCAGAAGGCGAAGTGCCGGTGTTCTACCGTCCCGAGCGTGAGGCTCAGGTGCTCAAGCGGGTGATGGAACGTAACCAGGGCCCGCTGGGCAATGAAGAGATGGCGCGGCTGTTCCGCGAAATCATGTCTTCGTGCCTGGCCCTGGAGCAGCCGCTGAAAGTGGCTTACCTCGGCCCTGAGGGCACCTTCACCCAGGCCGCGGCCATGAAGCACTTCGGTCACGCGGTGATCAGCAAGCCCATGGCAGCGATCGACGAAGTGTTCCGCGAAGTGGCGGCCGGTGCGGTGAATTTCGGCGTGGTGCCAGTGGAGAACTCCACCGAGGGCGCGGTCAACCATACCCTCGACAGTTTCCTCGAGCACGACATGGTGATCTGCGGGGAAGTCGAGTTGCGCATCCACCATCACCTGCTGGTGGGCGAGAACACCAAGACCGACAGCATCAGCCGCATCTATTCCCACGCCCAGTCCCTGGCCCAGTGCCGCAAGTGGCTGGACGCGCATTACCCGAATGTCGAGCGCGTGGCGGTGTCGAGCAACGCCGAGGCGGCCAAGCGCGTCAAGGGTGAGTGGAACTCGGCGGCAATTGCCGGCGATATGGCGGCAGGCCTGTATGGCCTGACCCGTCTGGCGGAAAAGATCGAAGACCGTCCGGACAACTCCACGCGTTTCTTGATGATTGGCAACCAGGAAGTGCCGCCCACCGGCGACGACAAGACTTCGATCATCGTCTCCATGAGCAACAAGCCCGGCGCCCTGCACGAGCTGCTGGTGCCCTTCCACGACAACGGCATCGACCTGACGCGGATCGAGACTCGGCCGTCGCGCAGTGGCAAATGGACCTATGTGTTCTTCATCGACTTCGTCGGCCATCACCGCGATCCGCTGGTCAAGGGCGTGCTGGAGAAGATCAGTCAGGAAGCAGTGGCACTCAAGGTGCTGGGTTCCTACCCGAAAGCGGTTCTCTGAGGCGTTTACAATGAGCGGCGACTTCCTCGCCCTGGCCCAGCCAGGCGTGCAAAAACTTTCGCCTTACGTTCCGGGCAAGCCCGTGGACGAACTGGCCCGTGAGCTGGATCTGGATCCGGCCACCATCGTCAAGCTGGCGAGCAATGAAAACCCGCTGGGCGCCAGCCCCAAGGCGTTGGCGGCGATTCGCGACGAACTGGCGGAGCTGACCCGTTATCCGGATGGCAATGGCTTTGCCCTCAAGTCCCTGCTAGCCGAGCGCTGTGGCGTGGAAATCCCGCAGGTCACTCTGGGTAACGGTTCCAACGATATTCTGGAGCTGGTGGCGCGTGCCTATCTGGCCCCCGGCCTGAATGCGGTGTTCAGCGAGCATGCATTTGCCGTCTATCCGATCGTCACCCAGGCGGTCGGCGCCCAGGCCCATGTGGTTCCGGCCAAAGGCTGGGGGCACGACCTGCCGGCGATGCTCAAGGCAATCGACGCGCAGACTCGCGTGGTGTTCATTGCCAACCCGAACAACCCCACCGGCACCTGGTTCAGCGCCGAGGCGCTGGACGATTTTCTTCAGGATGTGCCGGCCCATGTGCTGGTGGTGCTGGACGAGGCCTATATCGAATACGCCGAGGGCAGTGATCTGCCGGACGGCCTGGACTTCCTGGCGGCCTACCCGAACCTGCTGGTATCGCGGACCTTCTCCAAGGCTTATGGCCTGGCAGCGCTGCGGGTCGGTTATGGCTTGTCCACCGCGGTGGTGGCGGATGTGCTGAACCGGGTGCGCCAGCCGTTCAACGTCAACAGCCTGGCCCTGGCTGCGGCTTGCGCAGCCTTGCAGGACGCCGACTACCTGGCCGAAAGCCGTCGTTTGAACGAGGCGGGCATGCAGCAGCTGGAAGCCGGCTTCGCCGAGCTGGGTTTGAGCTGGATTCCTTCCAGGGGCAACTTCATTGCCGTGGATCTTGGGCGTGAGGCTGCGCCGGTGTTCCAGGGCTTGCTGCAGGAAGGGGTGATCGTGCGGCCGGTGGCCAACTACGGGATGCCCAATCATGTGCGCGTGACCATCGGCTTGCCGGCGGAAAATACTCGTTTCCTAGAGGCTTTGGCCAAGGTTCTGGCTCGTGGTTGATGTTATTCCAATGCAGTCTGTTGTACCTGTGATTGGCCGCCTGGTGGTGGTGGGTCTGGGGTTGATTGGCGGCTCCTTTGCCAAGGGGCTGCGTGAAAGCGGTTTGTGTCGCGAGGTGGTTGGCGTTGATCTGGACCCGCAGTCCCGTCGTTTGGCGGTGGAGCTGGGGGTGGTGGATCGCTGTGAGGAAGATCTGGCCCTGGCTTGCCAGGGCGCCGATGTGATCCAGCTGGCGGTGCCGATCCTAGCCATGGAGAAATTGTTGGCCCTGCTGGCCGGCATGGATCTGGGGCAGGCGGTGCTGACTGATGTCGGCAGTGCCAAGGGCAATGTGGTGCGGGCGGCGCAAGAGGCCTTTGGCGGCATGCCGGCGTGCTTCGTTCCCGGTCATCCGATTGCCGGTTCCGAGCAGAGCGGTGTCGAGGCTTCCAATGCGCAGCTGTTTCGGCGGCACAAGGTGATCCTCACGCCTGTGGAGCAAACCGATCCCGCTGCGCTGGGCCTGGTGGACAGGCTCTGGCGCGAGCTGGGAGCGGATGTCGAGCATATGCAGGTGGCGCGTCACGATGAAGTCCTGGCGGCTACCAGCCACTTGCCGCACCTGCTGGCATTCGGCCTGGTCGACTCACTGGCCAAGCGCAGTGAAAATCTCGATATCTTCCGTTACGCTGCGGGCGGGTTCCGCGATTTCACGAGAATCGCCGGCAGCGACCCGGTCATGTGGCATGACATCTTCCTCGCCAATCGCGAAGCAGTTCTGCGCACACTCGATACATTTCGCAACGACCTCGACGCCCTGCGCGACGCGGTCGATGCAGGGGACGGGCATCAATTGCTGGGCGTATTCACTCGCGCCCGGGTTGCCCGCGAGCATTTCGGTACAATCCTGGCCCGCCGGGCCTATGTGGACGCTATGAACTCCAACGATCTGATTTTCCTGGCAAATCCTGGTGGCCGCCTGTCTGGGCGGATTCGTGTACCGGGCGACAAATCGATTTCCCACCGTTCGATCATGCTCGGCTCCCTGGCCGAGGGCACCACTGAAGTCGAAGGCTTCCTCGAGGGTGAAGATGCCCTGGCGACGCTGCAGGCCTTCCGCGACATGGGGGTGGTCATCGAAGGTCCGCACCATGGTCGCGTGACCATTCACGGTGTAGGGCTGCATGGCTTGAAGCCAGCGCCGGGCCCGATCTACCTGGGTAACTCCGGCACTTCGATGCGCCTGCTCTCTGGCCTGCTGGCGGCGCAGGATTTCGACAGCACCCTGACGGGCGACCCTTCGCTGTCCAAGCGTCCGATGAATCGTGTGGCCAACCCTTTGCGGGAAATGGGCGCAGTGATTGAGACCGCGGCCGAAGGTCGTCCGCCCATGGTGATTCGCGGTGGTCACAAGCTCAAGGGGCTGACCTACACGTTGCCGATGGCCAGTGCCCAGGTGAAATCCTGCCTGCTGCTGGCGGGCCTGTACGCCGACGGCAAGACCACTGTGACCGAGCCGGCGCCAACCCGCGACCATACGGAGCGCATGCTGCGTGGTTTCGGTTATTCGGTAAGCGTCGAGGGGGCAACGGCTTCGGTTGAGTCGGGTGGCAAGCTCAAGGCGACCCATATCGAGGTGCCTGCGGACATTTCTTCCGCGGCCTTCTTCCTGGTGGCGGCATCGATCGCCGAAGGTTCGGAGTTGGTGCTGGAGCACGTCGGGATCAATCCGACCCGTACTGGCGTGATCGATATCCTGCGGTTGATGGGGGCTGATATACGCCTGGAGAACCAGCGCGAAGTAGGCGGCGAGCCGGTTGCCGACCTGCATGTGCGTGCCGCCAAGCTCAAGGGGATCGAGATCCCTGAAGAGCTGGTGCCGCTGGCCATCGACGAATTCCCTGTGCTGTTCGTGGCTGCCGCCTGCGCTGAAGGGCGTACTGTGCTGCGCGGCGCTGAAGAGCTGCGGGTCAAGGAGTCGGACCGTATCCAGGTGATGGCTGATGGTTTGCTGGCCCTTGGGGTCAAGTGCGAGCCGACTGCGGACGGCATCATCATCGATGGTGGCCAGATTGGCGGGGGCGAGGTGCATGGTCATGGTGATCATCGGATCGCCATGGCCTTCAGCGTTGCCTCGTTGCGTGCTAAAGCGCCGATTCGCATTCATGATTGCGCCAACGTCGCTACTTCGTTCCCGAACTTCCTCGCGCTGTGTGCGCAGGTGGGAATTCGTGTCGCACAAGAGGCTCAATCGTGAATATCAAGGCGCCTGTGATCACCATCGATGGGCCAAGCGGTTCGGGCAAGGGCACCATCGCCGGCAAGCTGGCCGAGCATCTGGGCTGGTGTCTGCTGGATTCTGGCGCCTTGTATCGGTTGCTGGCGTTCGCTGCACGCAATCATGGCGTGGACCTGACCAACGAAGAATCGCTGAAGCTGTTGGCGGCTCACCTTGATGTGCAGTTTTTGGGGGCGACCGAAAGTCATCCGCAGCGAATCATCCTGGAAGGGGATGATGTGACCGATGACTTGCGTAACGAGCAGGTCGGTGCCTGGGCATCCCAGGTGGCGGCATTGCCGGCCGTACGCGATGCCTTGTTGCAGCGCCAGCGCGCATTTCAGGAGCCACCGGGCCTGGTTGCCGACGGTCGCGATATGGGCACCGTGGTATTTCCCGACGCACCCTTGAAGATCTTCCTGACAGCCAGCGCCGAGGAACGTGCGCGCCGCCGTTACTTGCAGTTGAAGGGAAAAGTCGATGGTGTTAGTCTGTCGAGTCTGCTAGATGAGATCCGTGCGCGTGATGAGCGCGACACCCAGCGCGCAGTAGCCCCGCTCAAGCCGGCGGCTGATGCCATACAGCTGGATTCCACGGAGTTGTCCATCGATCAGGTGTTGCAACGCATCTTGAGCGAGATCGCCATTCGCGATATCGCCGGGTGAACAAGGAAGATCGCGGGGGACCAGTCATAGTCCTGCGGTCTTTCTTTTATATGAACGTAACCCACATTGTCTGGAATGTGGCAGATGGGCGGATTTTCGCCCTTATCAACAGGAATCAAAATGAGCGAAAGCTTTGCGGAACTCTTTGAAGAAAGCCTAAAAACCCTGAACCTTCAGGCAGGCTCCATCATCACCGGTGTTATCGTCGACATCGACTACCAAGCGCGTTGGGTAACCGTTCACGCTGGTCTGAAGTCTGAAGCACTGATCCCGCTTGAGCAGTTCTACAACGATGCTGGCGAACTGTCCATCAATGTAGGTGATGAAGTTCACGTTGCTCTGGACTCGGTTGAAGACGGCTTTGGTGAAACCAAGCTCTCCCGTGAAAAAGCCAAGCGCGCTGAATGCTGGATCGTTCTGGAAGCAGCCTTCGCAGCCGAAGAAGTGGTCAAGGGCGTTATCAACGGTAAGGTTAAGGGCGGCTTCACTGTCGACGTTAACGGCATCCGTGCGTTCCTGCCAGGTTCTCTGGTTGACGTCCGTCCAGTTCGCGACACTACGCACCTGGAAGGCAAAGAGCTCGAGTTTAAAGTCATCAAACTCGACCAGAAACGCAACAACGTTGTCGTTTCCCGTCGCAGCGTCCTCGAAGCCGAGAACTCCGCCGAGCGTGAAGCTCTGCTGGAATCCCTGCAGGAAGGTCAGCAAGTCAAAGGTATCGTCAAGAACCTCACCGACTACGGCGCATTCGTTGATCTGGGCGGCGTTGATGGCCTGCTGCACATCACCGACATGGCTTGGAAACGCATCAAGCATCCTTCCGAAATCGTCAATGTTGGCGACGAGATCGATGTCAAGGTTCTGAAGTACGATCGCGAGCGCAATCGTGTTTCCCTGGGCCTGAAGCAACTGGGTGAAGATCCATGGGTTGCTATCAAAGCTCGTTACCCAGAAAGCACTCGCGTTACCGCTCGTGTAACCAACCTGACCGACTACGGCTGCTTCGCTGAGCTGGAAGAAGGCGTTGAAGGTCTGGTTCACGTTTCGGAAATGGACTGGACCAACAAGAACATCCACCCTTCGAAAGTCGTACAAGTCGGCGACGAAGTGGAAGTTATGGTTCTGGACATCGACGAAGAGCGTCGTCGTATCTCCCTCGGCATCAAGCAGTGCAAGTCCAACCCATGGGAAGACTTCTCTGGCCAGTTCAACAAGGGCGATAAGATCTCCGGCACCATCAAGTCGATCACCGACTTCGGTATCTTCATCGGCCTGGACGGCGGCATCGACGGTCTGGTTCACCTGTCCGACATCTCCTGGAACGAAGTGGGCGAAGAAGCCGTACGCCGCTTCAAGAAGGGCGACGAGCTGGACACCGTTATCCTGTCTGTTGACCCAGAGCGTGAGCGCATCTCCCTGGGTATCAAGCAGCTGGAAAGCGATCCGTTCTCCGAGTACGTACAAGAGAACGACAAAGGTGCAATCGTTAAGGGTGTAGTAAAAGAAGTTGACGCCAAAGGCGCCATCATCACCCTGGCTAACGACATCGAAGCTACTCTGAAAGCCTCCGAAATCAGCCGTGACCGCATCGAAGATGCGCGCAATGTGCTGAAAGAAGGCGAAGAAGTTGAAGCCAAGATCATCAGCGTTGACCGTAAGAGCCGTGTAATCCAGCTGTCGATCAAGTCGAAAGACGTTGAAGACGAGAAAGAAGCTATCCAGAGCCTGCGCGACAAGCCAGCTGCTTCGGATATCGCTGCTGGTCCTACCACTCTGGGTGACTTGCTGCGTGCACAGATGGAAAAGCAGAACTAAGTTCTGTCAGACCATGAAAAAGGGCGACTTCGGTCGCCCTTTTTTGTGTCTGTAAATACTCGAGGAGAGCGGGGAAACCAACCCGTCGTGTGGATTGTCTCTTTCTTAGGTGAGTTAATCATATCTATAGGTCTAATCTTGGCTTAATTGGTGCGTTGTTCGAGCGGCTTGAGTCGCCGTAAGGAAGAGCATGAGCAGGTTGAGTGCAATTGTTTTGGTTCTTCTCCTGGTTGGATGTGCTACCAATGTAAAAACCCATGCTTTTCGTGGGGTCAGTGGTGTAGAAATCGATTGCTCGGGGCTGGGAGGGGGCTGGGAAAACTGCTATCAGCGGGCGGCGCTTGAGTGTAAGGGCGAGGGTTACAAGGTTATTGCCAAGTCCAGCGACGCCAAGGAGGAGGAGGGGGATTATCCTTTCGGTTGGAATCCTGCAGGCTACTTAACGCGGACCATGCTTGTGATGTGTCGTTAAGTCGTGCCTGGTCTTTGCGGCTGCAAAAATGGAGAGGGAGTTTGAGTCGGCAAGTCGGTACCTGGGCTGTTCAAAACCCTCAGGGCATGCTAAAACCTTCTGAGCACTTGACCTAGCTGCTTGAAAAAGAAGGGAAAAACATGACGAAGTCGGAGTTGATCGAACGAATTGTCACCCATCAAGGGCTGCTGTCATCCAAGGATGTCGAGTTGGCCATCAAGACGATGCTTGAGCAAATGTCTCAGTGTCTAGCTACTGGTGATCGTATTGAGATTCGTGGGTTTGGTAGTTTTTCGCTTCACTATCGTGCTCCTCGTGTTGGACGTAATCCGAAGACGGGTCAGTCGGTGAGCCTGGATGGCAAGTTTGTTCCCCATTTCAAACCAGGTAAAGAGCTTCGTGATCGTGTGAATGAGGAAGAAGGTAACGATCTTTAATTATGGTGTTCTCTACCGGCTTGATCCTATAGGTGTCTCTGTAGCTGATTGTCTATTCAAGAGTTATTTGCTCTCTAGATTTTGTATTGCGTGTACGCTAAGTAGCGTCATTTTTTTGTAGTTGCGCCAGATGGGGCCTCTTTTGGTGTCCTGCTCATCCAGGCTTTCGTCTGGTTTGATTGACCCATTGATCCTTCAGTCTTGTTTTGGGTCGGACTGACTGCTTCTTAGCCATTGGATGCAATGGTATCTGTTTATCTTTCGATTGAATCCTGTCTGGCTTTTCGTGGCTCGCGTTGGACTAACGTGAACGCTGCGCAGATTCAGGCTGCGTATTCACCTGGTTTTTCTGGGTAATGTGGTCTATCCGTTACCCGAAAGCGCATAATGCGATTTTGAGTGTTTCAGATGTCACCGTGTGGCGTCATTTTGAGAAGGTACGCTAGGTAATGGGCAGGATCCTTTTGACAGGAGCATCCGGGTTTGTCGGGGGCGCTATTCATGAGTATTTATCCAACAGCTCGACTCATAAACTAACCGTTGCGCTACGCAGGCCGATGTCAAGCTTGCCAGTGACTACCACCCTTGCCCAAATTGATCAGATTGATGGTGTTACTGATTGGAGTCGAGCGTTGCTTGATTCTGATGTGGTGATACATGCTGCCGCTCGTGTACATGTGATGCAGGAGTCTTCTACTGATCCGCTTACCTCATTTCGAAAGGTTAATGTCGAAGGTACGCTGAACCTGGCCCGTCAAGCTGCTGAAAAAGGTGTGCGTCGGTTTATTTTTATCAGCTCTATCAAGGTCAACGGCGAAGAAACATCATTGGGTGTTCCATATACCGCCTGTGCTGAACCCGCTCCAGCAGACCCATATGGAATTTCCAAGATGGAGGCGGAGAAAGGGCTTATGCGCATCGCTTCCGAGTCTGGAATGGAGGTGGTGATCATTCGCCCTCCGCTCGTTTATGGTCCTGGAGTCAAAGCCAACTTTTTCAATATGATGAAGTGGTTATATAGAGGAGTGCCTTTGCCCTTTGGGGCTATATGTAATAGTCGGAGCTTGGTGGCGTTGGACAATCTGGTCGACTTTGTTGTCACGTGCATTGACCACCCTAAGGCAGCCAATCAAGTTTTTTTGGTTAGCGACGGTGACGATCTTTCCACTACTGAGTTGCTGAAAAAAATGGGGCGAGCGTTGGGTAAGCCCGCACGCTTGTTACCAGTGCCCAGTGGGGTCTTGACGCTTGCTGCGACTTTGTTGGGTAAAAAGACGCTCTCTCAGCGTCTATGTGGTTCTCTTCAGGTAGATATCACAAAAAACCGTGAGTTGTTGAATTGGCTTCCTCCGGTCACTGTGGAAACCGAACTTGATGCTGTAGCCAAGGACTTTCTTGATAAGCATGTCTGAACTCCATAAGTGAATTTGTTTGCTTGTGAGTATTTAAGTTGCGGGTTGGCTGGGTTTGCCCGCATTCAAATTTAGGAGTTAAGTGATACATGGCGATCTGGTTGTTGATGCTGGCGGTGTTCAGTGTTTCGCTTTTCTTGACTTGGGTACTGCGTCGTTATGCCCTCGCACGCAGTCTGATGGATATTCCCAATGTTCGTAGTTCCCATTCCGTACCTACGCCCAGGGGGGGAGGAGTGGCAATTGTCTTGAGTTTTCTCATGACCGTTCCCCTCTTGGCCTTTTTTTTCGATGTATCTTGGTCTTATGTTTGGGCCCTGTGGGGGGCTGGGGCACTAATCGCGATAGTGGGCTTTTTGGATGATCACGGGCACATAGCGGCGCGCTGGAGGCTACTTGCACATTTTACTGGCGCAATCTGGGCCCTATTCTGGTTAGGTGGGCTGCCTTCGGTGCATATGTTTGGGGTTGAGTTCAATCTTTCGTGGCTTGGCCATTTCTGTGCAGTTTTGTACTTGGTCTGGATGCTCAATCTGTACAACTTCATGGATGGAATTGATGGGATCGCCAGTGTGCAGGCCGTGAGTAGCTGCCTGGGCGCATGCGCTATCTACTGGTTTGCGGGTGAGACATCATTGATTTGGCCTCCACTGTTGCTGGCAGTGGCTGTATTGGGTTTCCTTTATTGGAATTTCCCCCCGGCGCGGATTTTCATGGGAGATGCAGGTAGTGGGTTTCTCGGCCTGATTCTGGGGATCTTCTCCGTGCAGGCTGCCTGGTCTTCTTCGCGCTTTCTCTGGGTATGGCTGATTCTTCTGGGTGTATTCATTGTTGACGCGACCTTTACTCTGATCCGTCGTTTGCTACGAGGAGATAAGGTTTACGAAGCGCATCGCAGTCATGCCTATCAATTTGCTTCTCGTCAGTTTGGACGCCACTTGCCGGTCACCTTGGCTGTGCTGGTCATCAATCTTCTGTGGCTGCTGCCAATAGCTGTATGCGTTGGGTTGCTGGGGCTGGATGGTATTATGGGGCTGACTTTGGCCTATGCACCGTTGGTGCTCCTCGCTCTCCGCTTTCATGCAGGAGAGTTGGAGAAGATCGGCTGATATCGCTCAGTTCTGGAGGCTGCCGGCTAAGTGCTACCTATCAGTACGCAACATAATCGAGGCTGAGGGCCGAGGTTCGAAAAGGGATTATGGATAAAATACGAACACGTCTAGTGAGGCTTTCGCGTCGGCAGAAGCGGGTTTTGCAGGTGATCACCGACATTCTGCTGGTGTGGGTTGCGCTGTGGATGGCCTTTGTCGTCAGGCTTGGTTTCGACGACCTGAATAATCCCTTTATTGTGCATTTCTGGTTGTTTGCCAGTGCGCCGGTCATTGCCATCCCGCTATTTGTTCGGTTCGGGATGTACCGTGCAGTCATGCGTTACTTCGGTAATGACGCCCTTATTGCGATCGTGAAGGCGGTGACCCTTTCTGCGCTGATTCTTGCGCTGGTGGTCTATCTCTACAGCAATCACCAGACTGTGGTTCCACGATCCATCGTATTCAACTACTGGTGGTTGAGTATGGTGATGATAGGCGGGCTCAGGCTGGCTATGCGTCAGTACTTCTTGGGCGATTGGTTTACTGCTGCGCAGCATATGCCCTTTGCCAGCCGGGATGATGGATTGCCCAAGGTCGCTGTGTATGGTGCTGGTGCCGCAGGTAATCAGTTGATTGCAGCTTTACGCTTGGGGCGCATGATGCGTCCCGTAGCCTTTATCGATGATGACAGCAATATCGCCGACCGTATGATTGCAGGGCTGAAGGTATACAAACCCAAGCATCTGCAACAAATGATCGATGAAACGGGCGCGGAAGAGATTCTGTTGGCAATCCCTTCATCGACTCGTAGCCGGCGCAGGGAAATCCTGGGATTTCTTGAAGGCTATCCCCTGCATGTGCGCAGTGTTCCAGGGTTCATGGATCTGGCCAGCGGACGGGTGAAAGTAGACGACATCCAGGAAGTTGATATTGCGGATTTGCTTGGGCGTGATTCCGTTCCTGCTCAAGAGGCCCTTCTGGCGCACTGTATCAGGGGGAAAACAGTGCTGGTTACAGGGGCGGGCGGGTCCATTGGCTCCGAGCTGTGTCGTCAGATTCTAATCTCGGGGCCAACGACTCTTATATTGCTCGATCACAGTGAATTCAATCTCTACAGTATTTTGTCGGAGTTGGAACAGCGGGTATCAAGAGAGTCGATTTCAGTAAAGCTTCTGCCGATACTAGGCTCCGTACGCAACTACGAGAAGTTGCTGTCCGTGATGAAAACCTGGAATGTCGACACGGTTTATCATGCTGCGGCTTATAAGCATGTTCCTATGGTGGAACATAATATTGCCGAAGGGGTGCTGAACAATGTCATGGGCACGCTGAATACTGCTCAGGCTGCGTTGCAATCCGGTGTTGCCAACTTTGTACTGATCTCTACGGATAAAGCCGTTCGCCCCACCAATGTAATGGGGAGCACCAAGCGATTGGCCGAACTCACATTGCAAGCCTTGAGCAAAGAACTTGCGCCAGTGTTGTTCAATGATTCGTCGAATATATCTCGAGTCAACAAGACCCGCTTCACCATGGTGCGTTTCGGCAATGTGCTGGGCTCTTCGGGCTCGGTCATTCCACTGTTTCACAAACAGATCAAATCTGGTGGTCCGCTGACGGTTACCCATCCGAAGATCACCCGTTACTTCATGACCATTCCCGAGGCTGCGCAATTGGTCATTCAGGCCGGGTCGATGGGGCAGGGCGGCGATGTGTTCGTACTGGACATGGGCGAACCGGTAAGGATTGTCGAACTGGCAGAGAAGATGATCCATCTTTCCGGGCTGAGCGTCCGTTCGGAAAAGAACCCTCACGGCGATATCGCCATCGAGTTTTCCGGCTTGCGTCCGGGTGAAAAGCTTTACGAAGAGTTGCTGATTGGTGACAACGTAGTGGCTACTCAGCATCCGATGATCATGAGTGCCAACGAAGACCACCTGCCCTGGGACACCCTCAAGGTCAAGCTCGGTGAACTCCTCGCAGCACTTGAGGCAGACGACTATTCAAGGGTTCGCCAACTGCTTCGTGAGACCGTTAGTGGTTATACACCGGAAGGTGAAATCGTCGACTGGGTCTATCAGCAGCGGCGCCTTACTCCCTGAATCTACACAAGCGGTAACCCACCCGCTTTTGACTTGCCCCAGGCATCACCTAGGTTTGGAAGGCAGCTTTGGAAAGCTGCTTTCCTTATCGATGTCATGGAGTGTCACTATGCATACCCTTCGTTTTTCCTCCCTGGTGTTTGCCTTGTTGGCTGGTCTCTCGCTGGGCTCCCATGCCGCGCCATTGAGCCAGGCGCAGGCCGATGTGCCCGTCGTGGTTCAGCAGGCACCCACCCAGGCCGGCAAGATCAACCTCAACAGCGCTGACGCAGCTGCCCTACAGCGTGAACTCTTTGGTATTGGCGAGGCCAAGGCCAAGGCGATAGTTGCCTACCGTGAAGAGAACGGTCCTTTTGCCTCGGTAGATGAATTGCTGGAGGTCAAAGGTATTGGCAAGACCATTCTCGAGCGCAACCGGGACAAGCTCGACCTCAACTGATCCGCACCCACTGCACCAGAAGGCCGGTCACCGACCGGCCTTCGCATTGCAGGTGGCTTCGTAGCACGCAGGAAGATTTGCTGCAGGTCGAGCAACGTTTGCGCCAGGACAGGGGCATCAACCTGTTGGTGAACAATGCCGGGCTGGATGCAACGCTCATTCCGGCCGAGATGGTGATGGAGGTGAGGGAACTGGTCGATGCCGCCTTGAGCGGTTTCGATCAGGGGGAGTTGATCACTCTGTCTTAGTGGCAGGTGCCTACACCTGCTCCTGTTGCTTCAGGCCCTCACGGACAATCTCCAGTATTCGCGCAGCCAATTCTGGGTCTTCCACACTGCGCGAAAGCATCAACGCGCCCACCAGGGTCGACATGATCATCAGGCTGCGTTGCACTTTATCTTCCCCTTCCAGCGTGGCTGCAACCTGCTCCAGCCTGGCATTGAGCACCGTGTCGCTGGTCGGGCTGGGCTGGCCGCGCTGGCCGAGCTCCGAACTCATGGTCGGTAGCGGGCAACCTTGGTGAGGAGAACTCTGATGCCATTCGGAGAGGTAGCTGTCGATAAAGGCCCGCAGCGGCTGCTCTTGTGCAAACAACATGGCGCAATGGGCATCTAGATCCTGCGCGGCGGCGCGCAACGCTTCCTCGACCAGTTCATCCTTGGACGCGAAATGGGAGTAGAAGCCGCCATGGGTCAGGCCCAGGGCCTTCATCAAAGGCTGCAGGCCTGTGGTGCCTATTCCATCACGGCGAAAACGTTTCGAAGCTTCCTTGATTATGCGTTGGTGAGTCTGGGCTTTATGGTCTGGCGAATAACGCATTTGAGAAACCTCTACAACTAGAGCGCCATTTTAACCAAGGATCTGCCAATCGTGCTGCTACTTCCGCAGGACTCAGTAGTTGATTTCAGCTTTGCGACAGCTTTGTGCGGGCACTGATCGCCGCGCTTGGAATTGGCACGATAAGTGATTACAGCTAGGGCACACATTGTTGAACAATCCCGAGGTGCGGCATGAGCAACGGCTTATCCCTGGCGGACCAGATCACCCTGGAATTGCGCGCGGACATTATCGGCGGTCGTCTATTGCCCGGTATGCAACTGGTGGAGAACGAGCTGGTCGGCACCTACAACGCGTCGCGCAATACCATTCGTGAAGCCTTGCATCGGCTGGGGCAGGAGGGTCTGACCCGCTATGTCCGGCACAAGGGCGTGGTGGTGCGCCGTCTGGAACACGACGATATCAGGGACCTGTTCCAGGTCCGTCGCACCCTTGAATTGCAGGCGATCGCCAAGGCCCGGCCATTGTGCGAATACCAGTGCGATCGCATGCGCGATGCCATAGAAGCGGCCGAGCTGGCCAGGGACCGAGAGGACTGGCGCGCCGTGGGTACCCACGGCCTGCGCTTTCACCAGCATGTGGTGGGGTTGCTGGGGTCACCGTTGCTGGATGAGTTCTTCACCAATGTGGTGGCGCAATTGCGGCTGGTGTTTTCCAGTGCGCCGGACGAAGCCCGGTTCCAGGCTCCCTGGCTGTTGCGTGACCGGCAGATTCATCGATGGCTGGTGGCGGGTGACAAGTCCAGTGCCAGCGAAGCCATGGCCTGCTATCTGGATGACTCCGAACACCAGTTGCTGAGTACCTTCACCCCATCCTTCCGTCACTGAGCGAGGACGACACCCCATGTACAAAGACTATCCAGCGGCTTATCAGGTCAGCAAAGGTTCGGCATTGCAGGTGGATACGGCCTTCTACGAGCGCATTCGCGACAATCCGGCGCAGCGCACCCTGATCGAGCAGTTCGAAGTGCCGATTCGCACCGGCCGGGCCTGGAACGTGCCCGCCGGGCATGTATTCCGCGTCACCACCCCGGTTGGTCCGCAGGTGGGGGACTTCAATGTCTGGAATGCCAACGATCCACGCGAGCGGCTATGGGCGGCGCGCACTCGACAGTTGCAGGGTGCCCACGTCAGCACCCACGATCGGCTCTGGTCCAACCTGCCGTTCTTGCGCCCCCTGGTCACCATCACCGACGACAGCCTGGCGCACTACGGTATCGACGAGCATGGCGGGCGCCTGCACGATCTGTTGGGCACGCGCTGTGATCCCTATGTGAACCGCATGCTGACCGGCGAGGATTTTCATCACCACTGTCATTCCAACCTGACCCGGGCGGTGCTGCCCCATGGCCTGACCGAGTTCGATGTGCACGATGTGCTGAACATCTTCCAGTGCACCGGCCTTAACCATGACGACATGTATTTCATGAAGGCCTGCCCGGCGCAGAAGGGGGATTACCTGGAGTTCTTCGCGGAAATCGATCTGCTGTGCGCGCTGTCGACCTGTCCGGGAGGGGATCTGTCGCTGCCGATGTGGGGCCCCGATGCCCAGGACCCGCTGAGCGTATGTCGGCCGCTGGGGGTGGAAATCTATCGCCTCGAAGCCTCATTGCTCGAAGGCTGGAGTCAACCGCAACGAGCCACCTATAAAGGCCAGCACGGTCTACATATCGCCAAGGCCGAATGGGAAAAGTAGGGCGTGAAACAGCCCCTTCATGGTGGATGAAGGGGCTGGTGGCTAACGATCTCGCGCTTCCTTGGCATCCATTTCCGCGTTGCGCTCGGCCACGCGTTTACGTTGCTCATCGGTCAGCTCCACCTTGTTGGCGGTGTCGCGCAACAGCATCAAGCCGCCAACGATGGAGCCGATGGCAACCACCAGAATCAACCAGGCATACCAGGGCATAGGGCTCTCCTTAAGCTGCAGTGACCAAGGGCGAAGATTCGCCCTGGTGACTGCCAGTAACGCTTTGAGTCAAAGCGTTTCGCACAGGTTCCATTGTATGCCTGATCCGCAGGCCAAGTAGCATTCGACGCTTAGAGGCCGGTCAGCATGGCATCTGTCGGAGCATTGGCCCGCTGTTGTCCGGTGAGCTGGAAGTAGATGAAACCCAGCACCATGAAACCGAGGAACACCAGGCCGATCAGTGCGTTGAACCAAGCCATGGCCACCAGGCATACCAGCGCCAGTACCAGGGCAATGGCCGGCACCAGCGGATAACCCGGAGCGTGGAAGCTACGTGGCAGGTTCGGCTCGGTCCGGCGCAATTGGAACAGGCTGAGCATGCTCATGATGTACATCACGATGGCGCCGAACACCGCCATAGTGATCATCGCCGCAGTCAGGGTCATGCCGCCCAGGTTGACCAGGCCGTCGCTGTAGATCGCTGCGATACCCACCAGGCCGCCGGCGATGATTGCTCGGTGCGGCGTCTGGAAACGCGACAGCCTGGCCAGGGAGGCGGGCAGGTAACCGGCCCGGGCCAGGGCGAAGAATTGCCGTGAGTAGCCGAGGATGATGCCGTGGAAGCTGGCCACCAGGCCGAACAGGCCAATCCACACCAGCATGTGCAGCCAGCCGGAACTGTCGCCCACCACGGCTTTCATCGCCTGGGGCAAGGGGTCATTGATATTCGACAGGCTGCGCCAGTCGCCCACGCCGCCGGCGAAGAACATCACCCCCATGGCCAGCAACACCAGGGTCAGGATGCCGCTGATATAGGCCTTGGGAATGGTGCGCTTGGGGTCCTTGGCTTCCTCGGCCGCCATGGCCGCGCCTTCGATGGCGAGGAAAAACCAGATGGCAAAGGGAATGGCGGCGAACATGCCGGCAATTGCCGGGGCACCGAAAGTGTCGGCGCCGGCCCAGCCATTGAGGGCGAAGTTGCTGAAGCTGAAAGCCGGGGCCACCACGCCCATGAATACCAGCAGTTCGGCCACCGCCAGCACGCAGACCACCAGTTCGAAGGTTGCCGCCAGCTTCACCCCGAGAATATTCAGGCCCATGAACACCAGATAGGCGCCCACAGCCGCATGTTTTGGGTCCAGCGCCGGGAATTGCACATTCAGGTAGGCACCGATGGCCAGGGCGATGGCTGGCGGGGCGAAGACGAACTCGATCAGGGTCGCCAACCCGGCGATCAACCCGCCTTTTTCACCGAAGGCCCGGCGGCTGTAGGCAAATGGTCCGCCAGCATGGGGAATAGCCGTAGTCAGCTCGGTAAAACTGAATATAAAGCAGGCATACATGGTCGCCACCAGCAACGAGGTCACCAGGAATCCCAGGGGGCCTGCCACGCCCCAGCCATAGCTCCAGCCGAAATATTCCCCGGAAATCACCAGCCCGACGGCGATACCCCATAAATGCAGCGTGCCCAAGGTGGGCTTGAGTTGTGTGTTCATCGCTTGCTCCCTCAACGGTTGGAAATGCTCAAGGCAAGCCTTTGCAGCGCCCATGCCAGCCGCGGGGCAGCCGTCGCAAAGCCGGGAAAGCTGTCGTATCGAGGATATTCCCCGCCTGTTTGCCGGAAATTGCCTTCAGCCTGGTGCATGGCCCTGCCTCCGATTGGGGCAGGGCCGACTTCGCCCCTCATTTCCAGTCTCCAGCCGCCCAGGGAAACACCCTATCAAGCCAGTCTTTACGCTTTCTTTATGGGTCGCCCACCCCGTCGCTCTCGTTCCTTTACAGGGACCCTGCGGACAATGACGGCATTCGCGGCAATCGCCGTACCTCGGAGACATTCCATGAACATTCTGGATGCGGTGTCGCTGCTGCTGGCGGTGGGGCTGTTCGTTTATCTACTGGTTGCGCTGCTGCGCGCGGATCGGAACTAGGAGCTGCATTTATGCACAGTTACGACTATTGGCTGATCCTCGCCTTCTTCGCCCTGGTGCTGCTGCCCGCACCCTGGCTGGGGCGCTTCTACTACCAGGTGATGGAGGGCCAGCGCACCTGGCTGACTCCGCTCCTGGGCCCAGTGGAGCGCATCTGCTATCGGATCTCCGGGGTCGACCCCGAGGTGGAGCAGAGCTGGCAGAAGTACACCCTGGCCTTGCTGGCCTTCAACCTGGCGGGTTTTGTCCTGCTGTTCGCCATTCTGCTGTTCCAGGGCCATCTGCCGCTCAATCCGCAGAATCTTCCCGGGCAGGAATGGACCCTGGCGTTCAACACCGCGGTCAGTTTCATGACCAACACCAACTGGCAGTCCTACAGCGGCGAGGCTTCCCTGAGCTACCTGAGTCAGATGGTCGGCCTGACCGTGCAGAACTTCGTCAGCGCCGCCACCGGCCTGGCGGTGCTGGTGGCCCTGTGCCGGGGTATCGGCCGGCGCTCGGCGCGTACCCTGGGCAATTTCTGGGTCGACATGACCCGCGCCACCCTCTATGGCCTGCTGCCGCTGTGCCTGCTGCTGGCCTTGCTGCTGGTGTGGCAGGGCGTGCCGCAAACCTTTGCCCACTACGTGGATGCCCTGACCCTGCAAGGCAATGACCAGGTGATCCCCCTGGGCCCGGCGGCCAGCCAGATTGCCATCAAGCAGCTGGGCACCAATGGTGGCGGATTCTTCGGCGTCAACTCGGCGCATCCGTTCGAGAACCCCACGGCCTGGAGCAACCTGTTCGAGCTGGTATCGATCATCCTGATTCCAGTGGCTCTGGTGTTCACCTTCGGCCACTACGTCAAGGACTTGCGCCAGAGCCGCGCCATCATCGCCTGCATGCTCGCCCTGTTCCTGATCGGCGGCGCCACCTCGCTGTGGGCCGAATACCAGCCCAATCCGGCGTTGCAGAACCCTGCGGTGGAACAGACCGCATCCCTGGAAGGCAAGGAAGCGCGATTCGGTACCACCGGCACCGTGCTCTGGTCGGTGACCACCACCGCCGCCTCCAACGGTTCGGTGAACGGCATGCATGACAGCCTCAGCCCCCTGAGTGGCATGGTGGCGCTGATCAACATGATGGTTGGCGAGGTGATCTTCGGCGGTGTCGGTGCCGGTCTCTACGGCATGCTGCTGAACGTGCTGATCGCGGTGTTCCTGGCTGGGCTGATGATCGGCCGCACCCCGGAATACCTGGGCAAGAAGCTCCAGGCCAAGGAAGTGCAACTGCTGGTAGTCACCCTGATGGTGATGCCCATCGGCGTGCTGGTTCTGGGTGCCCTGGCGGCCAGCCTGCCGGGCCCTGCCGGCGCCATCAGCAACCCCGGTCCTCACGGTTTCAGCCAGTTGCTGTACGCCTACACCTCGGCCAGTGCCAACAACGGCTCGGCCTTTGGCGGCTTCAGCGGCAACACCCCATTCCACAACCTGATGCTGGGCCTGGGCATGCTGATCGGCCGTTTCGGCTACATCCTGCCGGTACTGGCCCTGGCCGGTAGCCTGGCGCTGAAGAAGACCGCGCCTATCGGCCAAAACAGTTTTCCCACCCACGGCCCGCTGTTCGTGGCCCTGCTGACTGTGACCATCTTGCTGGTGGGTGGCCTGACCTTCCTGCCGACCCTGGCACTGGGCCCTATCGCCGAACACCTGAGCATGGGCTTCTGAGGACCTGATGATGAATATGCATGTTCCTGCCTCGAACAAGGCTGCCGATGCTGTGGCCAAGGCCAAGCCAGCAGCGACCGAAACATCCGCCACGGCGATTTCGGCGCTGTGGCGCCCGGCGCTGATCCAGGCCTTCGTCAAGCTCGACCCGCGCCAGTTGCAGCGCTCGCCGGTGATGCTGGTGGTGGAGCTGACAGCAATCCTCACCACTGTGCTGTGTCTGGTTCCAGACACCACGGTGCCGACCTTCGTCGCCGCACAGATCGCGCTCTGGCTGTGGTTCACCGTGCTTTTTGCCAACTTCGCCGAAGCCCTGGCCGAGGGCCGCGGCAAGGCCCGCGCCGACAGCCTCAAGGCTGGCAGCGAAGGCCTGAGCGCCCGGCGTCGGGCCGCCGACGACAGCTATCAATTAGTGCCGGCCACAAGCCTGCGCAAAGGCGATGTGGTGCGGGTCGAAGCGGGGGAGATGATCCCTGGCGACGGCGAGGTCATAGAGGGCATCGCCGCAGTCAACGAAGCGGCCATCACCGGTGAGTCGGCGCCGGTCATTCGGGAGTCCGGCGGTGATCGCTCGGCGGTCACCGGCAATACCCGGCTGGTGTCCGACTGGCTGCTGGTGCGCATCACCAGCAACCCCGGCGAGTCGACCCTGGACCGCATGATCGCCCTGGTGGAAGGCGCCAAGCGGCAGAAGACCCCCAATGAAGTGGCCCTGGATATTCTGCTGATCGGCCTGACCCTGATCTTCCTGCTGGTGGTGGTGACCCTGCAGCCGTTCGCCCATTTCGCCAATGGCAGCCTGCCGCTGGTGTTCCTGGTGGCGTTGCTGGTCACCCTGATTCCCACCACCATCGGCGGCCTGCTGTCGGCCATCGGCATTGCCGGCATGGATCGCCTGGTACGCCTGAACGTGATCGCCAAGTCCGGGCGCGCGGTGGAAGCGGCTGGGGACGTGCACGTGCTGCTGCTGGACAAGACCGGCACCATCACTTTCGGCAACCGTCGTTGCAGTGCCATTTACCCGGCCCCGGGGGTGAACCCGCGGGAACTGGCCGAGGGCGCGCTGCTGGCCTCCCTGGCGGACGACACCGCCGAAGGCAAATCCATAGTGGAGTTCCTGCGCCAGGGTTATCCACAGCCCGAACCTGGCAGCGACCTGTTGACCGCAGTGCCTTTCAGCGCGGAAACCCGTCTGTCCGGCGTCGATTACCAGGGCCGTGTCTATCGCAAGGGCGCGGTGGATTCACTGCTGGCCTTCGTTGGCCAGCAGCGCGGTGACCTGGCCCCGGCCCTGTCACGGGAAATCGACAAGATCGCCCAGAGCGGCGGCACCCCGTTGCTGGTCTGTGGCGAAGGCCGGTTGCTGGGCGCCATTCATCTCAAGGACGTGGTCAAGCCCGGCATTCGCGAGCGTTTCGCCGAGTTGCGCAAACTGGGCATCCGCACTGTCATGGTTACTGGCGACAACCCGCTGACCGCCGCGGCCATCGCCGCCGAGGCCGGGGTCGATGATGTGCTGGCCGAAGCCACGCCGGAGAAAAAACTGGCGCGCATTCGTCAGGAGCAGAACGACGGACGCCTGGTGGCCATGTGCGGCGACGGCGCCAACGACGCCCCGGCCCTGGCCCAGGCCGATGTCGGCATGGCCATGAACGACGGCACCCAGGCGGCTCGCGAGGCGGCCAATATGGTCGACCTGGACAGCGACCCGACCAAGCTGCTGGACGTGGTGCAGATCGGCAAGGAGCTGCTGGTGACCCGTGGTGCCCTGACCACCTTTTCCATCGCCAACGATGTGGCCAAGTACTTCGCCATCCTGCCGGCGCTGTTCGCGGCGATCTATCCACAGCTGGGGGTGCTCAACATCATGCACCTGGCCAGCCCGCAGAGCGCGATTCTCTCGGCCATCGTGTTCAACGCCCTGATCATCGTGGTGCTGATTCCCCTGGCGCTGCGCGGGGTGCGGGTGCAAGCGGCGAGTGCCGCCCACCTGCTGCGGCGCAACCTGCTGATCTATGGCGTGGGCGGGATTGTGGTGCCCTTTGTCGGGATCAAGCTGATCGACCTGCTGCTGACGGCGTTGCACCTGGTGTAACCGGTTTTTATCGGAGCCGGCTAGCCGGCTCCTGCAGCCCCTGAATGAATCGAGGATTGAGAAATGACTAGTTTGTTGCGTCCGGCCTTGAGCCTGATTGTGCTGATGACCCTGGTCACCGGCGTGGCCTATCCGCTGGTGGTCACCGGGGTGGCTCAGCTGGCGTTCCCCGAGCAGGCCAATGGCAGCCTGGTGCGCGATGCCCAGGGCAAGGTGCGTGGCTCGGCACTGATTGCCCAGGATTTTGTCGGCGATGCCTGGTTCCACCCACGGCCTTCGGCGGGAGCCTTCGCCACGGTGTCCAGCAGCGCCAGCAACCTGGCGCCGAGCAATCCGGCCCTGGCCACCCGGGTGCTCGACGACGCCAACAAGTTGCTGGTGCCCGGCCAGGGTGCGGTGCCCCTGGCGCTGTTGACCACTTCCGGCAGTGGCCTGGATCCGCACTTGCCACCCGAGGCAATTGACTATCAACTGGCGCGGGTCGCGGCAGCGCGCAATGTGCCGGTGGCCAAGCTCCAGGCGTTGGTGCAGGCACAGACCGAGCGGCCGCTGATCGGGCCGCCGGTGGTCAATGTGCTGGCCCTGAACCAAGCCCTCGAGCGCCTGTAAGTCATGCCTCTGGCTGCTGTTGCGGCGGCTGGAGGGCGGGTTGAACCTATTGTTTTGTCGCAGAGAGATAACCCATGAGTGATTCCGGCCGCGCCGATGCGCTGCTTGCTGAACTGCCCCGGGACGGCCGCGGCCGGCTCAAGGTATTCCTCGGCGCCGCCCCCGGCGTCGGCAAGACCTACGCCATGCTCCAGGCCGCGCACACGCAAATGCGCCAAGGGGTCAAGGTGCTCGCCGGCGTGGTGGAAACCCACGGCCGCGCGGAAACCGAGGCCCTGCTCGGCGGCCTGCCGCAGCAGCCCCTGGTGCGCTCGGAATACCGTGGGGTGCTGCTCGAGGAGATGGATCTGGACGGCCTGCTCAAGGCCCGGCCCAAGCTGGTGCTGGTGGACGAGCTGGCCCATAGCAATGCCCCGGGCAGTCGGCATGCCAAGCGCTGGCAGGATATCCAGGAGTTGCTGGCGGCGGGCATCGACGTGTTCACCACGGTCAATGTCCAGCACCTGGAAAGCCTCAACGATCAGGTGCGCGGCATCACCGGCGTGCAGGTTCGCGAAACCCTGCCCGACTGGGTCCTGCAGGAAGCCTACGAACTGCAACTGGTGGACCTGCCGCCGCGAGAGCTGCTGGAGCGCCTGCGCGACGGCAAGGTCTATGTGCCTGAGCAGGCGCGGGCCGCCATCGATGCATTTTTCAGCCAGACCAACCTGACCGCCCTGCGTGAACTGGCGATGCAGACGGCTGCCGCCCAGGTGGACAACGACCTGGCGCAGGGCTATCGCCAATTGGGGCAGGCCGCACCCGCGGTGCGTGGGCGCTTGCTGGTGGGCATCGATGGCGACGCCCAGGCCGAGCGCCTGGTACGCCATGCCAGTCGGGTGGCCCAGCGGCGTCATCTGCCCTGGAGCCTGGTGCATGTGGATAACGGCCGATTGCAGGATGAGCAGGCGCGCCTGCGCCTGCAGGCGGCCCAGCAACTGGCCGAGCGCCTTGGCGGCGAAGTGGTGCTGTTGCGGGCCGGCGAAGTGGCCAGGACCCTGATCCAGCACGCTACCGAACGTCGCGCCAGCCTGTTGCTGGTGGGGCAGTCCAGCCGGCGCTGGCGTCGCCGCTGGTTTGGCGGCGGCTTGGCGGCGCGCTTGCTGCGCAATGCCGATGGCCTGGAAATCAATGTCCTGGACAACGAGCCACAGGGCCTGCAGCAAGGGTTGCGGCCCCGGTATTCAGCGGTGTGGTTCGACTACGCACTGGCCGTGCTGGCGACGCTTTTGGCCAGCGCCCTGGCCTGGGGCGTGGCCAGTGTCTTGCCGCTGCCGAACATTTCCCTGGTGTTTCTCGCCGCCGTCCTGCTGGTGGCGGTACGCAGCAGCCTGGGGCCAGCCCTGGCTTGCGCGGCGCTGTCGTTTTTAAGCTACGACTTCCTGTTTATCCCGCCGAACTTTTCCTTCGCCATCCAGCGTGAGGAAGATGTCCTGACCCTGTTGTTCTTCCTGTTGATGGCCGCGCTGACCGGCAACCTGGCTGCCCGTCAGCGCCGGCAACTGCAGGCGCTGCGCGAGACCCAGGAAGAAACCGGCGAGTTGCTCGACCTGTCACGCAAGCTGACTGCCGCCACCGACCGGCAAGCGGTGATCAGTGCCGCGGCCCAGCATCTGGATGGCCGCGATGAGTTGCGCATCTGCCTGCTCAATCGCGATGGCCAGGGTGGCTGGAAGGTCGAGAACGGCGGTTCGCCGCAGTTTTCCGAAGCCGAGCGCGCCGCGGCCGACTGGGCCTGGCAGCATGACCAGCCGGCCGGCCTGGGCACCGGCACCTTGCCTTTTGGCCGCTGGTGGTGGTGGCCGTTGTCGGTGGATGACGCGCCCCTGGGCTTGCTCGGGGTGTGTCCGAAGGAGGGGCAGAGTTTCAGCGATCAGCGTCGGCGCCTGCTCACGGCGCTCAGCCAGCCCCTGGCCCAGGCCCTGGCCCGGGCACGCCTGGCAGAGGACCTGGAAGCGGCGCGCCTGCATGGCGAAACCGAACAACTGCGCAGTGCCTTGCTGGCTTCGGTCTCCCACGATCTGCGTACCCCCCTGACCTCGATGCGCGGCAGTATCGACAGCTTGCTGGCGCTGGGCGAGGCGATTCCCCTGGACGACCGGCGCGAGCTGCTGGAAGGCACGCGAGACGAGGCCGAGCGCCTGGATCGCTATATCCAGAACCTGCTGGACATGACCCGCCTGGGCCATGGCGCACTGAAGCTGGCCCGTGACTGGGTGGCGCCGGGGGATATAGTCGGCAGCGCCCTGAACCGCCTGCGTGCGGTGCTGGCGCCGTTGCAGGTGAGCACCGAGCTGCCGGTCGACCTGCCGTTGCTGCATGTGCACGCCGCGCTGATCGAACAGGCCCTGGTCAATGTGCTGGAGAATGCCGCGCGTTTCTCGCCGCCCCAGGGGCGCCTGCAATTGAAGGTCAGTGCCGATGCGGAAGAACTGAGCTTTGCCGTCAGCGATCAGGGCCCGGGCATTCCCGAGGAGGAGCGGGCGAAGATCTTCGATATGTTCTACACCGCCGCCCGTGGTGACCGCGGAGGGCAGGGCACCGGCCTCGGCTTGGCGATCTGTCAGGGCATGGTCGGCGCCCATGGCGGGCGTATCAGTGTCGGCGAAGGCATCGATGGGCGGGGTACCTGCATTACCCTGCACCTGCCATTGCCGGCCCAGCCGGAACTTGAACATGACCTGTAGCCGCTGCTGCAGCCTTGGCGCACTTCTGTCATTCGGTGGCGCTGTGCTTTGCGCTACTCTTTTGCCTCTTATTTGTCTTGAACCGAACCCATGAGCCAGACCGCGACCATCCTGGTCATCGACGACGAGCCGCAGATCCGTAAATTCCTGCGCATTAGCCTGGCGTCCCAGGGCTACAAAGTGATTGAAGCCGCTAACGGGGCCGAAGGCCTGGCCCAGGCGGCGTTGAATAAGCCGGACCTGCTGGTGCTTGACCTGGGTTTGCCGGACATGGACGGCCAGCAGGTACTGCGCGAGTTTCGCGAGTGGTCCGCGGTGCCGGTGCTGGTGCTCTCGGTCCGGGCCAGCGAAGTGCAGAAGGTCGAAGCCCTGGACGGCGGTGCCAACGACTACGTGACCAAGCCGTTCGGCATCCAGGAGTTTCTGGCGCGCATCCGTGCCTTGTTGCGCCAGGCACCGGCGGGGGAGAGCCAGGAAGCTGCCCTGCAAGTTGGGCCGCTGACTGTCGACCTGGCTTACCGCCGGGTGCTGCTGGAGGGGCTCGAAGTGGCATTGACCCGCAAGGAATATGCGGTGCTGGCGCAGCTGGCGCGACACCCCGGGCGGGTGATTACCCAGCAGCAGCTGCTCAAGGATATCTGGGGGCCGACCCACACCGAAGACAGCCACTACCTGCGAATCGTCATCGGTCACCTGCGGCAGAAACTCGCCGACGATCCGACCCGGCCCCGTTTTATCGTCACCGAGGCGGGGGTCGGCTATCGCTTGCTGGGGGCTGAATCCTGAGGTCTAGGACTGTTCCTGTTCGTAGCGGTCCAGGGTATCGCTGGCGATCTCCCGGCCCAGGGCGATCAGTTCCGGTGCCTTGTAGAACTCGAAGAAGCGGCACACGCGCTTGGGCACGTTGATCAGCACATCCGGTGGATAGCCGGCGATCTTGTACTGCGCCAGGGAGGTCTGCATGACCTCGAAGCTCTGGTTCACCAGGTCCAGCAAGGAGGCCGGGCCAACGTTGTCGATGATGAACGAACCGCTGGCGGACTTCGGCGCGCCATCGGTTTCCGGTGCTGCGGCCGGTTGCTGGGATTCGGGCTCGGCGCCTTCGACCCAGGGGTTGATCTCCGCGGCCTCGCTCTTGAAGGCTTCCTGTTCGAGCAACAGCAGTTGTTCGGCCTGTTTGCGGCGGAACGGCAAGCGCGAGCCCAGGGAGTTGATCAGGTTGTCGAAACGGCTCTTGAACGCTGGAGGGCGCTGGATCACCGGCAGTTGATAGTGGCGCTGGTTGGTGGCGTTGAGGTTGACCGCGATGATCAGGTCGCAATGGCTGGACACCACCGGAATGATCGGCAAGGGGTTGAGCAGGCCGCCGTCCACCAGCATGCGGTTGCCCTGCATCACCGGGGTGAACAGGCTGGGAATGGCCGCCGAGGCGCGCATGGCCTGGTGCAGGCAGCCTTCCTGGAACCAGATTTCCTGTTGATTGGTCAGGTCGGTGGCCACCGCCGTGTAGGGAATGCGCAGGTCTTCGACATTCACTTCGCCGACTATCTTGCGGATCTGGCCAAAGACCTTCTCGCCGCGAATCGCCCCCAGGCGAAAACTCACGTCCACCAGGCGCAGCACATCGAGGTAGTCCAGGCTCTCGATCCACGCGCGGTAGTCGGCGAGCTTGCCGGCGGCGTAGATGCCGCCGACCACCGCGCCCATCGAACAGCCGGCGATGCAGGCGATTTCATACCCGCGTCTTTCGATTTCCTCGATCACGCCGATATGGGCGTACCCGCGAGCCCCCCCCGAACCCAAGACCAGTGCGACACGTTTGCTCATGATTCGTCCCTTCGACACACAGGCTGCCACAATGCACCCATAGCGCCCCGGGGTTCAATTGCCGTCACCGGCCCATTTTTTTCTATGGGCGGTCGAGGCGCGCGGCTATGCTCCTGCGGCTATATTTTCCAAGGGGCCAGTCAGGCACTTTTTCCGGCCGCCGCCGTCTGAACCCGTACGACCGTTTCCCATTCTTGAGGTGTGATTGATGAAAGCCTGGATCTGCTTGCCCCTGATTGCCCTGGTATTGACCGGCTGCGCAGGCAAGACGGCCTACCGCGACAGCTGCGGCTCGCAGCTGGATGCCGCCTGGCACGAACTGGACCTGGCCAAGGCCGAGGGTTTTGCCGGCACCGTGAGTTACTCCAAGGCCCTGTCGCTGTTGACCGGGGCCAAGACTCAGCAGCAGTTCGAAGCCTTCGAGGGCTGTACCAAGAAAGCCGAGAAGGCGCGTTTCTATATCCGTGAGTCCCGCGCCGGGCGTTGAGCCACTAGGCTGAAGGGGCAATCATCACCCTAAGCCCAATGATCTGGCGCAATGCTGGTCTTGAGCTTGGGGTGGCATTGTTGAACTGCACCAGTGCGAGCCGGGCTGGTGATTTATTTTGGGGAAGCTGCGATGTCTGTCTTGGTCGATCGATTGGTGGCTCAGATCCTGAGCCTGGACGTGGGCTTGCTGGCCTGCCAGGCCCGCTTGGCCGCCGCCACCGATGGCGAGGCCCTGCATGACTTGCGCATAACGGTCCGGCGTCTGCGCAGTCTGTTGCGCCCGTTGCGCGGCCTGCCCGGAGTCGAGCAACTGGAGGCTGCCGCCAGTGCCGTGGGCAACCAGACCACGCCGATTCGCGATCGCGAAGTACTGGCGGCCTATCTGCATCAGCACGGTCTGCACGCCGCCGCCGATCGTCGTACCGCGCAACTGGCCGAGGACTATTCGGCAGTGGCCAGCGGCGCCGAGCTCGCTCAGCTGTTGCTGGTGTTGGACGCCTT
Organism: Pseudomonas sp. NFXW11; assembly: GCF_049887815.1. NCBI lineage: Bacteria > Pseudomonadati > Pseudomonadota > Gammaproteobacteria > Pseudomonadales > Pseudomonadaceae > Pseudomonas > Pseudomonas sp. NFXW11. The sequence goes on along the minus strand of NZ_JAGEKI010000007.1, from coordinate 157,048 downwards.
CCCGCGGTTTCTGCGTGCATCAGAGCGTCAGGGCCTGCTGCGCGGCCTTGGCGCAAGGATTGAGAAACGCCTGGCCAAGCAGTGGAAAACCCTGGGCGAAGCCTTGCAGGATCCGGCCCACGATCGTCATCGCCTGCGCCTGCTGATCAAGCGTGTGCGTTATGCCGCCGATGCTTATCCACAGCTTGCGGCGTTGCCAGCCAAGGCCATGGGGCGTCTCAAGGCGTGCCAGGGGGCGCTGGGGGATTGGCATGATTGCTGGCAATGGCTGGCCCAGGCCGAACAGCAACTGGATCTGCTGCCTTGTGTGGTGGTCTGGCGCAAGACCATGCTCAAGGCCCAGACCCGCGCCGATCAAAGCCTCGACCAGTTGCAGAGCGACTGCTTCCAGCGCTGAGGGGCGGTGCGCGGCTTTTCTGTCCGCTGCTTTGGCCGGAATAATGGCTGTGCGGCTCTACGACGCTGGTTAAGATCCGACAGTCGATTTTCTTGCCCCCCGAGGTTTTCATGCGTTTCTACGATTTGCTCGAAGCCGTTCGCGGCCAGCCCCAGGCGCTGACCATTCCGGCTGAGTGGGCTCAGGGCCGAGCCAGCTTCGGTGGCCTGGTGGTTGCACTGCAGTACGAAGCCATGCGTGCCAAGGTCCCGACCGACCGCCCGGTACGCTCCCTGGCGATTACCTTTGTCGGCCCGGTGGCCCCCGAGGTGCCGGTGAGTTTCGAAGTGGAGGTGTTGCGCGAAGGCAAGGCGGTCAGCCAGGTGCTGGGGCGGGCGATCCAGGATGGCCAGGTGGTGACCCTGGTCCAGGGCAGCTTTGGGGCTTCGCGGGAATCCTGCGTGAGTGTCGAGGCGCTGCCGGCGCCTGCCATGAAACATTGGGATGAGTGCCCGGAACTGCCCTATATCAAGGGCGTGACACCGGAATTCATGCGCCACCTGGCGATGCGCTGGAGCGTCGGCGGCATGCCTTTCAGCGGCAATCGCTCGCGAGACATGGGCGGCTGGGTGCGCCTGCGCGGCGACGTCAAGGAAGAACCTGTGACCGAGGCGCATATCCTGGCGCTGGTGGATGCCTGGCCGCCGGCCCTGATGCCGCATCTGGACAAGCCTGCGGCCGGCAGCACCCTGACCTGGACCATCGAGTTCGTCCAGCCCCTGCTAGCGCTGAGTACGTTGGACTGGTGCAAGTACCGGGTGGAAATCGAGCACGCCTGCGACGGTTACGGGCATGCCGCCGCGGCGCTGTGGAGTCCAGAGGGGCAACTGATCGCCCTGAGCCGGCAAACGGTGACCGTTTTCGCTTGAGCCATCAGTGTCGGCGGCGTTGCAACCAGGCGCGCCACCAGGCACCGCTGAAGACAAAGCGTGGAAAGGTCACGAATTGCTCGACCAGTAGCCGTTGCACGGCATCCCGGCGATCGCTGAAGGGTTCGGCGGCCTGGGCCTCCAGGCGGTGGCCATGACCTTGCAGGGCCAGGGCGGCTATTACGCCGATTACCCCTATGGCCAGGCTCAGCAGGCTCAGGGAAAACACGCCCGATACGATCAACAGGAAACCGACGATAAACAGTGGCACGGCAATCAGGTGCAATACCAGGTTGGTCGGGTGCTGGTGGTTCTGCGGGTAGACGCGCCATTGCCAGGCGGGGAGGTTGGGGTGACGTTTGCCCATGGTGATCATCCTTAGTTCGAAAAACGCGTGAACCAAGAATAGGGCGCAGGTGCCCAATCAGCGAATCAAGGCTGGCTATTGTGGCGATAGCCAGCGGGCTGGGACAGCGTGCTTGTATTTGCCGTGCGAATCAGAGTTTCAGCTGGCCGATGGCCTTGCTCAGCTCACCGGCCAGGGTTGCCAGTTCGCTGCTGGTGGTGGCGGAGGACACGGTCTGCTGCACGGTGTTTTCGGTGACATCGCGGATGCTCACCACGGCCCGGTTCATTTCTTCCGCCACCTGGCTCTGCTGTTCCGCGGCGACGGCGATCTGCGTGTTGCTTTCGCGCATCTGCGCCACCGCGCCGGTGATTTCCGCCAGCGCCGCTCCGGCCTCCTGGGCCTGCTGTACGCAGTCGTCGGCCTTGAACGAGCTTTCCTGCATGAAATCCACCGCATCGCGGGTGCCAGCCTGCAGGGCCGAGACCATGCTGGTGATTTCGTCGGTGGAGGTCTGTACGCGCTTGGCCAGGTTGCGCACTTCGTCGGCCACCACGGCAAAGCCGCGACCCATTTCGCCGGCCCGTGCGGCCTCGATGGCGGCGTTGAGGGCCAGCAGGTTGGTCTGCTCGGCAATGCTGTGGATCACATTGACCACGCCGTTGATCTTCTGGCTGTCTTCGGCGAGCTTCTGGATCATCTCGGCGGTCTGTTGCACGCCATTGGACAGCCCGGCGATGGATTTCTGCACTCGGCCCACCACTTCATGGCCGGTACCGGCCAGGGCGTCGGCGGTTTGCGACAAATCGCGGGTGGCGCCTGCGTGCTGGGCGATGTGGTAGACCGTGGCGGACATTTCGTTGATCGCGGTGGCGGCCTGGTCGGTTTCACTCTGCTGCCCGAGCATGCCGTGGCGCACGTCGTTCATGCTCGAGGCCAGGCGCGCGGCGCCTTGGTCCAGCTGCCGGGCGGTATTGGCCACGGTATTCACCACTCGCTGGTAACCCGCCTGCATGGCGTTGAAGGCGCTGGCCATCTGGCCCACTTCGTCCTTGCAGGACAGCGGTACGCGGGCTGCCAGGTCGCCAGTCTTCTCCACGTGGAGCATGACGTCCTTGAGGGTATTGAGCTGGCTGAGAAGAAAGCGGATGAGCAATTGCGAGGCGCAGAGCATGGCGAACATCAGGATGAACACCGCCACTGCATAGTTTGTGAAACGATCGCTGAAGACCTGGGCCAGGCTCGGGGCATGGGCCAGAACGGCAATCCGCTGGCCGTCGGCGCGCTGAATGACTTCAGCCCCGAGCAATGGATTTTCGCCGAACAGCGGCATGTGATTGATTTCGACCCAGCCGTTGGCGCCGTTCAATTCAGGCAAGGGTTGGGCGTTCAGGCTGGGGGTCTGTCCCGTGGCGAACGTCAGCAGCTGTTCCGCGGTGGGCAGGGGTTGCCCGGCCGGCCAGCCAGTGAGCAGTTGGGCCTGGCTGTGGGCGTTGGCCTGGGCGGCCTGGCTGCGAGCCTGTTGCTCCAGTTGCACCGCATAGAGCACCAGCAGCAGGGTGGTGACGAAGGCGACCGCATTGACCGCCCAGAATTTGTATTTCAGCGAGATATTGCTAAGCCAGGCACCCATAGAAGGTCTTCTCTGATTGAGCGGAACAGTATTGGCAAGGTGCCATTATTGTGCCTTTAGCATCTCGGAAAAATCTTGATATGCATCAAGCAATTTCTGGTAATCGGAAAAAGGCTCTGGAGCAGGCGGTGCTGTGGCTGGCCAGGTCTTGCGGGGTTTCTTGTCGATGCAGCGCCACTTCGCGCAGCACCTCGGTGAGGAAGGCCGGCTCGTTGCGACCATTCTTCGGTTTTGGCCGCAGGCTGCGTGGCAGCAGGTAAGGTGCGTCGCTTTCCAGCATCAGGCGGCCACGGGGAATCTCGCGTACCAGCGGGTGCAGGTGGGTGCCTCGGCGTTCGTCGCAGATCCAGCCGGTGATGCCGATGTGCAGGTCAAGGTCGAGGTAGCTGAACAAGGCCCGCTGTTCGCCGGTGAAGCAATGCACCACGGCGGCCGGTAGACTGTCACGAAAATCCCGCAGGATATCCAGCAGGCGCTGGTTGGCATCGCGTTCATGGAGAAACACCGGCATCTGCAGTTCCACCGCCAGGGCCAGATGCTCTTCCAGGACTTTTTCCTGCTGTGGCCGTGGCGAGAAATCCCGATTGAAATCCAGCCCGCATTCGCCCACCGCACGTACCCGTGGATCGGCCAGCAGGGCGCGCAGCTGGCGGGGGCTGTCGGCGTTCCAGTCAATGGCAGAGTGAGGGTGCAGGCCGGCGGTGGCGAAGAGTTTCTGGCCGTCGGGATCCAGTTGCTGGCACAACTGCAGGGCCTGTTCGCTGCCCTCGACGCTGGTACCGGTCAGGACCAGCTGACAAACCCCGGCTTCATAAGCACGATTGAGAACGGCTTGGTGTTTTTCGGCAAAACTGGGATTGGTCAGGTTGACGCCGATATCGATGAGTTGCATGGTGCTATCTCCGCCTGCGGCCGGAAAGCATATCAGAGCCGTGGATTTATAAGAAAAGCCAAGAACTACAGCGAGTTAGCGCTGTCTTTTGTTGCCAGAACAAGATCGCGGCCAGTCTTCCAAACGTCGTCATCCTTGTTTTTCGTACCCTGCCAGTGCCCACGGCGCTTTGTTTTTGCCGATTGATTTGCAACAGGCGACCAGGGGTAGAAGGCTATTCCCCCTGCGGAGAACGGATGACCCGACCCTCGATAGTGCTTGCCCTGTGCCTGTCATTGCTGCTGCCCTTGCCGGCCGTGGCGCGCCTGGCCGGGCCGCCGGAAACCCAGGCCACGGGCAAGGTTCGTGACCTGGCGGAAATTCGCACCAGCCGGGTCTTGCGGGTGCTGGTCAACCAGAGCCGCAACAGTTCCGGGGAGGTCCAGGGCCAGGTCGTTGGCGTCGAATATCATCGCCTGCGTGCGTTCGAGCAGTACCTCAATGGTCATGCCCGGGATGGCCAGGAAATCAGCCTGAAGATCATTCCCAAGGCCAAGGACCAGTTGCTCGGTGCCTTGCAATGCGGCGAGGGCGACCTGGTGGCGCCGGGAGAGCTGTTGGAGGTCCAGCCCGGGCATCTGGTCAGCCCCAGCGATCCGCTCACCAGCGATGTCCCCCTGCTACTGGTGGGAATCAAGGGCGAGCGCCGTTATACGCGAATCGAGCAACTCTCGGGCAAGACCCTGGCGCTGACCACCGGCAGCGCGGCCGGAGAGGCGGTGAGCCAGATCAACCAGCGACTGGCGCTGCACAAGCTGGCGCCGATCAAGGTCGAGTGGGTAGACCCCAGCCTGGCGGTCGAGGATGTGCTGGAAATGGTCCAGGGCGGGATTTTCCACCTGACCATAGTCGAGCAGCCGATTGCCGAACGCTGGAGCAGGATCCTGCCCAAGTTGCGCTTCGACAAGCAGTTGAAGATCAGTGAGCCGGGGCAAGAGCACTGGTTCGTCCGGCGCGATGCCTCGATGCTGCGGGCCAGCATCGATCGCTTTCTCAAGACCTACAAGACCCCGGCAGATCAGGACGCGGCGTTCCTGCGCATCTACCGCCGTCAGTATCAGGTGCACTACCCACTGGCCCAGGCCGATCGCCAGCGCCTGGAGAAACTGCGACCGGTGTTGCAAAAGCATGCCGGCGAGCAGGGCATGGACTGGTTGAACCTGGCGGCCCTGGCCTTCAAGGAGTCGGCCTTGCAACCCAGCACCCGTGGCGGCAGTGGCCCTACCGGGCTGATGCAGATCACACCTTCGGCGGCGCAACGGGTCGGGGTGGGCAATATCCAGTCCCTGGACAGCAATGTGCAGGCCGGGGCCAGGTACCTGGCACTGATTCGCCGCAAGTTCTTCGCCAGCCCCAAACTCAACGAGCGCGAGCGCATGGCTTTTGTCCTGGCGGCCTACAACATGGGGCCGGAGCGGGTCCAGGGCATGCGCAGCGAAGCTCGGCGGCGCGGCCTCAATCCCAATCAGTGGTTCTTCCAGGTGGAGCGCATCGCCATGGAACAGGTGGGCATGAACGCCGTCAGCTATGTTAATAGTGTCAACAAATACTATCTGGCCTTCGACCGTGAGCGAGATTCTCTGGAGCCCCGGGAACGCAAAGTAGCGCTTCGAAAGTGATCGAAAAAATTGATTATTAGTCCCGGTTTTTTGCGCTTTTAACATGATAAAAACTGATTAATATGGCGACCAACTTCCCCACCTTACTCAGGACTACACAACATGAGCACATTGATCAAAAACCTGTTGGGCACTCGCGCCGGTTATGGCTTGACCGTTTTGCGGATCTTCGTCGGCATCATCTTCGCCGCTCATGGTGCGCAGAAGCTGTTCGGCTGGTTCGGCGGTGGCGGCCTGGCGGGCACCGCGCAGTGGATGGAGAGCATCGGCCTGGCTCCGGGCTATCTGATGGCGCTGCTGGCTGGTGGCACCGAGTTCTTCGCCGGTCTGGCACTGGTTATCGGTCTGTTGGCGCGGCCTGCAGCGCTGGGTTTGACCTTCACCTTGCTGGTGGCGATCTTCTCGGTGCATATCAGCAATGGTCTGTTCATGGCCAACAATGGCTATGAATTTGCCTTGGCACTGTTGGGCGGAACCCTTGCAGTGCTGGTTGAAGGGGCGGGCAAATTGTCCCTGGATGGGGCGCTAGCCAAGTAATTGCCGTCGCCCGACTCATCCATCGGGAGCGCCGCCGGCAGCTCTGGATCAAGTCTCGGGAAAGATCTCCAAGGCCTGCCAATGCAGGCCTTTTTCATTGCAGCTGATTCTTGACACTGCCCAGCCGGCTTCTCTAGGATGCTGCCCATGCGCCGATTTAAACAGCTACTTGCGGGGCGCCAGGTAGGTCGAAAGACTACCGATAGAGGCCATAGACAGGCCTCGAAATACCGCTAAAGCGCTGGTTCGGTGTTGCCTCTCACCTGCCCGGCAGAAACTTGAGGCAGAGACACAATACGATGAATGCACCCCGCCCCCTTGTACGTCTTGCGCCGATCACGGCGAGCCTGTCGCAGCGCAACCCAAAAATCCTCCTTGGCGGCAAGCACCAACCCACCTTGTTACGTTATCTCGACGGCTGGCCACGGCGTTCGCCGGGGCCCGCGGCATTTCTGATCCAGTTTGTCGAGGACGGCGAGTCCCTGGCGCGCTTTGCCAGCAACAGCTTTGATCTGGCGGTCATTCCCGCTCCCTGTGCCGATCAGGCTGCTGAGGTCATCAAGCAGTTGACCCGCGTGGCCCGTCAGGGATTGATCGTTCGTCGCTAAGCCCGCGGCGCTGTGCAGCTTGCCGTCACAGGCGCCGTATACAGCGAGTTGCTCGCTGCACCGGTCAAACCACGGCGTTGCGCTTGGCCAGTTCGGCCAGGGCCACCAGGTTGGAAATATTGAAGCGCTTGAGCAGGCGCACCTTATAGGTGCTGACGGTCTTGTGGCTGATCAGCAGGGCATCGGCAATCTGCTGGTTGTTGAGGCCGGAGGCCAGCAGCTTCAGCACCGTTATCTCGCGATCGGTCAGGCGGGAGATCAACACGCTTTCCTGGCTGGCGGCATTGGTGTTCTGCTGCAGGATGTTGATGGTGTCTTCCGGGAAGTAGCTGTACCCGGAGAGAATGGCCTTTACCGCATTGGCCAGTTCGTGAAGGTTCTCGGTCTTGCACAGAAAGCCGGCAGCACCGGCTTGCAGGCAGCGCAGGGCGAAGTTCTTCGAGTCGCTGGAGGTCAGCACCAGGGTCTTCACATGCAGTTCTGCGGATTTGATATGGGCGATGACCGAAAAGCCGTCCAGATTGGGAATCCCCAGGTCGAGGATCAGCAGGTCCGGCATATGCTTGCGTACCAGCTGCACCGCGTCTGCCCCGTTGTCCGCCTCGGCAACGATGGTGTGATGGTGGGGTTCGAGCACTGACCTGATGGCCAGTCGGATCAGAGGGTGGTCATCGACGATAATGATGTTGCCCATGTAGTGCGTTCCCTTTGGTTTTTAGAGGTGTTGGCGAGTTTTGGGGAAGTGGCTGGTGCTGGATGCCGGCACAGGTGCTGAAAAATGGGTCTGATGCCGCCAGCCTTGGCTGTTTGGCCCTATGATTGGCCGACCTCTCTGAAAGCTAAATCGGACAAATCTGATAGTGCTGCCAGCTGAGAAGAGGGGGATGAGCACTGCTGCTTATGCCGGGCCCCCTATAGGTCTACACAAGCAACGGAACATATCGACAAGTCGAGAGGGCGATAGGCCAATTGAGTACCAAGCTCATCACACAGGATGGATACGACGCGCTGAAGCAGGAACTGGACTATCTGTGGCGGGAAAAGCGCCCGGATATCACCCAGAAGGTCACCTGGGCGGCTTCGCTGGGGGATCGCAGCGAGAATGCGGACTACCAGTACAACAAGAAGCTGCTGCGCGAGATCGATCGCCGGGTGCGCTATATCCGCAAGCGACTGGAAGACATGAAGGTGGTGTCTTATGCGCCGGAACAGGAAGGCCGGGTGTTCTTCGGGGCCTGGGTCGAAGTGGAAAACGAGGCGGCAGAGATCAAGCGCTTCCGGATCGTCGGCTATGACGAAATCTACCAGCGCAAGGACTACATCTCCATCGACTCGCCCATGGCTCGGGCGCTGTTGAAGAAGGAGGTGGGCGACGAAGCGCTGGTCCACACACCAGCAGGCGAGACCTGTTGGTGGATCAACCAGATCGACTATGTGAAGTAGGCTCGCCGGTTCGGCGAGCCACGCTTCTTCAGCCCTCGCACAGAACGCTCAGGGGGCTGGCGTTCAATGCCCGACGGGTGCCGAAGACCCCGGCGGCACCCACCAGCAATGCGCCGGCCAGCGGCAGCAGCAACAACCAGGGATGCGGGTGCCAGGGCAGATCGAAGGCGAACCGGTACAGCACCAGGCTGATCAGCTCGCACCCCAGGGCCGCCAGCAAGCCGCTGATTGCACCCAGCAGGCCGAACTCGATCCGGCGTGCCTTGAGCAGCAATGGTCGTTCGGCACCCAGGGCGCGGAGCAGCGCACCTTGGCGAATGCGCTCGTCCAGGGTCGCCTGCAGGCCGGAAAACAGCACCGCCATACCCGCCGCAAGAACGAACAGCAGCACATACTCCACCGCCAGGGTGACCTGGGCCAGGATGCTTCGCAGCTGTTGCAGCAGGGCCTCGATCTGCAGGATGGTCACCGCCGGAAAGGCCCTGGACAGCTCGACGATCTGCTGATCGTGCCCCGGGCTCAGATAGAAGCTGGTGAGGTAGGTCGCCGGCAGATCCTGCAAGGTGCCGGGCTGGAAGATCATGAAGAAGTTCGGCTGGAAGTTGTCCCAGTTGATACTGCGCAGGCTGGTGACCCGGGCCTGTCGATTGACCCCGGCGACGCTGAAGGTCAGTTGGTCCCCCAGCTTAAGTTTCAGGCTCTGGGCTACCTTGGCCTCCACCGACACGCCGGGCAGCCCGTCACGGGGCTGGCTTGACCACCAGTTGCCTTCGGTAATGCGGTTGCCGGCCGGCAGGTCGGCGGCCCAGGTCAGGCTCAGGTCACGCTGCACCGCGCGTTCACCACCGGAGTCCTTGCTGACAATTTCCCCCACCGGCTGGCCATTGATGCTCACCAGGCGCCCCGGAACCACCGGATACAACGGCGCGGAGGGGGCCGAGAGCTGTACCAGGCGTTCACTGAAGGCCTGTTTGTCGGCCGGCAGGATGTTCAGGGCGAAATAGTTGGGGGCGTTCTTCGGCAACTGGTTCTGCCAGGTGTCCAGCAGTTCGCCCCGCAGCAGGGCGATCAAGGCCATGGACAGCAGGATCAGGCCGAAGGCCAGGGCTTGCCCGGCTGCGGCCAGCGGATGGCGCAACAGTTGGCCCAGCCCCAGACGCCAGGGCAGGGCGGCGCGAGCCAGCAGACGCCGCAGGCTTTGCAGCACCAGCAGCAATAAACCGCCGAGCACCAGCGCGGCAACCAGGCCGCCACCGAGCAGCGCGAAGGTCAGCAGCAGATCCAGGCTCAAGCGCCACATGATCAACCCCAGGGCAAACAGCGCGGCGCCGTAGATCATCCAGGTGCTGGAGGGGATCGGCAGCAGGTCGCGACGCAGTACCCGCAGCGGCGGCACCCGGCCCAGTGCGGCCAGGGGTGGCAGGGCAAACCCGCTCAGGGCCACCAGGCCGGTACCCATTCCGGCGATGGCGGGCAGCAGGCCCCCGGGCGGTACGTCGCTGGGCAGCAGGTCGTGCAATAGATAGAACAGACCCAGTTGCGCCAGCCAGCCCAGCAGGGCCCCGGCAAGGCTGGCCAGCAACCCGAGCAGGCCCAGCTGAATGCTGAACAACAGCATGGTTTCACGGCGGGAAAGGCCCAGGCAGCGCAGCAGGGCGCTGGCATCGAAGCGCCGGCTGGCGAAACGGTTGGCCGACAGGGCCACGGCCACCCCCGAGAGCAGCACCGCCACCAGGCTCGCCATGTTCAGGTAACGCTCGGCCTTGCCCAGTGCGCCGCCGATCTGTTGGTTGCCGTCGCGGGCGTCCTGCAATCGCTGGTTCGCCGCCAGGCCCGGCTTGAGCCGTTGACGATAGCTTTCAAGTGCCTGCGCCGGACCACGCCAGAGCTCCTTGTAGCTGACCCGGCTGCCCGGCTGGACCACGCCCGTGGCTTGCAGGTCGTCCAGGCTGATCAGCACCCGGGGTGTCAGGCTGTAGAAGTTGCCGGCTCGGTCGGGCTCGTAGGTCAGTACTCGGGCCAGGCGCAAGGTCTGCATGCCGACATCGATGCTGTCGCCAATCTTCAGGTTCAGGGCGTTCAGCAGGCGTGCTTCGACCCAGGCCTCTCCCGCACCTGGACCACCGCCGGGCTGCTCTTGCGCGTAGGGGCTGGCGGCACTCTTGAGCTGGCCACGCAGCGGATAAGCCTTGTCCACTGCCTTGATGCTCGACAGCTGGATAGCGTTGTCGGTGGCGATGACGCTGGAGAATTCGACGATGCGCGCGTGCTCCAGGCCAAGTTGGCGGCCGCTGTCGATCTGTTCCGGACGGGCCGGCGAGCTGCCCTCCAGCAGCAGGTCGGCGCCGAGGAATTCGGTGGCCCGCAGCAGCATGGCGCCATTCAGGCGCGCGCCGAAATAGCCGATGGCGGTGCTGGCGGCCACAGCCACCAGCAGGGCAAAGAACAATACCCGCAGCTCTCCCGCGCGGGCATCGCGCAGCAGTTGGCGCAGGGCCAGGCTGAACAGGCGCAGCAGCGGCAGGCGTGCCATCAAGGCTCCAGGGGGGCGACCAGTAGGCCCGCGTCAAGACGGATCAGGCGCTGGCAGCGATGGGCCAGGCGTTCGTCGTGGGTAACCAGCACCAAGGTGGCGCCGCGTTCCTGATTGAGTTCGAACAGCAGGTCGCTGATGCGCTCACCCGTATGGCTGTCGAGGTTGCCGGTGGGTTCGTCGGCGAACAGCACATCGGGCTCGGCGGCAAAGGCCCGGGCAATGGCGACCCGTTGCTGTTCCCCGCCGGAAAGCTGGCGTGGCGAATGGCTCAGGCGCTGGCCCAGGCCGACCCGTTGCAGCAGCTCGGTGGCACGTTCGCGGGCATCCTGCCGGCCATCCAGCTCCAGCGGCAGCATGACGTTTTCCAGGGCGTTGAGGCTGTCCAGCAACTGGAAGGACTGAAACACGAAGCCGACGTGTTCGGCCCTGACCCGGGCACGCTGGTCTTCATCCATGCCGTTCAGGGCCTGGCCGGCAAGGGTCACCTCGCCGCTGCTGGGCAGGTCGAGACCGGCCAGCAACCCGAGCAGGGTGGATTTGCCGGAGCCGGAGGCGCCGACGATGGCCAGGCTGTCGCCCTGGTTCAGTTCGAGGCTGAGTGGGTGAAGGATGGTCAGTTCACCTTCCGCGCTGGGAACCACTTTGCTAAGGTTCCGCGCAGTGAGAATGCTTGCGCCCATGGAGAATCCGATGCGTGTATGGTTTTTGAGTGCCGGCCTGGCCTTGATGTGCATGGCCCAGAACGCAGCGGCGGGTACGGTCCTGATCGTGGGCGATAGTATCAGCGCGGCTTTTGGCCTGGATACCCGTCAGGGCTGGGTCGCCCTGCTGGAACAGCGGCTCAAGGACCAGGGTTTCACCGATAAAGTGGTCAATGCCTCGGTCAGTGGCGATACCAGTGCCGGAGGCCAGGCGCGGCTGCCGGCGCTGCTTGTAGAGCATAAGCCGCAGGTACTGATACTCGAGCTGGGGGGCAATGATGGCCTGCGCGGCCAGTTGCCTCAGCAATTGCAACAAAATCTTGCTTCGATGATCGACAGTGCCCAGGCCAGCGGGGCCAAGGTGCTGTTGCTGGGCATGCAGTTGCCACCCAACTATGGCGTGCGCTACACCCGGGCGTTCAACCAGGTCTATGGTCAGTTGGCCAGTGACAAGCAAGTGGCTCTGGTGCCGTTTTTTCTCGAAGGGGTCGCGGGGCATCCAGAGCTGATGCAGGCTGATGGTCTGCACCCTGCGGCTGCGGCTCAAGGCAAGTTGCTGGAAAATGTCTGGCCGACGCTGAAACCGCTGCTTTGACGCTTTTCTAGTGGCAGTGTTTCGGCTAATGTGGCGCCCCGATTTGGAGCCCCCGATGCCGCGTCCCGCCTGGTCCCTGTTTGCCTATCAACTGATCGAGCCTGATGAACAGCTTGACCTGTTCGCCTGCCAGGAAGTCCGGGTGCATCTGGTGACGCGTCAACTGGAGTTGGGTGGCTCCGCCGACCGGACTCTGTGCGGTACCCTGCTGCCCGCGCAACCGCGCTGGTCGAGCGTGGACCGGACGATTTTCCAGGACCAGCGACTCTGCCCGTTGTGCCGGGCCATTCTGGAGTCGCAGAAGCGCGGTACGCCGCCGATTTGGCCCGAGCTGCGTTTCGAGTTGTAGGCGGTCGCTCGTCGCCCGTTCCGACAGGGATTTCACGTGTCTGCGCTTGTACTTTCACCTGGCTGCCGTAGCCGGGGGCGAGGTGTACAATCGTGTTTCTTTCATTCGTTGTTCATGCGAAGGATTATCCGGATGTTGTCGCGCTTCCCTGTCGTCACCCGCTGCCTGGCCCTTGCCGCATTCTGTACGGCAGGCCCTGTTGCCGCATTGGAGTTGCCTCTACCGCCGCCCGGTGAAGACATCGTCGGTCAGGTGCAGGTGATCAAGGCCAAGTACGAAGACACCTTCGCCGACCTGGGCACTGCCTATGACCTGGGCTATCTGGAAATGGTCGCCGCCAACCCTGGAGTCGATCCTTGGCTGCCGGGTGCCGGTACCGAGGTCATCCTGCCCACCCGCTTCATCCTGCCTCCCGGCCCCCGCGAAGGCATTGTGATCAACCTGGCGGAGTATCGGTTGTACTACTACCCGAAAGGGCGAAACGTGGTCTACACCTTCCCATTGGGTATCGGTCGTGAAGGGTGGGGCTCGCCTATTGCCCATACCAGCATCACCGCCAAGACTCCGCGTCCGACCTGGACGCCACCGGCTTCGATCCGTGCCGAGCATGCTGCCGACGGCGACCCGCTGCCGAGCGTGGTGCCTGCAGGGCCGGACAACCCGCTGGGGCCGTTCAAGTTCACCCTGGGTACGCCTGGTTACCTGATCCATGGTTCGAACAAGAAGTTCGGTATCGGCATGCGTACCAGTCATGGCTGTTTCCGCATGCTCAACAACAACGTGCTGGAAATGGCCGGCATGGTCCCGGTGGGAACTTCCGTGCGTATCATCAATGATCCGTACAAGTTCGGTGTGAGCGCAGGCAAAGTCTATCTGGAGGCACATACGCCTTTGGATGATAAAGGCAATCCTTCGGTAGTCGACAAACATACCGCGGTAATCAATGCCTTGCTCAAGCGTGAAGACCTGGCCAACAACCTGCGCATGAACTGGGATGTGGTGCGTGATGTAGTGGCAGCCGAAGATGGTATGCCAGTGGAGATCGCGGTACCGTCCGCGACACCTTCAGCATCGGCTTCCAATGCGGTGTTCGATCTGCAGCAGTAAGCCGCTAGACAACAACCCGTCGATTGCTTTGCGATCGGCGGGTTTTTTATTGCCCGGAGGAAATCCGCGCAATAAAAAAGCCGACCCAAAAAATGGATCGGCTTGATAACAATCCCGAGGGACTATTACTTGCGGCTAGCTTTTTCCAGCATACGCAGAGCGCGCTCGTTAGCTTCGTCAGCAGTCTGTTGTGCTTTTTGAGCAGCAGCCAGAGCTTCATCAGCTTTACGATAGGCTTCGTCTGCACGAGCCTGAGCACGAGCTGCTGCGTCTTCAGTAGCAGTCAGACGAGCTTCGGTTTCTTTGGATACGCTGCTGCAACCGGTAGCCAGAACTGCGGCCAGAGCCAGAGCAGAGAATTTCAGAACGTTGTTCATCGTGTTCCCCTTCAAGGACTTTCTATTAGTAGCTATCACCCCAAAGTGAGGAAATAGCCGGCGTACATACTACCCATTACTTGTAGTAAGTAAACTGACGTAGCGCAAGAAGCAAAAAAAATTCTAGGCGGTGAATCTTTTTTGAGCAACTTTTTGCCTGTTTGTATAAAAAACATTCAGCGCCAAGGCTCTGCCAGAGAGTGCTGTGCGTTTGCCAGCATGCTTATCGGACTGCCCCAAGCGCAGTTCCGGAGTCTAGGCTAAAGTCGATTCATATTGTCTTGATGACACTTTTCTTCAGATTCCGCATGATCCCGGACCTATCTTTATGCCCGTTGGCGGTGACTTTAAGAGGCGGCGCTCGTCTCAAGTTTCAGCATCCGGCGATGTATAGCCCCGAGGCATTTTGGTGCCGGCTCCGCGCCTTTCGCCCAAGGCGTTTGGTGGGCAGGTTTTGCGCTGATCTGTGACGAGTGTGGCTTGAGCATTTATGCCAAGGGCGCCTACTATTTTGTAACGTGCTCATGGTGCAAGAGCGATACAGCCTAGTCAGCGCCCGATAGGCACGCGGTGGCGTAAGTTGTTCCTTCGCCGGAAAAACATCGGTAAGGTAGGGGTCAGCATTCCAGACCCGCAAGGAGTAGTGATGAGCGAGGCGTTGTCCATCCACCATGACCAGGCTGGTCATCAGTTCGAGACCAATGTGGACGGTCATCGTGCCTACCTGACCTATATGGACCTGGGTAAGCAAACCCTGGATATCTATCGCACCTTCGTACCCAATGCATTGCGCGGGCGCGGTATTGCCGCGGCGTTGACCGAGCAGGCGCTGGAGTATGCCGAGCGCATGGGCTACACGGTGATTCCATCCTGCTCCTATGTAGAGCGCTATATGGAACGTCATCAGCGTCACGCGGCGAAGCTCTGAGAGCCGCGACCATAAAAAACGCCGGGCTTGGCCCGGCGTTTTTGTGTCTGGCGAAAGGGATCAGCGGCGATCGCGTTTCGGCAGTACGTCCTTGAGCTTGGCATGCATGCTGCGCAGGGTCTTCTCGGTGCTTTCCCAGTCGATGCAGGCATCGGTGATCGAGACGCCGTATTGCAGTTCCGAGAGGTTCTTCGGAATGGCCTGGCAACCCCAGTTCAGGTGGCTCTCCACCATCAGGCCAATGATCGACTGATTGCCTTCGAGGATCTGGTTGGCCACGTTCTCCATGACCAGGGGTTGCAGTGCCGGGTCCTTGTTGGAGTTGGCATGGCTGCAATCGATCATGATGTTCGGCTTGATCTTGGCCTTGTTCAAGGCCTGCTCGCAGACCGCAACACTGACCGAATCATAGTTGGGCTTGCCATTGCCGCCACGCAGCACCACATGGCCGTAGGCGTTGCCCTTGGTGGTGACGATCGAGACGCCGCCCTGGGGGTTGATCCCGAGGAAGCGGTGCGGGCTGGAAACCGATTGCAGGGCATTGATCGCCACGGTCAGGCCGCCGTCGGTACCGTTCTTGAAACCCACCGCCGAGGACAGGCCCGAAGCCATTTCCCGGTGAGTCTGGGATTCGGTGGTGCGTGCGCCAATCGCCGACCAGCTGATCAGGTCTTGCAGGTATTGCGGAGAAATCGGGTCCAGGGCTTCGGTGGCGGTGGGCAGGCCCATGTCCGCGAGGTCCAGGAGCAACTGGCGACCGATATGCAAGCCGTCCTGGATCTTGAACGAGTCGTCCAGGTACGGGTCGTTGATCAGGCCTTTCCAGCCGACGGTGGTCCGGGGTTTCTCGAAATACACCCGCATCACCAGGTACAGGGTGTCGGAGACTTCAGCGGCCAGGGCCTTGAGTCGCTCGGCGTATTCGTGGGCGGCCTTGATGTCGTGGATCGAGCAAGGGCCAATAACGATGAACAGACGGTGATCAGTGCCATCGAGGATATTGCGGATCACTTCGCGACCTTTGGTCACGGTGCGCAAGGCGGTGTCGCTCAGCGGGATGTCGCGCTTGAGTTGATCGGGGGTGATCAGGGTCTCGTTGGAGGCGACGTTAAGGTCGTTGATCGGTAAATCAGCCATCGTGTTACTCGTCAGGTCACGGATGCCGGCCGCCAGCGATCCCCGCGCGGCGGAGCACAGCGGATTTGAGCGCGTCGGGGAGCGGAACCTTAGCGCGTTACCCGGTGGCTCGACAATGGGCACGCGGCGGTTTTATTGGGCTATGGCTGCACAAAAGCCTGGTGCACGCTGTCTTCGGAGTAGTCCTCGGCGTGCTGTTCGACCCAATCCAGGGCCAGGGCCTCTATGCATTGCTGTTCGCTCTGAGGCTCATGCAAGCGACAGTAGCGGGCGATCTGGCATACCTGTTCACCCATGCGCGCACTGAATAGGGTTTGCTCATCGACAAAGGCGATGCCCACCAGGTAACCGCGCTTGCGCTTCAGGCACCAGGCGACATAGCCGTTGTAGCGCGCATTCTCTCCCAGCGTCGGCATGTGCACTTCCAGCGCAGTGCCGTGACGCCAGGCCCTGTGGTAATTGCACGCCATGCCGCCGAGGCTGATAGTGTGCAACCGCTGGCGCGAGATGCAGGCGTATTTGCGTAGGGTCAATTCAACCGGAACATCATCAGGATGAGGCAGAAAGCGTCCCATGACCGCAGACTCCGAGTGTCGTCCATTTGACATTGTTTTCCCCAGTATAGTGGTCGAATTGGAACTGACCGATTTCGATATCGACCAGCAACTGCTGGGGCTGGGCGGCGTTTCCCTGGTGGTTTTCACCAGCCCAGGCTGCTCCAGCTGCCGTTGGGCCCGGGCGCAACTTCCTGCATCGGGGCTGGCGGTCGATCGACTGTGCTGGGTCGATGCAGGCGACAACGGTGGTGCGGTAGAGCGCTATCAGGTGTTTCATTTGCCGGCACTGTTCGTGGTCCGCGACGGTGAGTTTTATGGGTCCTTACAATCGCGCCTGACGCCCCGGGAACTCGCCGAGGGTTTGCGCCAGGCGCTGAATCGAATGCCAGAGGAGTTGCCTTGATGGGTACAGGTCGTAAACCGCGTGTAGGCATTATCGGGACCGGAGCGATCGGTGGTTTTTATGGGGTGATGCTGGCCCGGGCCGGTTTCGACGTGCACTTTCTATTACGCAGTGAGTTTGCGGCAGTTGCCGAGCAGGGGCTGCAAGTCAACAGCGCCGAGCATGGGCTGTTACACCTCAAGCCCGTGCAGGCCTATGCCAGTGCCGAAGAAATGCCGCCGTGCGACTGGCTGTTGGTGGGGGCCAAAACCACCAGCAATGTCCAGCTGGCGCCGGCGATCATCCAGGCGGCAGCGCCCGGCGCCAAGGTGCTGGTGCTGCAGAACGGCCTGGATGTCGAAGACAGCTTGCGCGCCGTGCTCCCCGAGTCGCTGCATCTATTGGGTGGCCTGTGTTTTATCTGCGTGCATCGCGCAGGGCCGGGGCAGGTCGAGCATCAGGCGCTGGGTGCGGTGAACCTCGGTTACCACAGTGGTCCGGCGAGCCATGATCCGGCCTTGAGCCAGGCGTTGGTCGAGGAGGGCGCGGCGCTGTTTCGTGAGGCGGGAATTCCTTCCCAGGCCATGAGCAACCTGCATCAGGCACGCTGGCAGAAGCTGGTGTGGAATGTGCCTTACAACGGCCTTTCGGTTTTGCTTAGGGCCAGCACCACGCCCTTGATGGCCGACCCCGCCAGCCGCGAGCTGATTCAGGAGCTGATGCAAGAAGTGGTATTGGGCGCCGCAGCCTGCGGCCATCAGATTCCCGATGGCTATGCGCAGCAGTTGTTCAAGTCCACCGAGTTCATGCCTGACTATTGGCCGAGCATGTACCATGATTTCCTCCACCAGCGACCTTTGGAACTGGCGGCTATCTATGCTGCACCTCTGGCGGCGGCACAGGCGGCCGGTTGCGAGCTGCCGAAAATCCGCGCCTTGTACCAGGCCTTGAGTTTTATCGACCGGCACCAGGCTTGAGGTGCATTTGTTGTTTTGAGCGGGAGGGAATATGGCGAAGGGTCTGGATGGCAAGCTGGTGGTGGCGATCTCGTCACGGGCGTTGTTCGATCTGAGCGACAGCCACAGGGTCTACCTGGACCAGGGCGTCGAGGCCTATAGGCAATACCAGATCGAGCATGAAGAGGAGGTGCTCGAGCCGGGCGATGCCTTCCCCCTGGTGAAAAAACTCCTGAGCCTGAATGCCAGCCTCGGGCATGCGCGGGTCGAGGTGGTGCTGGTTTCGCGCAACAGCGCCGACACCGGCTTGCGAGTCTTCAACTCGATCCAGCATCACGGGCTGGCCATTTCCCGCGCCGCGTTCGTCGGCGGCCGCAGCCCTTATCCTTACCTTGCGGCCTTTGGCTGCGATCTGTTTCTCTCGACCCATGCCGAGGATGTGCGCAGTGCCCTGGAGGCCGGGTTTGCCGCGGCCACCATCCTCTCCGGTGGCGCCAGGCGTGCGCAAAGTGCCGAGCTGCGCATCGCCTTCGACGGTGATGCCGTGCTGTTTTCCGATGAGTCGGAGCGGGTCTATCAATCCGGTGGCCTGGAGGCGTTTCAGGCCCGTGAACGGCAATCGGCCCGCGAGCCTCTGCCGGGCGGGCCGTTCAAGGGCTTCCTGGCGGCGCTCAATCTGCTGCAGGGCGAGTTCGCCAACGACAGTTGCCCGATCCGCACCGCACTGGTTACCGCGCGTTCGGCGCCGGCTCATGAGCGGGTGATCCGCACCTTGCGTGAATGGGACATCCGCCTGGACGAATCGCTGTTTCTCGGCGGGCTGGAAAAAGCCGCCTTTCTCGAAGCCTTTGCCGCCGACGTGTTTTTCGATGACCAGGCCGGTCACTGCGAGCTGGCTCGCGAAGTGGTCGCCACCGGTCATGTGCCCCATGGCATCAGTAACGAAGTCAGCAACTGAGCCTGCAAAACCGTGGTTTTGCGCCGGCCTTCCCACAGTTCCAGGCGCTGCTAAGCTGAATCAATCTCCGCCATCTTGGCAGTTGAGGAGGTCGTATGATTCGTTCGATGCTGTATGCCACCGACCTCGGTGTGTATGCGCCCTTCGTGATGCAACACGCCCTGGAGCTGGCTCGAACGTTCAATGCCGACTTACATGTAGTTCATGCCGTGGAGCCCATGGGACTGTTCGCCGAGTCGGTGTTGCAGAGCTATCTGGATGAGCAGTCGCTGAACGAGTTTCACCGCCAGGGCCTGAGCACGGTCATGGCCAATATCGAGCAGCGGGTGCTGGACAGCTTTCGCGAGGAGTTGGGGGAGGGCATGCAGGACCTGAGCCTGATCCAGTCGGTGCGGGTGCTGCAGGGCGATCCATCCCAGGTGATTCTGGAGCAGGCGGCGAAACTCTCGGTGGATTTACTGATCGTAGGAAGTCATAGCCACGGGGCCGGTACGCAAACCCCTTTGGGGCGCACCGCGACACGGGTTCTGCAGCTGTCCAAGGTACCGGTCTATCTGGTACCGCTGATGCAGCGGCGACGCCAGGGTGATGTCTGAGGGCGGGATGGAAAATTCTGAACAAAAGTTCTAGATTTATTCTCCTGACCATTAATATAGTTATATACCGTCGCTGTTACCCGTGGCGTCTACCTGCTTTGAGGGATTCATATGAAGCTTCAACAATTGCGCTACATCTGGGAAGTGGCGCACCACGACCTCAACGTTTCCGCTACCGCGCAAAGTCTCTACACCTCGCAACCGGGTATCAGTAAGCAGATCCGTCTGCTCGAGGACGAGCTGGGGGTCGAGGTTTTCGCCCGCAGCGGCAAGCATCTGACGCGCGTGACCCCGGCCGGTGAACGAATCATCAACACCGCCGGCGAGATCCTGCGCAAGGTCGAGAGCATCAAGCAGATCGCCCAGGAATTCTCCAACGAGAAGAAGGGCACCCTGTCCATCGCCACCACTCACACCCAGGCCCGTTATGCCCTGCCGCCGGTGATCAGCAGCTTCATCAAGCAATACCCGGATGTGGCCCTGCACATGCACCAGGGCTCGCCGATGCAGATTGCCGAGATGGCCGCCGATGGCACCGTGGATTTCGCCATCGCCACCGAAGCCCTGGAGCTGTTCGGTGACCTGGTGATGATGCCGTGCTATCGCTGGAACCGTTGCGTGGTGGTGCCCCAGGGGCACCCGCTGACCAAGCTGCCGAAGCTGACCCTGGAAACCCTGGCCGAATACCCCATCGTGACCTACGTGTTCGGTTTCACCGGGCGCTCCAAGCTCGACGAAGCCTTCAGCCATCGCGGCCTGACGCCGAAAGTGGTGTTCACCGCCGCCGACGCCGACGTGATCAAGACCTATGTGCGCCTGGGCCTGGGCGTGGGCATCGTGGCCAAGATGGCGGTCGACACCAAGCTCGATAGCGACCTGGTGGTGCTGGATGCCAGCGAACTGTTCGAGTCGAGCATCACCAAGATCGGTTTCCGTCGCGGCACTTTCCTGCGCGGCTTCATGTGCGACTTCATCGAGAAGTTCGCCCCGCACCTGACTCGCGAAGTCATGGCCAAGGCCATCGCCTGCCATAACAAGCAGGAACTGGAAGAGTTGTTCGACGGCGTCGAACTGCCCGTCCACTGATCCACTGCCTGCCTAGCGGACCTCGGTGACAGTGAACTGTTGCCGAGTGCCCGCCACCACTATCTCCAGTTCATCGTCCTCGAATTTGCCCAGCAGTGCCTTGCCCAGTGGTGAGCGCGGGGTGATGACGGTTACCAATTGGCCCACCACCTGCACTTTCAGGCCGGCCCCGTCAGGGCCGAGGAACAGCCATTGTTCGCGGCCGTGCTCATCCTCCAGCCCTAGCAGTGCGCCGACCTGGATGCCTGCCTGTGGGTCATAAGGTCGCAGGCTGAGGTTCTGCCAGAGGCTCAGCGCCTGGCGGATTTCCTCGACCCGTCGCGCCTGGCCCGCCGCCAGGTAGGCCGCCTCCAGGCCCAGGGTGTCGTACTTGTTCTCGGCGATATTCTCTTCGTGGGTCGCGGTTTCATGGGCGGTTTGCGCCGCCCGCACAGAGACCTGCAGGTCTTCGTGCAGTTGCTGCAGAATCAGTTGGCAGACAGATTGTTTATTCATGATCAATTACAGAATTGCAGGACATTGGCCCGGCTCTTTTCGCTTGGCGCGGTCTGGTCCTGTTGCAGCCAGAACTGGCACTTGGGGTTGGACAGGTTGCGCAGGTTGTTGCGTGCGTTATCCAGCGACTGCAACTCCTCGTTCTTGCGCAGGTTCTCCTGGTACTGCTCGAACAGCCGGTTCACCGGGGCTGGCTCGGCCACCGGCGGTTTCGCCAGTTGTTGCACGGCTTGCGCCACCGGCGCCAGTTGCTGGCTGAAGAGAAAGTGCGAAGCCAGCCAACAGGTCAGGGCTATCGCCAGGAAACCCAGCCACAGGCCCAAGGCAATGCTGCCGCTGAGTGCCAGGGCATTGAAGCTAACGCGCAAGGCGCGACGGGCGGGTGGGCGGTAGGACATGGTTGCCTCCTGGCGGGAGATAGTGGGCGAGGGCTGATTGTCGCACGAAGATTAATCGAGGTCGGCTCTTCTGCGCAGGCGCATTTATGCGGACAATCGGTGCCTTTGCCAATCGGGGACTGGAATGAAAGCCTCCTGGGATATTTTTTGCAGCGTGGTCGACAACTACGGTGACATCGGCGTGACCTGGCGCCTGGCCCGGCAACTGGTGACCGAGCATCAATGCCATGTGCGCCTGTGGGTCGATGACCTGCGCGCCTTTGAAAAGATCTGTCCGCAAATCGACCCCCAGCGCGCCTGCCAGCAGCAGGACGGGGTGCAGGTGTGCCACTGGCCGAAGCAATGGCCGGAAGAGGCCGCGGCGGATGTGGTGATTGCCGCCTTCGCCTGCCAACTGCCCCATGCCTATATGGAAGCCATGGCCGAGCGCGAGTCGACGCCGCTGTGGCTGAACCTGGATTACCTCAGCGCCGAGGATTGGGTCAGCGGTTGCCATGGCCTGCCGTCGGTAAAGTTCCGGGGGGTGCAGAAGTACTTCTTCTTTCCCGGATTCCAGGCCGGCACCGGAGGCTTGCTGCGCGAGGCCGGGTTGCTCGAACAGCGCCGGCAGTTCCAGGCCGACCGCCAGGCCCAACTGGATTTTCTCCAGGGCCTGGGGGTAGTCCCGGCTGCCGATACCCGGCTGATATCGCTGTTCGCCTATGAAAATGCCGGCCTGGGCAGTTGGCTGCAGGCCCTGGCGGAAGATCTCCAGCCGAGCCATCTGCTGGTACCCGAAGGGCGCATCCTTGGCGATGTGCAGCGTTGGCTGGGGGTCGACTCTTTACCGGTGGGCAGCGTGCAGGTTCGTCAGTCGCTGACCGTCCAGGTGCTGCCCTTCGTGCGCCAGCAAGACTACGACCGCCTGCTCTGGTGCTGCGCCTTCAACGCGGTACGCGGGGAGGACTCCTTCGTCCGCGCGCAATGGGCCGCACGGCCGATGCTCTGGCATATCTACCGTCAGGACGAAGACATCCACCTGGACAAGCTCGAAGCCTTTCTCGCCCTCTACACCCGGGCACTTTCCCCGGACGCCGGGGCGGCGGTACTGGCGTTGTGGCAGGCCTGGAATACCGAGGCCGAGATGGCCCAGGCCTGGAAAAACCTGCTGCAACACTGGCCGGAAGTTGCCGCGCACGCCGAGCAATGGTGTCTGGAACAGGGTTCACAGGCCGATCTTGCTGCGGCGCTGGTGCAGTTTTACCTAAATTGGATATGATACGCGGCCTAGATTTTTGTAAATCCCATCCAAATTCGGATATTCGCAATGAAAACTGGTAAAGAACTCAAACCCGGTACCGTGATCCGTATCGACAACGATCCTTGGCTGGTTCAGAAAGCTGAATTCACCAAGTCGGGTCGTAACAGCGCGATCATGAAGACCAAGCTGAAGAACCTGCTGACCGGTTACAAGACCGAAACCGTGTACGGTGCGGACGACAAACTGGACGACGTGATCCTGGATCGCAAAGAAGCGAGCCTGTCGTTCATCAGCGGTGACACCTACACCTTCATGGACACCACCGACTACACCATGTACGAGCTGAACGCCGAAGACATCGAGGCCGTTCTGCCGTTCATCGAAGAAGGCATGACCGACGTCTGCGAAGCCGTGTTCTTCGAAGACCGTCTGGTTTCCGTTGACCTGCCGACCACCATCGTGCGTCAGGTCGACTACACCGAAGGCTCCGCTCGCGGCGACACTTCGGGCAAGGTGATGAAGCCTGCCAAACTGAAGAACGGCACCGAGCTGAGCGTTGCCGACTTCATCGAGATCGGTGACTGGATCGAGATCGATACCCGCGAAGGCGGTTCCTACAAGGGTCGCGCCAAGGTTTAAGCCTGGTTCGAACCTGTAGATGAAAAAGCCCGACCTAGAGTCGGGCTTTTTTGTGCCTGGCGTTTACCGCTTCAGACGCTTACATGCAGGCGCACGTCGACATTGCCGCGCGTGGCGTTGGAGTAGGGGCACACCTGATGCGCCGCCTCCACCAGGCTTTGCGCTTCTTCCTGGGCCAGGCCCGGCAGGCTGATATGCAGGTCGATATCCAGGCCGAAGCCGCCGGGAATCTGGCCGATGCCGACATGGGCGGTGATCGAGGCGTTGTCTGGAATCTTGCGCTTGCTCTGGCTGGCCACAAACTTCAGGGCGCCGATAAAGCAGGCCGAATAGCCGGCGGCGAACAGCTGCTCCGGGTTGGTCGCAGGCCCACCTGCACCCCCCAGTTCCTTGGGCGTGGCCAGTTTGACGTCGAGGATGTTGTCGCTGGAAACCGCGCGACCATCACGGCCGCCAGTGGAGGTTGCAACGGCAGTGTAGAGAGTTTGCATGGTGGAGGCCTCGTACTGAGTGATTTTCCGCGCTAATTGTTCGCGCGCTAACTAAGTGCGAAATAAATGTATCGCGCTAATATTTAGTGCGCAAGATAAATTTCTGCAACTTTCCTCAGAAAGACTCTGAATAGAGCCCAAGCTTTTGATTTTAAAAGATTAAATTTTTCGAGCTGCGACCAGCCAGGCGTCAGAGGCTGTCCTGCAGATGCCCCCGTAGCCGTTGCAAATCCGCCTGCAGTTGACGCATTTGCTCCACGGTCCGGCCGCTGGCGCCAAGAATGCATTGGGGGATGTCCTGGGCCTGGTCCCGCAGGGCGCGGCCGCGCTCGGTCAGCTCGACCAGCACCACCCGTTCGTCTTCACGGCTGCGGGTGCGGCTCAACAGACCCTCGGCCTCCAGGCGCTTGAGCAGGGGTGTGAGCGAGCCGGGGTCGGTCAGCAGGCGCTGGCTGATCTCGCCCACCGTCAGGCCATCGCTCTCCCAGAGCACCAGCATCGCCAGGTACTGCGGGTAGGTCAGTCCCAACTGCTGGAGCAGGGGTTTATAGACCTTGGTCATCAGCAACGAGGTGGAATGCAGGGCGAAACACAGCTGGTTGTCCAGCAGCAGTTGAGCGCAGGCGTCCTGGGTGGAGCGTTCGGTGGTCATGGCGGGGCCTTGATGATGGATGGCGCTGAATCTAGCGGGCGAATGTTTAACGCGCCAGGCAATTCTACCCGGCATTCAACCCATGGCGCTCTGCAGTGCCAGGTCCCAGGGCGGAATCGGGCTGAAGCGGCTCTTCAGGTACTCCAGCAGCAAGCGGCTGCGGGCATTGGGATGCTGCTCCATGCGCAAGGCATAGATGCCGGCGGTTTCCGCCTTGGGCAAGCCCTTGTCGCAGAACAACGGCACCAGTTCCCCGCGCAACAGGTACTCACTGATCAGCCAGGTGGGCAGGTGGGCGATTCCCAGCCCGGCCAGGGCGCCGGAAAGCAGGGCCTCAGCGTTGTTGGCGCTGAGGCGGATACGTTGCGGGCGATGGCTCTGCACCTGGCCGTCAAGCTCGAAGCGCCAGGCGAACAGCGGCGCCAGGCCATCCCAGTCCAGGCCGTCGTGCTGGCTGAGCTGCGCCGGATGGCTCGGGGTGCCGCGGCTCTTCAGGTAGGCCGGGCTGGCGCAGGCAATGCGCACGATACTCGCCAGGGAGGTGGCCACCATTCGTGTGTCCACGCGTTGCCCGGCCCGCAGCACCAGGTCGACCTTGCCCAGGTGCGAGCCCTGCATGTCGACGAAGCTGTCGATCAGGTGCAACTGCACATCCAGGCCCGGATACAGCACCAGAAAGTCGGCAATCGCCGGCGCCAAGTGGCGACGACCGAAGGCGGCCGGGGCATCGATACGGATCAGCCCTTCCGGGGCATGGCTCAAGGACACCGCCTCGGCCCGGGCCAGTTGCAGCTCGGCGACTATGCGTCGGGCCCGTTCGGCAAAGGCCAGGCCTGCGGCGGTCGCCACCACGGCGTGGGTGGTGCGCATGAACAGGGCGGTGCCCACGGCCTGCTCCAGGCTGTCGATACGCCGCGCCACTGCCGAGGGCGTCAGTGGATGGCGGCGGGCGGCGGCGGAGAAACTGCCGGCCTCCAGCACATCGAGGAACAGCCCCAGTTGTTCGGTCAGGGTATTGGGATTCATTGAACAGCTCGCTTATGCGAAATCGGCAAAGCCATTGTGCGTTGCTGTGCGTTTCCGTGCCAGAAATGACTGAGTAGCATGCAAGGCCTCAGGTGAGGAGGGCGGTTGTGATCGAGTTGGCGATGTATCTGTTGTTGGGTGTGGCCTTGGGCACGGTCGGCGGGCTGTTCGGTATCGGCGGTGGCCTGATCGCCATTCCGGTGCTCGGTGTGCTGTTCGGCCTGGACCAGCAGTTGGCCCAGGGCACGGCGCTGGTGATGGTGGTGCCCAACGTGATGCTGGCGCTGTGGCGGTATCACCAGCACAACCGGATCGAGGCGCGTCACGCCATGCCCCTGGCGCTAATGGGGTTCAGCTTCGCCTGGCTCGGTTCGATCTGGGCGGTGGGTATCGATCCGCAGAAAATGCGCCATATCTTCGTGGTCTTCTTGTTGGCGCTGTCCGCCTACAACCTGCTGCGCATCTTCACCGCCAGCGCGCCGGCGGACTCGCGCATGCGCTACTCCTGGCCCTGGCTGGGTGCCTTGGGCGCGGCTTCCGGGGCCTTGGGCGGCCTGTTTGGGGTTGGCAGTGCGGTGGTGGCCACGCCGGTGCTGACCAGTGTCTTCGGCACCACCCAAGTGGTGGCCCAGGGCTTGTCCCTGGCCTTGGCCCTGCCCAGCACCGGGGTGACCCTGGTGACCTACGGCATTCATCACCAAGTGAACTGGCAGGTCGGCCTGCCCCTGGCGGCGGGAGGGCTGCTGAGCATCAGTTGGGGGGTGAAAGTCGCCCACGCCTTGCCGGAGCGACTGCTGCGGGCACTGTTCTGCGCCTTCCTGGTGGTCTGTGCGCTGCTGCTGGGCCTTAAAGCTTGAAGCCTTCGACAATATGCTCCGCCAGGCACTCGGTGATGGGTGATGGCTGATTGAGGTTGCGCACCAGCATGATGCTGGCTTCGGGCAGCAGCGGCAGGCCTTCAGCCGCGCCGAGGATGCGCAGGTCTGGGGTGATCAGGCTTTCCAGTTGCGCGGTGATCGCCAGCCCGGCGCTGACCACCGCCATGATCGCCGACAGGCTGGAACTGTTGTAGGCGATCCGGTAGTCGAGGCCGGCGGCGTCCAGGGCATTGCACGCCCACAGCCGGCAGAAGCAGTCGCTGTTGAACATCGCCAGGGGCAGGGGGCTTTGCTCATGGGGGGTGTAGCACTGCGCCGCGGCCCAGACGAAGCGCTCCTTGCGCAGCAACTGCCCCAGCTCATCGCCCGGTTTGCGGGTGACGATGGACAGGTCCAGGTCCTGGCGCTGCAACAGCTGCTTGCTCGATTCGCAATGCACCTCGATCTGGATCAGCGGGTAGCTCTGGGCAAAACGCGACAGGATGCCCGGCAAAAAGCGCATCACGTAGTCGTCCGGCGTGCCGATGCGCACCAGGCCCACCATATGCGGCTCTCGCAGGGTATTGAACACTTCGCTGTGCAGTTTCAGGATGCGCCGGGCATAACCCAGCAGCACCTGCCCCTCGGCTGTGAGCCGAACCTGGCGACCATCGCGCTGGAACAGCTGACGCTGCAGCACGTCCTCTTCCAGGCGCTTCATCTGCATGCTCACTGCCGACTGGGTGCGATTGACCCGCTCCCCGGCCCGGGTAAAGCCGCCTTCGTCGGCGATCGCGACAAAGGTGCGCAGCACTTCGGTATCGATGCTGGGGAACTGGGACATTGATCAAATCCTGAGATGTGTGGTGTTGGAAGCATTTTGCAGATTGATCTTATGCCTGCGCCGCCACTGGCGCCATCCTCGTCGCTTCCTCAAGCCTTGTGCGACGCCAGCCAGGCCAGCACCTGCAGCGCATTGCGGTCGGGTGGGAATACCGGGTAGAACACCTGCTCGATCTGCCCGCCCCGGATGATCAGGGTCAGGCGCTTGAGAAAGCGTGCGCCATTGAGTTCGAACATCGGCAGGTTCAGGGCCCGGGTCAATTGGCCCTGGGCATCGGACAAGAGGGCGAACGGCAAGTGCAGGCGCTCGACGGCTTCGCGCTGATAGGCACTGTCCTGGGTTGAAAGACCGAACAGTTGCTGCACTCCGGCTTCCCGCAGCTCCTGGGCATGGTCGCGAAAGCCGCAGGACTGCGGGGTGCAGCCACGAGCGCCGGGGGTCATGTCCCAGCCTTCAAGCAGCGGCAGGTCCGGACGCCCGGTACGCGGGTAGATATAGACCACCGAGCGGCCCGGCAAGGCAGACAAGTCCACCGCTGCGCCCGAAGTCGAGGGCAGCGCTAGAGCGGGCAGGCGCAGGTTGTTCAAGTGGCGGGCGGCGCCGTCGTCCTCGGGGGCTGGAATGCTCGACCAGTCCACGCTCAGCATGTCTCTCATGGTGGTTTCTCCGTTTCGTGGCAGGACATTGCAGAGCAGAGTGTCGCCCGCGCTTATCAAGTTCAAGTGGCACATTGAATAATGGCGCCTATTTGTCACGGAACAATGGGCAATTGTCCCGGGCATGTTGCTTCTGTTGTTTGCTTATTAGGGATTGGCGATAGTTTCTATCGGCCTTGGCTATAAGCTTGGATAAAATTCTGGTTATTGGCTATAGAGGCTATTTTGTTAATTGCGCGAGGCGATAAAAGATCGTGAATATCAACTGTGTCGATTAATGGTGCGTTTTATGGGGGCGCAAGTTTGCCTAATGCAATAACCGCTACTAGTGTTGCGTTTGCCATGTACAGATAGGCTGTACTGGGGTTGTGACCAACTTTGGAGGGTCCCTTCATGAGCGCAAAAGCGGAACATAGCGAACCAACTAATGGTGAACTTGCACAGCTCAAGGCCAAGCTCAAGGCCGGCAAGCTGGCACCGGAAGACCTCAAGGCCCTGGTGGGCCTGGTGGAACGCACGGAAAAAGCCGCCAAGCAACTTAGAGCAGCCATAGTCGAATAAAGGACGCTAACGCTTTGGAGGGCAGGATCAGACATGGAAATCACCACTCGCACGACTCATACCGATATATCTGAACCATTGCGTAGCCCTCCATTTTTAGCTCGCAGCACTATTGGCGAGCACTCGGTGCTGTTGTTGGGCAATCTGGAGGCCCCGACTTCAACACTCAGCGATAATGCCTTTATTGTCGAACGCATTGCCCAGAGCCTGAACTTGTCGACACTGGGCAATCAGTTCAGCGCGGAAGAAGTTGTATTGCTGCTGGGCGAGCAATATACCGCTGCCGAAGAGTTCGTCTATGGCCATCCGATCTGGAGAAAGATCAGAGAGGGCGACCAGGCGGCGTTACATGCCTATATCCTCGAAACCCGGCATTACCTGGCTGCCGCGGCGTCCAGGATGTGCCCCTCGGTCAGCCCCGGCCTGGGCTTGTCACCGCTCACGCTGATGCTCTCCAGGCATGCCCTGGAAGAGTGGGACCATGCGCAGTTCTTCAACCAGGCCCTGGACCTGATCGGCTGTTCCAGCGATATGGTGCGCCTGGCCAGGCCCTTGCCGGCGACGCTGGAGTGGATTCACCTGTCGCGGCATATCGCCGCCATGGGCGAGCTGGTTTCGGCCGCCTGTTCCGGTTTCATGGAGCACTCCTCGGTGGAGAAGGACGCGGTGCTGGGCTGGCATGACTTGCTGGTGCGCCACGGCCTGCTGAGCCGGACGGCGACGGAGAAGGTCCTGGGGCACTTTTCCACCGACCTGCAATACGGCCACTCCAACAACTGGAAACGCGCCGTGCGTACCCAGGACTGTCACCCCGGCCCCGTGGTGGCCAACCTGCTGAATGCCGTCTGCAGCCTCAGCGAGATGATCTACCGCTGGCTGTCGGCGCTCGAGCAGGGCTGCGCCAGTGCCATTGTCACCGCGGCGCAGGTGGTCAGCGAAGAAGGCCTGGACCCGCTATTGCGCGATTTCGACTCGCCGCTGGAGGTAGGCATTTTCCAGGGGCTGCCGGTCTGGCCATCGAGCGTGATGAGCCTGGTCAATGGCGAACGCAACGGCGACGACAACCCCTCGGACATAGTCGTTGCCACCTGCTACGCCCTCGGTCAGCGGGTGCCCAAACTGGCCACCGGCGGTGCGCCTTTCGCCACCCTGGTCGGGCAGATCCACCAACAGCTCTGCGGTGCCCAGCACAGTTGCGCCGACAGGGTGGCGGACATCGAGCAAATGACCACCGACTGGCTGGTGTCGGTGGACGGGCATGGGCTGTGGCAGCAGATGATCGATGGCTGCACCGATGAGCTGGTGATTGGCTACATGCTGGAGAATTTCCATTACCTGGCCTCGGCCACCCGCCATGTGAGCCCGGCGATTGCCGCCTGCCTGGACGCGCGGATCCGCGAGAACCTGCTGCAGCATCTACAGGACGAACTGACCCACTGCGACATTCTCAAGCCACGGCTACGGGAGCTGGGGGTCAAGCGCCCTGAGGCGATGCGCCCGTTGCCGACTACCGCCGCCTTTGTCGGTTACCTCAGCGACCTGGCGCGGCACGATTGGAAGGGCTACCTGATCGGCTCCACCTTCCTGCAAAAGAGCCTGAGCGAATGCCGCGGCGATGATCGTCACCTGAGGTTCTACTCGCGGGTTTCCGCCAACAACCCGCGCTGCGCGGCATTGCTGGGGGCCATGGCCGCCCATGACGAGCTGGACGACGAGTTGGGCCACGACCAACGACCTTCGCGCAATATCCAGTACCTGCTGGCCCGGGGCGAAGTCGGCCGCGACTCCGTGGCCCGCGCGGCGATCCTGCCCTCCTTGGCCTGGAGTTTCCTGGACGGCATTCGCGCCCACTATTGCACCGGTCGCGACTCGGTGCTGCAGCGCCAGGCCTGGAGCGCAAAATGAGCCGACCCTACTTCGAGACGCTAGAGCCCCTGGCGCGCCTGCAAGAATTGCTGTTCGAACAGGACGACTTCGAGGCGCTGGCCAGGCAACTGCCAGAACCGCGGATGCCGTTGGAACAATGGCGCGATGTGCTGCACAGCGAGCTGTTGTCGCTGTTTCGCTGGGGCTTGATCCGCACCCAGGAGAGCCTCGGCGAGCAGGGCGTGGTCCAGGGTTATGGCGAGGAGGTGCTGTGCCTGTTGCCCTACTACGGCTTTTGCCTGCACGCCATCCGGCGCGCCGTGCCCTTTGCCCTGATGGGCATACCGACCACGGTGTCGGTGCGCGAGGACCGCTATGAGGACGCGCTGGCAGTGATTGCCGAGTTGGCGACTGTCCTTGGCCTGCAGCCATGGCTGCAGGTCAGCCCACAACCTTCGGCCAGCCTGGTGATGCAGTTCTACTCGCGTAATGGCCTGATCGTACTCACCGGCAAGCAGTCCACCTACGCGGCCCTCAGAAAGCGTTACCCGGGGGCGCGGATCATTGCCGCAACCGGCTGTTGCGGGGTGGTGCTGGCGGTCCAGGAAGATCAGGCACGGCTGATCGAGGAGCAGCGCAAGCAGAGTCTGCTGTCTGTCAGTTGCAGCAACCACGGCTACACCATCCTCGCCGAAGCGCTGAGCCCTGAAGCGACGGTGCTGGCCATCAATGGCGTGCGGCCCGCGGCGCGCAGCACGGTGGAAGATGTGCTGGTGCAACTGCACCCGTCCATCGTCCTGGCGCCGCCCTCGAGTTCGCCCTTGCCCGACGATCTGGGCGGCTACAGCCTGCTGCAATGCGCCAGCGCCGCCGCGGCCAGCCTCGATGGCTTTGGGCGCGATCCCCGCGGCGGCTGGCCGGGGGACTATCGAGTCTAAGGCGTTACCGCTGCCTTGCTCGACAGCCGCCGCTGCAGCAGGCGCCGGGTTATTCATCAAATTTTGAGATGCACTGCATAAGAAACATTCGTTGGATTGATCCAAGGCCAGGGAAGAGACTGTCGTCATCGCCACTGGAGGACGAGATGATGAAAAGTCAAAGAGGTTATGCAGAAGTTCCTGGGCTGTCATTGGCGACGCTGTCGATCAGTGCCTTGTGGCACAAGACGCTGCGCTGGTATGAGCTGGGCCACGAGCGGCGCCTGCTCGCCGGGTTGAGCGATTCGGCGCTCAAGGACCTGGGGCTGAGTCGGGCGGATGTCGAGCATGAGCGGGTTCGCCCGTTCTGGGACGATCCGCTGCAAAAATGAATCCGTGCAGCGGCTACCCAAGCCGGGCCTCGGTGCGCTAGCGTGCGGGCAGACAAGGAGATGCCCATGCCCGCAGCACGCAGTTTCTCTCTCAAGCAGGCCCGGCGCCTGGCACTGGCCGCCCAAGGGTTCAATGGGCGCCAGGCCCCGGCCCCGATCAAGGCCGCGCGGCTCAATCGGCAGATAGAAAGCCTGGGCCTGTTGCAGATCGATTCGGTCAACGCCCTGGTGCGTTCCCACTACCTGCCGTTGTTTTCCCGCCTTGGCAGTTATCCACAGCAATTGCTCGACCAGGCCGCCTGGAGCCAGGGGCGGCAGCGCACCCTGTTCGAGTACTGGGGGCACGAAGCCTCGTTGCTGCCGATGTCCATGTACCCGCTGCTGCGCTGGCGGATGCAGCGCGCCGCCGAGGGCCGCGGCATCTATAGCCAGTTGGCGCGTTTTGGCCAGGAACAGTTGGCCACCATCCGCCGGGTGCTGGCGGCGGTCGAGGAGCAGGGCGCGCTGGGCGCCGGCAGCCTGTCCAGTCGCCAGGAGCGTGCCGGCCCCTGGTGGGACTGGAGCGCGGAAAAGCATGCCCTGGAATGGTTGTTCGCCGCCGGCGAGGTGACGGTGGCCGGGCGCCGGGGTTTCGAACGTCTGTATGACTTGCCGGAGCGGGTGCTGGCCCCGGAAATTTTCCGCCAACCCGTGCTGGATGAAGCGCAGGCCCAGCGGCAGCTGCTGTTGCAGGCGGCCAGTGCCTTGGGCGTGGCCACGGAAAAGGACCTGCGGGATTACTTTCGTCTCGACCCGGCTGACAGCCAGGCACGCCTGGCCGAGTTGCTGGAGTCCGGCCAGTTGCACCGCTGTGAAGTGCAGGGCTGGCGCCAGCCGGCTTATTGCCTGCCCGCAGTCAAGGTGCCGCGCAAGGTCGAGGCCAGTGCGCTGCTGTCACCTTTCGATTCGCTGATCTGGGAGCGCAACCGCACCGAGCGGCTGTTCGATTTCCGCTATCGCCTGGAGATCTACACCCCGTCGCACAAGCGGGTCTATGGCTACTACGTGCTGCCGTTCCTGCATCACGAGCGGATTGCCGCGCGAGTCGATCTGCGGGCCGAACGGGCCCAGGGACGCCTGGCGATACATGGCGTGCATGAGGAAGAGGTCGGGCTGGACGAGGAGGGCATCCAGGCCCTGGCCAGGCAGTTGCGGCAGATGGCTGGCTGGTTGGGGCTGGAGCAGATTCAGCTCAATTGCCAGCGCGATGGCGCACGGCGGTTGGGGCGGGTGCTGTTTTAACAGCTTCGCGGGCAAGCCCGCTGCAACAAAGGTGTGTAGGAGCGGGCTTGCCCGCGAAGGGCGCTTTAGCGCTTGACCTGCTTCAGGGTCTCGGCAATCAGGAAGGCCAGTTCCAGGGACTGGTCGGCATTCATCCGCGGATCGCAGTGAGTGTGGTAGCGGTCCGACAGGCCGTCTTCGGTAATCGGCCGCGCACCACCAATGCATTCGGTGACGTTCTGCCCGGTCATCTCGATATGGATGCCGCCGGCATAGCTGCCCTCGGCTTCATGCACCTGGAAGAACTCTTTGACCTCGGTGAGGATCTGCGCGAAGTCCCGGGTCTTGTAGCCGCTGCTGGCCTTGATGGTGTTGCCGTGCATCGGGTCCGAGCTCCACAGCACCTGCTTGCCTTCGCGCTGCACCGCTTGAATCAGCCGTGGCAGATGGTCGCCGACCTTGTTGGCGCCCATGCGCACGATCAGGTTGAGGCGGCCGGGATCGTTGCTCGGGTTGAGGATATCGATCAGGCGGATCAGCTCTTGGGTATCCATGCTCGGGCCGACCTTGACCCCGATCGGGTTGTTCACCCCACGTAGGAACTCCACATGGGCACCGTCCAGTTGCCGGGTACGGTCGCCGATCCACAGCATGTGCGCCGAGCAGTCGTAGTAGTCGTTGGTCAGGCTGTCGCGACGTACGAAGGCTTCTTCGTAGTTCAGCAGCAAGGCTTCGTGGGCGGTGAAGAAGCTGGTTTCGCGCAGTTGCGGCGAGCTGTCCATGCCACAGGCGCGCATAAAGGCCAGGGTTTCATCGATGCGGTCGGCCAGTTGGCTGTATTTTTCCGCCAGGGCCGAGTTGGCGATGAAGTCCAGGTTCCACTTGTGCACCTGGTGCAGGTCGGCGAAACCGCCCTGGGCGAAGGCCCGCAGCAGGTTGAGGGTGGCGGTGGCCTGGTGATAGGACTGCAACAGGCGGTCGGGGTCCGGCACCCGGCTTTTTTCATCGAAGCCGATGCCGTTGACGATGTCGCCGCGATAGGCCGGCAGGGTCACACCGTTGATGGTTTCGTCGTTGGCCGAGCGCGGCTTGGCGAACTGGCCGGCCATGCGCCCAACCTTGACCACCGGGCAGCCGGCGGCGAAGGTCATGACGATCGCCATCTGCAGCAGTACCTTGAAGGTGTCGCGGATCTTCGCCGCAGAGAACTCGGCAAAGCTTTCGGCGCAATCGCCGCCCTGCAGCAGAAAGGCCCGGCCCTGGGTGACTTCAGCGAACTGGCGACGCAACTCCCGGGCTTCGCCGGCAAATACCAGTGGTGGATAACTGGCCAGGGTTTGCTCCACCTGCAGCAGGTGCGCCGCGTCGGGATAGTGGGGTTGTTGCTGGATCGGCAGGGCGCGCCAGCTGTCGGGGCTCCAGGGTTGGCTCATCGCGGACTCGAGTGCTTTACGGTGGGAGAGGCATGTTAGCAGCAAATTAGTGCGTGACCTGTTCCTCTTGCTTGGCCGACAATCGCGCCTTTCCCGCTCGTCGCCGAGCGTTTGGTTTATTGCGCCGCAGCGCTTTTGCGTCGACGCCGCTAGGAGATGAAATGACTGAGGAGCGCGTCGAGCGCCTGCTCGCCGAAGTGCACGACTCGTTCGGCATGATCCGGGTATATGAAGTGGATGATTACCGCTTTCTCGAATTTGGCGATGCCATCGAGCAAAGCTGCGTGTTCACCGCCGACCCCAGTTGGCTGGAGTACGACTACACCCGGGCCATGCTGATTGGCGCCCTGTGCCACGCCGCGCCGGAAAGCGCGCTGTTTCTTGGCCTGGGGGCCGGCACCCTGACCCAGGCCTGCCTGAAGTTCCTGCCCCTGGAAGACGTCGAGGCCATCGAGCTGCGCCCGGATGTGCCACGCCTGGCCATCGAATACCTGGGGCTGGACGACGATCCGCGCCTCTATATAAGAGTGGGCGATGCCCTGGAACTGCTGGACAGCGCCGAGTCGGCGGACCTGATCTTCGTCGACCTGTACACCGATGTCGGCCCCGGCGTCGGGCACCTGGCCTGGAGTTTCCTGGAGAACTGCCAGAAGCGCCTCAACCCTGGCGGCTGGCTGGTGATCAACCAGTGGGCCACCGACGACGGCAAGCCCCTGGGCGCGGCGCTGTTGCGCGGGCTCTACCATCGGCATTACTGGGAACTGCCGGTGAAGGAGGGCAACGTGATCCTGATCGTGCCGTCCGATCTCGACCAGGAGCTGGACTTGCCCGCCTTGAATGCCCGGGCCGAAGCCCTGGCGCCGCGCCTGGGCTATTCGTTGCAGCCATTGATCAAGGCCATCCGTCCCGCCACCTGAGGTTGCGGGGCCGGTCAGGCGCCGGCTTCAGCAGCCCTTGAATACTCCCGGACGCTTTTCCAGCATCGCCCGCACGCCTTCCTTGGCGTCCTCGCTCGCCATTAGCGTGCGCACCAGTGGCGCCAGGCCCTGGGCGGCGATGGTTTCCCCTTCAAGCCGGGCCTGGCGCGCCGACATCAGGGTCGCCTGCACCCCCAGGGGCGCCTGGCGGGCGATCCGCTCGGCCAGCTCGATGGCTCGGGGCAGCAGGTCTTCGCTGGCCACCACTTCCTGCACCAGCCCCAGGCGCAGGGCTTCATGGGCATCGAATTCGTCCCCGGTCAGCAGCCAGCGCATGGCATTGCCCCAGCCCGCCAGTTGATGCAGGCGCAGGGTCGCGCCGCCAAAGGGAAAGATCCCGCGTTGTACTTCCATCTGGGCGAAGCGGGTGTTGCTGGCGCACAGGTTGATATCGGCGGCCAGCATCAGCTCGATACCAATGGTCAGGCAGTAGCCCTGCACCGCGACTATCACCGGCTTGCTCACCCGCGGGCCGGCGAACACGCCCCAGGGGTCGCAGCCACCGGGCGGTGCCTGCCAGCCCTGGGCCAGGGCCGCGCCGACATTGGCCAGGTCCAGCCCGGCGGTGAAATGCTCGCCATGGCCGAACACCACGGCAATGCGCGCCTGGCTGCTGGCTTCGAACTCGCCGTAGGCCAGGCTCAGTTGGTTGAGCAGTTCAAGGTCGAAGGCGTTGCGTTTGCCGACCCGATCCAGGCCGATAAGGAACAGGTGGCCGCGTTGTGCGCGGCTGACGCGGCTGATACTGGGCTGATTCACGGGCGCGGTCCTCTACGTGTCGGTGGGAAGGATTTCGAACATCCAGGTGAAACGTTTAAGTTCTGCCTTTGGCAAGGTGGGATCTGAGCAAAGTAGTTCGTCGTCCGAGTCTGCGCAAAGCCCATGACAATCGGCAGTTCAGTGGATTTTTCCGATAAAAAAAGCTCCACTTTTTGAGTAATTCCGGTATAGTGCGCGCCGGCCTTTAACCGGGCCTCGTTTAGGTAACGCATTTCCCCGAAGTCAGCTTCGGCTGCTTGTCCGCTACGCGGACTATCCTTGACGTTCATTTCTTTCAATCGTTTTCGCAAATCCCCGCCGACAAAGCTGCCAGGGTGACTCTTCGAGTCTTTCATGGCATGTGCAGCTTTGGAGCTTGTGGTCTTTGCGGATGCACTTAGAGGCAGACCCATGACCCAGGAAATCGGCGGCTTCGCCGCTCTTGAACTTCATCCCAATATTGTCGCTGCAGTAGTCGCTACCGGCTATGAAGAGCCTTCGGCCATTCAGCAGCAGTCGATCCCGATCATCCTTGCCGGGCACGATATGATCGGCCAGGCGCAAACCGGTACCGGTAAGACCGCTGCCTTTGCCCTGCCTATCCTGCACCGCATTGATCCGTCCAAGCGCGAGCCGCAAGCTCTGATCCTGGCCCCAACCCGTGAGTTGGCGCTGCAAGTAGCAACCGCTTTCGAAACCTACGCCAAGCAAATGCCGGGCGTGACTGTTGTGGCCGTCTACGGCGGTGCGCCGATGGGCCCACAACTGAAAGCGATCCGTAACGGCGCACAGATCGTTGTCGCCACCCCGGGCCGTCTCTGCGACCACCTGCGTCGCGACGAGAAAGTCCTGACCACCGTGAACCACCTGGTTCTCGACGAAGCCGACGAAATGCTCAAGCTGGGCTTTATGGATGACCTGGAAGTCATCTTCAAGGCCATGCCGGAGTCCCGTCAGACCGTACTGTTCTCGGCCACCCTGCCGCAGTCGATCCGGGCCATCGCCGAGCGTCACCTGAAAGACCCGAAACACGTCAAGATCCAGAGCAAGACCCAGACCGTCACCGCGATCGAGCAGGCTCACCTGCTGGTTCACGCCGACCAGAAGACCTCTGCCGTTCTGAGCCTGCTGGAAGTCGAGGATTTCGACGCCCTGATCATGTTCGTGCGCACCAAGCAAGCCACCCTGGACCTGGCCAGCGCCCTGGAAGCCAAAGGCTACAAGGCCGCTGCGCTGAACGGCGACATTGCCCAGAACCAGCGTGAGCGGGTGATCGACTCCCTCAAGGATGGCCGCCTGGACATCGTTGTAGCCACCGACGTTGCCGCTCGTGGCCTGGACGTACCGCGCATCACCCACGTATTCAACGTGGACATGCCCTACGATCCGGAATCCTACGTTCACCGTATCGGTCGTACCGGCCGTGCCGGTCGCGAAGGCCGTGCCCTGCTGCTGGTGACTCCGCGTGAGCGCCGCATGTTGCAAGTGATCGAGCGTGTAACCGGGCAGAAAGTGGCCGAAGTTCGCCTGCCGGACGCCCAGGCGGTTCTCGATGCTCGCATCAAGAAGCTGACCAACAGCCTGTCGCCGCTGGTGGCTGACGCTGAAGCGACCCACGGTGACCTGCTGGATCGCCTGACTGCCGACATCGGTTGCAGCCCGCGTGCCCTGGCCGCGGCCCTGCTGCGCAAGGCCACTAACGGCCAAGCGCTGAACCTGGCAGCGATCGAGAAAGAGCGCCCACTGGTGCCAAACAGCGCGCCACGTGGCGATCGTCCTGAGCGTTCCGGTGATCGTCCGGATCGTGGTGACCGTGAGCGTCGTGCGCCAATGCCGCTGGGTGAAGGCCGTGCCCGTTGCCGTACCGCACTGGGCGCCCGTGATGGCATCGCCGCCAAGAACCTCTTGGGCGCGATCCTCAACGAAGGTGGCCTGGCCCGCGAAGCCATCGGTCGTATCCAGGTGCGTGACAGCTTCAGCCTGGTCGAGCTGCCGGAAGAAGGCCTGGACCGTCTGCTGACCAAGTTGAAAGACACTCGCGTTGCCGGCAAGCAGCTCAAGCTGCGTCGTTATCGCGAAGATTGATCGGCCCTTGGGCTGATTGATCAGGCAGAAAAAATCCCCGACTGGTTCGGGGATTTTTTTTGCCTGCGATTCAAGAGGCGGGCAATCAGCCGAAGCGGTAGATGTCCATGCCCAGCGCGCCCAGGGTGAAGCCCTGGTGGGCCAGGCTGAAGTCCCCACCGGCGCCTCGGGCGAAATACAGCGGCAGCAGGTGTTCGTCGCTGGGGTGGCTGCGCACCGCGTGGGGCGCCAGCTGCCGGTAATGGTGCAGGGCCTCCTGGTCGTTGGCGGCCAGCTTGTCGATCATCCAGTCGCGAAAGGCCTGGGCCCAGGGCTCGACGCTGTCCGGGCCGGCATGCCAGTCCAGTTCCCGCAGGTTATGGGTGATGCTGCCGGAGCCGATCAACAGCACGCCCTGGTCCCGCAGGCTGGCCAGGGCCTGGCCGATGCGGGTCTGCAGGGCCGGGCCCTGGCGGCTGGGCAGCGACAGCTGGACCACTGGAATATCCGCTTGCGGGTACATCAGCGACAGCGGCACCCAGGTGCCATGGTCGAAAGGACGCTGCGGGTCGAGTTGCGCCGCCAGGCCGTCGGCCTGCAGCAGTTCCACCACCTGCACGGCCAGTTCGGGGTTGCCGGGCGCCGGGTACTGCACGGCGAACAGTGCGGCAGGGAAACCGCCGAAGTCATGCCAGGTTTCCGGGTGCGGGTGGGAGCTGACCCGCAGGTCGTTGCTTTCCCAGTGCGCCGAAACCACCAGGATCGCCTTGGGGCGTGGCAATTGCGCCGCCAGCTTGGCCAGTGCCGGGCCGCTGGCACCGGGTTCCAGGGCGAGCATGGGGGAGCCGTGGGAGATAAACAGGCTGGGAAGCATGAAGAGGGCCCTCAAGGTTAAGATGCGCCATCTTCAGTCAGATCATTGATCTAAATCTAATATAAGTTTTAGCGCTTTTTGATCGAATTTTAAGGACACCTCATGCAAGCGGATTTTTGGCACAAGCGCTGGGAAAACGACCAGATCGGCTTTCACCTGGCCGAGGTCAATCCCTATCTGCGCCAGTACTGGCCGGCCCTGGGCCTGCCTGCGGGGAGTCGGGTGTTGGTGCCGCTGTGCGGCAAGAGCCTGGACCTGATCTGGCTGGCTGGCCAGGGTCATCAGGTGCTGGGTATCGAGCTGTCGGAAAAGGCGGTGGAGGACTTCTTCCGCGAACACCAGTTACAGCCGAAGATCAGCCAGCAAGGGCCTTTCAAGGTCTATGCCGAGGGCCTTATCCAGCTCTGGTGCGGAGACTTCTTCGCCTTGACCCGCGAGCACCTTGGCGGCTGCACGGCGCTCTATGACCGTGCGGCGATGATTGCCTTGCCTCCAGCGATGCGCCAGCGCTACGCCGCGCACCTCAATGGCCTGCTACCCGAGGGCAGCCAGGGGTTGCTGATCACCATGGATTACGCCCAGGAGCAGTTGGACGGCCCGCCCTTCGCGGTACTCGACGATGAGGTCCGCGAGCGCCTCGGCGGGGTCTGGGATCTGCAGGTGGAAACCGAGCGCGACATCCTGGGTGAAAGCTGGAAGTTTCTCCAGGGCGGGGTCACCCGCTTGGTGGAGCGGGTCTATCGCCTGCGCCGACAGGGCGGGTGTTGAGCGGAGCTTTTTCCTCGGCCATGCAAAAGGGCGACTCGCGTCGCCCTTTTGGGTGTTTCCGCTAGCGGATCAGCCGCGACGACGCAGGGCGTCGATGCGTTCTTCCAGCGGCGGGTGGCTCATGAACATGCGTGCCAGGCCCTGCTTGATGCCGCCGTTGATGCCGAAGGCGT
Organism: Pseudomonas sp. NFXW11; assembly: GCF_049887815.1. Taxonomy (NCBI): domain Bacteria; kingdom Pseudomonadati; phylum Pseudomonadota; class Gammaproteobacteria; order Pseudomonadales; family Pseudomonadaceae; genus Pseudomonas; species Pseudomonas sp. NFXW11. The sequence continues at coordinate 117,019 of NZ_JAGEKI010000007.1, read as the reverse complement.
TCAGGGTGTCGGGCATATGCACCGGCAGGCCCTGTTCCGAACGCAGGCGCTGCAGGGCGCCGATCATCGCGTTGGTGCCGGCCAGGCGGGCACCGGCTTCGTCGGCACGGTATTCGCGCTTGCGCGAGAACCACATGACGATGGCGCTGGCGAGAATGCCCAGTACCAGTTCGGCGAAGATGGTCGCCACGTAGTAGGCGATACCCTGGCCTTCTTCGTTCTTGAAGATCACCTTGTCGACGAAATTGCCGATGATCCGCGCAAAGAACATCACGAAGGTGTTCACCACGCCCTGGATCAGCGCCAGGGTGACCATGTCGCCGTTGGCCACGTGGCCGATCTCGTGGGCCAGCACGGCCTTGACTTCATCGGGCGAGAAACGCTCCAGCAGGCCCTGGCTGACCGCCACCAGGGCGTCGTTCTTGTTCCAGCCGGTGGCGAAGGCGTTGGCCTCGTAGGCCGGGAAAATACCCACCTCGGGCATCTTGATTCCGGCTTCGCGGGACAGTTGCTCAACGGTTTGCAGCAACCATTGCTCATGGCGGGTGCGCGGTTGGGTGATGATCTGGGTGCTGGTGCTCATCTTCGCCATCCACTTGGAGATGAACAGCGAGAACAGCGAGCCGGCAAAACCGAAGACCGCACAGAAAATCAGCAGCTGATTGAGGTTCAGATCAACCCCGTTGGCCGCCATGAACCCGTTGAAGCCGAAAAGGCTCAGGGTAATGCTGGCAATCAGCACGACCGCAAGGTTAGTGGCCAAAAACAGCAGGATTCGCATCATGGTTGTAGAAATCTCCTCAAGCTAAAGATGTTGCGTACTGCGGGGTATATAAGGTGCGCTAACGGCCTATTCAACACGGCTTCTATTTCAAACTGTGTCGCCTGGGGCGTGGGTTACAACGCCATGACCAACCGCACGCGACGGCCGTTATGCGGCAGCGACGCAGAACCTGTGACAGTGGGCAGGGCGGAAAGTGCAAGCTTATAGAAGGGGCGTGGAGCAGGGCAGTGAAGATGTGTTGCTGAATTAATCGCAGTGCGATCGGGTAAGGATCGCACTGCGTATGCAGGTTACTGGCGATAGGATTTGAGGAAAGTTCCGATGCGACCTATGGCCTGTTCCAGGTCATCCACCCGCGGCAGGGTCACCACGCGGAAGTGATCCGGCCATGGCCAGTTGAACGCCGTGCCTTGCACCACCAGGAGCTTTTCCGAGAGCAGCAGGTCGAGGACGAACTTTTCGTCGTTATGGATCGGGCAGATCTTGGGGTCGATCCGCGGGAAGGCATAGAGCGCGCCCATGGGCTTGACGCAGCTGACCCCGGGAATGTCGTTGAGCAACTCCCAGGTACGGTTGCGCTGTTCCAGCAGGCGGCCTGGCGGCAGCACCAGGTCGTTGATGCTCTGGTAGCCGCCCAGGGCGGTCTGGATCGCATGCTGGCTCGGCACGTTGGCACACAGGCGCATGTTGGCCAGCATGTCGATGCCTTCGATATAGCTCAGGGCGTGCTGCTTGGGCCCGGAAATGGCCACCCAGCCGGAGCGGAAGCCGGCCACGCGATAGGATTTGGACAGGCCGTTGAAGGTCAGGCACAACAGGTCTGGCGCCAGGGAAGCGGTGCAGATATGCACGGCGTCGTCGTAGAGGATCTTGTCGTAGATTTCGTCGGAGAACACCACCAGGTTGTGCTGGCGCGCCAGTTCCAGCATGCCCAGCAGCACTTCCTTGGGGTACACCGCGCCGGTGGGGTTGTTCGGGTTGATGATCACCAGGGCCTTGGTGTTGGGGGTGATCTTGGCCTTGATGTCGGCCAGGTCCGGCCACCAGTTGGCCTGTTCATCGCACAGGTAGTGCACCGGGTTGCCACCGGCCAGGCTCACCGCGGCGGTCCACAGCGGGTAGTCGGGGGCCGGCACCAGCACTTCGTCGCCATTGTTGAGCAGGGCCTGCATGGCCATCACGATCAGCTCGGAAACACCGTTGCCCAGGTAGATGTCTTCGATACCGATGCCTTCCACCTGCTTCTGCTGGTAGTACTGCATCACCGCCTTGCGCGCGCTGAACAGGCCCTTGGAATCGCTGTAGCCCTGGGCAGTGGGCAGGTTGCGGATCACGTCCTGGAGAATCTCGTCCGGCGCTTCGAAACCAAAGGGCGCCGGGTTGCCGATATTCAGCTTGAGGATGCGATGGCCTTCCTCTTCCAGGCGTTTGGCGTGCTTGAGCACTGGGCCGCGAATGTCATAACAGACGTTGGCGAGCTTGTTCGATTTGCTGACCTGCATGGCGATGTGTTCCCGAAAATGAACGATCCAGGCGGAGGATGAACTACCGTACTGGGAATCCTGCCGTGTCACACCGGCCCGTGGCCCGTACCGGAGACGGCAAAATCCGTTTGAATGGGTGTAACGCGGCTGCCAGACTGGCGTCTGACGAGGCGCAATCATACGTGCCGCCCGATCTGTGGAAAAGACGCAGATCGGGCTTTTTCCGTTGCAGAGGAAGGACCATGGAAAAGCTGGAAAAAACCCTGGAAGAATGGCGGGCGATGCTCGATCCGGAGCAGTACAACGTCTGTCGCCTCAAGGGCACGGAGCGGCCCTTTTCGGGCAAGTACAACGCCACCAAGACCGACGGGGTCTATCACTGCGTCTGCTGCAGCGAGCCGTTGTTCGATTCCAGGGCCAAATTCGACTCCGGTTGTGGCTGGCCCAGCTTCTACGAGCCGATTGCCGACAGCGCGATGATCGAGATCCGCGACCTGAGCCACGGCATGATCCGTACCGAAGTGGTCTGCGGCAAATGCGACGCCCACCTGGGCCATGTGTTCCCGGATGGCCCGCCACCCACCGGGCTGCGTTACTGCATCAACTCGGTGTGCCTGGACCTGGTGCCCCGCTAGAGCGACAGGCGGCTCCCGGGAGCCGCCTGATTTTTACTGATTTAAATTGCGTGCAATTTAATTGAGTACTACTTTTATCCCTTCTTATCCACCCATGGAGTCGCTGTCATGACCGATGCACTGCTGACCATCCCCTGCACCACCATCAAGGGCGAACAGAAAACCCTGGCGGATTACGCCGGCAAGGCCGTACTGGTGGTCAATACCGCCAGCAAGTGCGGCTTCACCCCGCAGTACAAGGGCCTGGAGCAGCTGTGGCAGACCTACAAGGACCAGGGCCTGGTGGTACTGGGCTTTCCCTGCAACCAGTTCGGCAAGCAGGAACCGGGTAACGAAGGGGCCATTTCCGAGTTCTGCGAGCTGAACTACGGCGTCAGCTTCCCCCTGTTCAAGAAGATCGAGGTCAACGGCGCCGGCGCCCATCCGCTGTTCGTGCAGTTGAAGAAGCGCGCCCCCGGGGTGCTCGGTTCCCAGGGCATCAAATGGAACTTCACCAAGTTCCTGATCGACCGGGACGGCAAGCTGGTCAAGCGTTTCGCCCCGGCAACCAAGCCCCAGGACCTGAGCCGCGAGATCGAAGCCCTGCTCAAATGAACGAACTGCCCGTGGATTCACTCAAGCTCGACCGCCAGCTGTGCTTCAAGCTGTACGCCGCGTCGCGAGCGGTGGTGCGTGGCTACAAGCCAATGCTCGACCGCCTGGGCCTGACCTACCCGCAATACCTGGTGATGCTGGTGTTGTGGGAATGGCAGGAACAGCCGCCACCATTGCCCACGGTCAAGGCCCTGGGCGAACGCCTGGCCCTGGATTCCGGGACCCTGACTCCGCTGCTCAAGCGCCTGGAGCAACTGCAACTGGTGCAGCGCCAGCGCTCTGGGCGCGACGAGCGTGAAGTGCACCTGAGCCTCAGCGCCTCGGGCTGGGCCCTGCGCGAGCAGGTGCCGTCGCTCAAGGCGGCGCTGTTGTGCGACAGCGGGGTCGACCTGAATAACCTGGATCAGCTGCGCGACGGTCTCGACCGGCTGCTGCAGCAGATCAGAGCCTGGTCGTAGTCGGTACCCAAAGGTCCAGCAGGGCGATCAGCTCTTCGCGACGAAACGGCTTGGCCAGGTAGTCGCTCATGCCGGCGGCGCGGCAGCGGTCGCGCTCCTCGGGCATGGCGTTGGCGGTCAGGGCGATGATCGGCAGGTCCGGCCAACGCCCGCTGCGGCGGATCTGCCGACTGGCTTCGTAGCCATCCATCACCGGCATATTGCAGTCCATCAGCACCAGGTCGAAACGGCCCTGCTCCAGCTGATTGAGGGCCTCGGCGCCATGGGCGGCCACGGTCACGGTGCAGCCCAGCTTGCTCAGCATGCCCTTGGCCACCAGTTGGTTCACCGGGTTGTCTTCCACCAGCAGGATAGTGGCCCGGCGGCTGGGGGTCGGCATTTCCAGCTGCGCATCGTTGAGGGTGATGGTTTCCGCAAGCAGCGAGCGGCGCAGGGTCTGGTACAGGGCATTGCGCGCCAGGGGCCGGGCCTGTTGCTGGAGCGGCGCCAGGGCGCTGGCCTGTTCGCTGGGCAGGAAGTTGCCGTAGGCGGTCACCAGCAGGATCGGCGCGGTAATGGCCGGGCGCAGGCCGAACAGGCATTCGGGGCAGTCGGTGATCAGCAGGTCGGGGTTGCGTCCGGCCAGGGAGTCCTCGATATCGCAGCGCTGGTAGTCCAGGCCCCAGGCCGGCAGCAGGCTGGCCAGCAGCTCGGCCAGGCCGCTGCCGGCCTCGGTGATGGCGATGATCTTGCCCGACAGCGCCGGCACCACGGCGGCTGGAGTGTGGCTGGGCAGCGGCAGGTCGGCGCAGAACTGGCTGCCGAAGCCCACTTCGGAGCTGATGCTCAGGCGCCCGTCCATGGCCTCGCAGAGGTTGTAGGTCAGGGCCAGGCCCAGCCCGGTGCCGCCGTATTGGCGAGTGATACCGGCCCCGGCCTGGGTATAGGGCTGGAAGATCTTGGCCTGGGCTTCCTGGGCGATGCCGATGCCGGTGTCGCAGACTTCGATGCGCACCCCGTTGCCCTGGGTGCTGAGGCGCACATCGACCCGGCCGAAGCGGGTGAACTTGAGGGCGTTGGACAGCAGGTTGCTGACGATCTGCCGTACCCGGGTCGGGTCCCCCAGCACCGTGGCCGGAAAGTCCGGGGCGATCAGGCACGCCAGTTCGACGCTGGCCGCGGCGTTCTGCGACAGCAGGTTGGCGGTGTCTTCCACCAGCACCCCGAGATCGAAGGGAATGCGCTCCAGCTCCAGTTGCCCGGCGTCGAACTTGGACATGTCGAGAATATCGTTGAGCAGTTCCACCAGGACCTTGCCCGAGTCGTGGGCAATGGACAACTGCTGGCGCTGCTCGGGGTTCAGCGGGCTGTCCAGGGACAGGGCGATCATCCCCAGCAGGCCGTTGAGCGGGGTGCGGATCTCATGGCTCATGTTGGCCAGGAAGGCGGAGCGGGCCTGGGCCATGTCCAGGGCGGTGCGCCGCGCCACTTCCAGTTCCTCATTGGACTGGCTGAGCCGGGTGTTGCTCGCCTTGAGCTCGGTGGTGCGCGCGGAAACGATGTTTTCCAGCTGGCCGAGGTACTCGGTCAGGCGGTTTTCGGCGTTGCGTCGTTGCTGGATTTCAGTGGCCATGATGTCGAACTGCTGGTTGGCGACCTTGACCAGCACCCCCACCTCATCCAGTTCATGGCCGTGGGGAAAGTCCAGCTTGGCCTGGTGCGAACTGCGCGGGTCACGGCTGCTGAGTTCGCGGATCACCCCCACCAGTGGCTTGGTCAGCATCACGTAGAACAGCGCCAGGAGAATCCCGGTGAGGATCAGGCTGCGGGCGAAACCGTTGATCAGGGTGACCTCGGCGCGGCGCAGGAAGCGGCTGCCGAAGGCGTAGGTGTCGACATCCAGGTGCAGGGTGCCGAGGGATTCGTCCGGCAGGTGGCTGAGGAACAGGCGGTCTTCGAACTGCCGGTCGGCACCGAACAGGAAGTCGCTCAAGGCCCGGTAGCCGCTCTCCTGCGGCGGGCGTTCGACATTGGCCAGCAAGGTATTGTTGTTGTCGATCAGCTGCGCGCGAATGATCGCCGGGGAACGCAGCAGGCCCAGGGTCAGTTCCTGGGCCAGTTCGGAGTCGATGTTGTAGGCAATGCGCGAGGCCGGGTTGTGACTGATTTCCAGCAGCGACTGGATTTCCCGGTTGATGGAGGCGTCTTCACTGGCATAATCGATGCCGATTTGCAGCAGACTGAGTGCGGTCCCCAATATAAAGCCCACCAGCACGGTGAGCCGGGCCTGTTTATAGGACAGGCGGTTGGTGAACTTGATATCCATGGGGGGCTGAACCACTTTCGTTTCCCTTCGCTGCGCAAGCATAGCTGATCATTTTCGGTTGCCGGCCTGGCCTGGCAGCAGCTGATAAGGCAGTTGACCCCTTGATCAGGGCTGCGTTTCGTCTGCGTGCCGCATCATTACCTTGAACGTGCCTGAGGAAAAGTCGTGGATGCTCGATTGATTGCATTTCTTGAACGTGCCGATGCGGTGCTGGCCCGGATCGAGCCGCTGTTGCCCACCCTGCGCCAGGCGATTGACTGGAACCAGTGCCTGGCGGCCCGTTGGCAGCGGGAAGGGCGCAGCGGTTTCCTGCTGCCCCTGGAGGTGAGCCTGGACATGCGCCTGAGCGACCTGATCGGGGTCGACAAGCAGCGCGAGCAGCTGGCGCGCAACACCCAGCAGTTCCTCGATGGCCTGCCGGCCAACCATGCGCTGCTTTGGGGTTCCCGTGGCACGGGTAAATCCTCCCTGGTGCGGGCGCTGCTGGCCGAACACGCCAAGGGCGGCCTGCGGCTGATCGAGATCGAGCGCGATCACCTGGCGGACCTGCCGCGGGTGGTGGAGCAACTGGTCAAGCTGCCCCAGCGTTTCGTGCTGTTCTGCGATGACTTGTCGTTCGAATCCGGCGAAGGTGACTACCGGGTGCTCAAGAGCGTGCTCGACGGCTCCCTGGAGCAGGCGCCGGAAAATGTCCTGCTATACGCCACCTCCAACCGCCGCCACCTGGTGCCGGAAAAGGAAAGCGACAACGAGAACTGGAAGCGTGTCGACGGCGAACTGCACCCCAGCGAGGCGGTGGAGGACAAGATCGCCCTGTCGGATCGCTTCGGCCTGTGGCTGTCGTTCTATCCCTTTACCCAGGAACACTTCCTCAATGTGGTGGAACACTGGATCGGCGAGCTGGCGCGCAAGGCCGGCCTGAGCTGGCAGCGCAGTGAAGAGCTGGACATCCTGGCGGTGCGCTGGGCCACCGGCCGGGGTAACCGCAATGGCCGTTGTGCCTATCAATTTGCCCGCTATTGGGTGGGCTTGCAGTTGTTGGAGCAAAAAGCATGATCGATTTGCAAAGTGCCGGCCAAGGCCTGGACGGCTATGGGCTGCTGTGTGCGCAGTTGGAGTCGCTGCTGGCCGATGAGCGTGATTTCATCGCCAATGCCGCGCAGTTCTCGGCCTTCCTGTTCAGCCAGCTGGATGATCTGAACTGGGCGGGTTTCTACCTCAACCGCAACCAGGAACTGGTGCTCGGCCCGTTCCAGGGGCAGATCGCCTGCGTGCGGATTCCCTTTGGCCGTGGCGTCTGCGGCACCGCGGCGGCCACCCTGCAGACCCAACGGGTGGAAGACGTGCATGCCTTCGCCGGGCATATCGCCTGTGACAGCGCTTCCAACAGCGAGCTGGTGGTGCCGTTGATCAAGGATGGCCGGCTGCTCGGCGTGCTCGACCTGGACAGCCCGCGCCTGGCGCGCTTTGGCGTTGCGGACCAAGCGGGTATCGAGCGCCTGGCGGCCATCTTCCTGCGCCTGACCGATTGCTGAGGCTTCAGCCGCTCAGCCCGGCCTTGTGCAGCAAGGCCGCCTGATCCACCGGGTCGATCTGCTGCGTGGTGAGGAAGCGCTCGGCGTACTGCTGGTAGATCCGCTGCTGGATAAACAGCTCGAACAGTTCCGGGTCGATATGCGCATCGCGGCACATCATCGCCATGATGTTCAGCGCTTCGCTCAGGGTCTTGCCCTTCTTGTAGGGCCGGTCTGCGGCGGTCAGGGCTTCGAAGATATCGGCGATGGCCATCATCCGCGCCGGCAGGCTCATCTGCTCGCGCTTGAGCTGCCTGGGGTAACCGCTGCCGTCCATCTTCTCGTGATGGCCGCCGGCGATCTCCGCCACGTTCTGCAGGTGGCTGGGGAAGGGCAGGCGCTCGAGCATGATGATGGTCTGCACTATGTGGTGGTTGATCACATAGCGCTCCTCGGCGGTCAGGGTGCCGCGGGGAATGCTCAGGTTGTACAGCTCGCCGCGGTTGTACTTGTGGGCCGGCACCTGCAGCTTGAAACCCCAGGGATTGTCCGCCGCCAGCAGGTCGCTGGCGCTGCGTTGCAGAAGGTGTTCGGGCTTGTCCGCCAGCAGTGGCTCCAGCACCGGCAGGCTTGGCGCGGGAGTGCGCTCCTGGCGACGCAGCTCTTCCCAGGACACCCCCAGGCGATCGTCCAGGGTACGGCTCCAGGTGCGCTGGGCAATGTTCTGCAGGCGTGCCTGGTCGGCCTCGGCCATGAATTCCGCGCCCAGGTTGCAGCGCGCGACAAAGGCGAATTCCTCATCCAGCTCCTGCAGCCGCGCATCGCGCTGGCTGGCTGGGAACGCTTCCCCGGTGCCTTCGGCCAGGGCGCGCCAGTAGTCGATCCAGGCATCGCGCTTGAGCACCTCGAAACGGGTGCGAATCTCATGGATGCGGTCGTTCAGGGTTTCCAGCTTGGTGGCCTTGTCCACCACGTATTCCGGGGTGGTGACCTTGCCGCAGTCATGCAGCCAGGCGGCAATATGCAAGGCTTCCCATTCGTCCTCGCTGGGCTGGTAGGCGGCGAACCTCGGGTCCTGGCTGGCGGCCGCGGCCTCGGCCAGCATCAACGCCAGGGCCGGCACCCGCTGGCAATGGCCGCCGGTGTAGGGGCTCTTGGCGTCGATAGCCCCGGCCAGCAGCTGGATAAAGGCGTCCAGCAGTTGCTTCTGCTTGTTCTGCAGGCGCTGGCTTTCGATGCACAGGGCCGCAGTAGCGGACACCGCCTGGACAAAGGCGATGCGGTCCGCGCTGAGCTTTTCCAAATCGGCTTCGGTGCCGCTGTCTACCAGCAGCAACAGCAGCATGCCCAGGGTTTCGTTATGCCGGTTGCGCAGGCGGATGCCCACCAGGTGGGCGCTGGGGCTGTCCAGGGCCTGCAGTACGCACTGCAGGTCGGCGGCCTGCTCGAAGCCCAGGGTGGTGACCAGGCTGTCATCACGGGTCAATTGCCTGAGCCATTCGGGGGTGGCGCTGTCGGCCAGGTCGCGGTTGCCGATGGGGTAGCTTTCCAGGTCCTGGGGCTGGCCGTCGATGATCAGGCCGTGGGGCTCCAGTTGCGTACCCTTGTTCTCGCAGAGGTAGATCAGCCCGGCCTGGGCCTGGGCGATCTTCACCGTTTCGAACAGCACCCGTTGCAGCAGGGGGTCGAAGCGGGTTTCGGCGGACAGGCTGGCGTTGATCTCGAAGAAACTCGCCAGGGTGTCCTTCATCCGCGCCATCGACAGGCTCAGTTGGTCCACCTCCAGCACCGGTGAACGCCGGGACACCGGGTAATCGAAATCGAAGCTGCGGATGGCGTCGGCCTCCTGCACCAGGGCGTGCAGCGGTCGCACCAGAATCCGCGAGATCAGCCAGCCCAGGGGCAGGCACAGCAGCAGGGTGGTCAGGGTGATCAAAGCACCCTGCCAGCGCAGGCGGTAGGCGTCGGCCAGCAGCTCGTCCTCGGGCACCAGCAGCGCCAGTTGCAGGCCGCCGGGACCGCCCTCGGCGATATGGCTGCTGGCGACTATCCAACTGCGCTCCTGGGCTTGCAGGCGGTTGTTCAAGATACGCCCATGCAGCAGCGCTTCGAGCACCGGGCTCAGGTCCTCGCCCTTGATCAGGCGCGCGCTGCGCTGCTCGGGCAACAGCTTGTGACTGTCGGGATAGGCCACCACATTGCCCTGGTCGTCCAGCAGGGCCACCTCGGTGGTGGGGGTGACCCGGTGCTTGGCCAGGGTCGCCGACAGTTGCTCGAGGGTCAGGTCGGCGGCGATCACCGCCATCTTGCCGCTGCGCCGGGCCAGGGTGGTGCCGACATTCAGGGTGGAATAGAACACATAGGGGCGGGTGGTGATCTGGTCGGTATTGCCCCGGGCATTGGCGAACCAGTCGCGGGTGCGCGGGTCGTAGCGCTCATCGCTACGCTCCAGGCGCTCGATCAGCGACAGCTCGCTGTCGTAGAACAGCGATTGCGAGTGGACCTGGCCGTTGTGCTCATCGCGCTCGATGCTCCAGACCTCATAGGCGCTGTTCGCCGGGGCCTGGCGTTTTTCCCTGAGTTCGGCCGTGCGCAGGGGGCGCACCATGAAGAAGTCGCCATTGGCGTAGCCCAGGTACAGCGAGGCCAGGTCCGGGTTGTCGCTCAGCGCCTGGCTGAAGGGCCGCAGCAGCGCCAGCCGTTGTACCAGGTCCGGGGCCTGGGCTGCCGGTGCTCCGGCCAGCAGGCTGAGCAGGTGGCGGATGGGTTCGTAGGTAGCCTTGAGGTCGCTGTGCACATCCTGTTCGATGCGCTGGAAGAGCTTTTCGCTGCTGCCCAAAATTAGGCGCGTGGTCTGCTGGTAGTTGTAGATCCCCAGCACCACTCCGGTCATGAGCAGCAATAGGGTGAACATCGCACTGATATGGATATGCAGAGGAAAGCGGCGTTGTACGGGCGCTGGCGTGCTCGGCATTCCAATACTCTCCAAAGGCGCATGCGGCATGGCTCAGGCCCCAAGCATAGTTAAGGCAGGCAGTCCCTGCCTCGGCACTGCCGGGGGATTGAAAGCGTGGTGGTTGCGTTAGCGCGAGTTGACGGAATGCAGCCAATCGCCGAGCAATACTGGCCTTTTGATATTTTTCTCGCAAGAGGGGTTTATGGCCGGTCCTGCAGGTCGGGGACATTGGGAGTTCGGCCTTGCACGGGTGCACCTGGCGCCTGGGCGGCGGCGTCGAGGTGGTGGTGCAAGGATTGGGCGAAGCGCACCAGGGCCAGGTCCAGGGCGCGAATCGCGCTGTCTGTCGGTGTGTTGGCGGGATCGAGGCAGGCCTGCTCCAGCGCTTCGCAGGCGGCTTGCAAGGGCTCGGCGCCGACCATCAGCGCCGAGCCCTTGATCTTGTGGGCCAGGGCTTCCAGGGCTCGAGGATCATCGGCGGCGATCAACCCCAGCTGGCGTCGGTCTGCACCGGCACAGCGCAGCAGTTCGTCGAGCATGCGCCGGGCGAACAGGGGCTCGCCACGGGTCAGGGTACGCAGGGTGTGCATGCTGAAACTGTCGACCCTGGGCAGCGGCGTAACCGCGGCCAGGCGCCGGCCCAGCAACTCGAGGCCCAGGGGCTTGCACAGGCAGTCCTGCATGCCGGCTTGCAGGCCGCGCTGCCGGGTCTGTGGATCGTCGCTGGCGCTGCAGCCGAGCAGGGTCACCGCTGGTCGCCGTTGCTGGCGTTCGCTGCGGCGGATGGCCCGGGCCAGTTGGTAGCCATCCATCGACGGCATGTTGCAGTCGAGGATCAGCAGGTCGAAATCCCCTTCCAACCACAGTTGATAGGCCTGCATGCCGTCCTCGGCGCAGGTGACCCGATGCCCGAGGTATTCCAGTTGGTCCTGCAGCAGGGTCAGGCTGGCGTGGTGGTCGTCCGCCAGCAGGATATCCAGGGGCGCGCCCGTGCTCGCAGCCAGGGTTTCCCCCGGGCTTGGCGCAGGGGCAGCGCGCCCGGCCAGGGTCAGTTGCACCCGCACCTCGCTGCCGGGCCCCTCGCGCCCGTGCAGGCTCAGGCTGCCGCCCATCTGCAGGCACAGCTGGTGGCTGATCGGCAGCCCGAGCCCGGTGCTGTCGCGGGGCGACTGGCGGCTCGGGTCAATCTGGGCAAAGGGCAGCAACAGGCGTTGGCGTTCCTCTTCGGGAATCCCGATGCCGCTGTCCAGTACCTGCAATTGCAGGTCGAAATACCCGGTGCGCGCCGTCGGCCGCAGCTGCAACCTGACCTGTACCTCTCCTTCGTGGGTGAACTTGATTGCGTTGCTCAGCAGGTTGCCCAGTACCTGTTTGAAGCGCAGGGCATCGATCAGCACTTGCGGCTCGGGGCTGGGCGCCTCGAACTCCAGGCTCAGTTGCAGGTGCTTCTGCCGGGCCAGGACCTGGAACACCCCCATTACGGCATCGACGCTGTCGCGCAGGTCGGCCCAGGCCGGGTTCAGTTGCAACTGCGCCGACTCGATGCGGCTGATATCCAGCAGGTCGCCGAGCAGTTCCCGCAGGTCCCGGGCAGCGCCCAGGGCCAATTGCAGCGAGGCGTAATTGCGCGAGTGGGCCTCGCTGCGTTGCAGCACCAGTTCCAGCAGGCCGATCAAGGCGTTCAGCGGGGTGCGGATTTCATGGCCGATCTGGCCCAGGAAGTGGCTTTTGCGCTGACTGGCTTCCTCGGCCCGGCATTTGTCCTTGGCCAGGGCGGCGTTCGTGCGCGCCAGGGCTTGCAGTTGCCCGTGGCTCTGGCGCCATTGCCAGCAGAACCAGGCCGAAGCCAGCAGCGGGAGCAGTAGCCAGACGAGGCCCGGAGGCTGGAGCAGGGCGGCGATCATCGCTGCAGTACTCGGTGCGGGTAGGGCTTTGGGGGCTGGCGTTTCATATCAGTTCGTTGCGCTTGGCCATTTCCACCAGTTCATTCATCGAGGTGGTGGCCATTTTCTGCATGATGCGTTTCTTGTAGGTGCTCACCGTCTTGTTGCTGAGAAACATGCCCGTGGCTATTTCCTTGTTGGTCTGGCCCATGGCGAACAGTTGCAAAACCATCAATTCCCGATCGTTCAGCGAGTTGAACTGCGCCAGTTCCAGGGTGATGCCAAAACCGCCGCGGCCCACTTGCAGGGCCTGGCTGGGGAAATAGTTGTAGCCGCTGCTGATGGCCTTGATGGCGCTGACCAGCTCGCTCAGCTCCTCTTGCTTGCACACATAGCCGCTGGCTCCGGCGCGCATGCAGCGGTTGGCGAACAGGGATGCCGACTGCGCTGTTAGCACCAGGGTACGCAAGGGTTTGGGCTGACCGTTGAGGCGCTCCAGCAGCTCCAGGCCGTCGAGCTTGGGAATGCAGATATCGAGGATGATCAGGTCCGGTTCGCACTCGCGGATCATCTGCAATGCATCGACGCCGTTATCGGTTTCACCGGCGATCCGATAGCCCTCGTGCTCCAGCAAAATGCGGATGGCCAGGCGTATGACCGGATGATCGTCAATGATAAGTACCGAACCCATGCTGGCCTCCTGTCGCTGGGGGAAAGCCCGAACAGTAGCCCAGCTGCAGTGGCGGATATAGGCGCAAAAGTGCCCTAAGACTCATTCTAAGACGGGTCTTACAGTGAATAAGGGGAGGGATTACAGGCAGTTGGCAGCGAAGGGAAATTGCGGCCGATAAGGCCGCCCTCCGGCAGGAGGGCGGCCCGGTCCTTATGGCTTGGGTTGATCGATACCGGCTTGCAGTTCCTGGCTGTCACTGTGACCGCCGATGCGCAGCGGGCCAAGGTTGAACACCTGGTCCTGGCGGGTGGCGTCATCCTGTTTGCGGGTCAGCTCGGCACCGCTGCCCAGGGCAACGTTGACCGGTGACTTGGACAGGTTGGCCCCGACATCCACGCGGTAGTCCGAGCCGGCCAGGGTGTTGCGGTTGACCTTGGAGCCACCGAGTTCGACCCGGCCCTGTTCGGTGCCGATGCGCGCCCCGATGAGGTTGGTTGCGCCGCTCACCCGCAGGTCGACGCCCTGTTGGGCACCGATGCCCGAGGCCTGTTCCACGCTGTCCTTGCTGGCGTGGCTGAGGTTCAGGTTGAGGGTCGGGGTGTAGTTGGTCTTGCCGCTCTTGTCGCCGAACAGCACGCCTTCGGCGGTATCGGCCACCTTGCTGCCGGTGCTGTCCTTGCCACTGACCGTGTAGCTGTCGCTGGTCTTGGGCCAGAAGCGCTCCTTCAGGCTGGAGAAACGGTTGCCCACGGCGTCGGCCTTGTCGGCCAGGTAGCCCTTGGCCTTGTCCACGCCATTGCCCAGGGCCCCGCGGGGTTCCGGGTTGACCTCATAGCTGCCGCTGCGGCTGAGTTTTTCCCCCAGGCGCTCCTTGGCGTCGCTGGCCTGGGCCACCAGGCTGTCCTTGGCCGAACCGAGCTTGTCGGCGCCCTTGTCGACGACCTTTTCCAGCTTCTCGCGGTGCTGCTCGAAGCCTTTCTCGGCCTTGGCCTGCAACTCGCCCTTGAGCGGGCCTGCGGGCTTGGCCAGCTTGCTCACCAGCCCTGGCTGGTTTTTCTCCACATCCAGCTTGGCATCGAGGTTGACCTGGGTGCTGCGCACCTGATCCTGGCGGCTTTCGATGTTCAGGTCGCCGCCAATCGCGCCGTCGACCCGTTGTGCATCGATCCGCGCACCGGCCAGGTGCAGGTCACCGGCGCTCTTGACCGTTACCTGGTCGGCCTTGACCAGGCTGTTGTGCTGGGTGAGGTTCTGGCGCCGATCGACATCGATCTTGGCCCGGGCATTGATCCCGCGGTCGATTTTCGCCGAGTCGTGCTCAGTGGCGTCGGCCTGGATGGTCTTGCCCATGCTGCCGCCGGCGCCCAGGGTCAGGCCCCAGTTGTTGTGCACCTGGGTGGACTGCGCCGATTCCTGGTAGATACCGCCCTGGGCGGCGTCCAGTACTACTTTGCCGGCATCGATCCGCGTGCCTTCGAGGTGAACCGCATCGCTACCGCTGGCGTTGCTGCCCAACAGCACCTGGCCCTGGCTGTAGAGCTGGGCGCCGCGCTGGCTCTGGTCGTTTTCCGAGACCCGGCCAATGTTGAAGTTGGCGCTGAGGTTGGCGCTCTTGCCGCTGCTTTGCTCGCTGCTGGTCTTGCTGCCACCGGCGGTCAGGCCGCCACCCAGGTTGCTGCCCTGGCTGGCGTGGCTGTCCCGCGCGGCTTGCAGGTCGAGCTTGCCGCCGGCGTTCAGGCTGATATCGCCAGCGGGGCGCGCGGCATTGCCGATTTGCGTGCCTTGCAGGGTCAGGCCGGCGCCGCTGTTGAGCTGCACCGGGCCCTGGCCCTGGATGCTGGCCACCCGGGCCTGGCTGTCTTGCTGGTCCAGGCGCTTGTGGTCCAGTTGCAGCCCGGCGCCGAGGTTGAGGTTGCTGCCGCTGGTGCCCGGGGTGGTGCCGACGGTCAACGAGGCATCGCCGCGCAGGCTGGAGTTGCCGCTGGTTTGGCGGTCATTGGCCTGGTTCAGCGCCAGCTCGCCGCCGCTGTCGATGCGCACGCCACTCTGGCCGCCATTGAACTGACTGCCTTCGAAGCGGCCATCGCCGGCCAGCTTGATCTCCACCCCCTGGCTGCCGGCATAGCTGCCGACCTGGGCCTTGTCGCTGCTGCTGGTGACCGTGCTGCTGCCACCGGCGCCACTGCCGCGAACATTCAGGTCTTCACCGGTATTGGTGTAGACCCGAACCCCGACCTTGGCGTCCAGGGCCTGTTCGCTGCTGCTCTGGCTATTGCTGGCGGCGCTGGCCACCAGGCTCTCGGCGCCGATTTTCAGGCTGCCGTCGGTGGCGCGGTACTGGGTGCCCTGGTCACGCAACTGGCCGTCGGCCTTGACCGTGACTTGCGCGCCGCTCAGCTGGCTGACCTGCGCGGTCTGGGCTGAGTTGTCGCTCTGGCGGTTCTGGTGGCTGACATCCACATCCAGGCCGACGTTGGGCTGGCCCAGGGCGTCGAGCACGCCGGGTTGATGGAACTTGCGCTGGGCCACGCCCTGGATGGCTTTCTCGATCGGCCGGGTGACGTCCTTGTATTCAACGTTGGCGCCCACATCCACCGCCCAGTTGTTTTCCCGGTGCTGGCTGCTTTCGCTGTTGTACGCGGCGCGGTTGTCGATCTCCCCGGCGTTGACCTGCAAGGCACCACCCGCCTGGACCTGGGCACCTTCGGTAGTCAGGCGATTGCCGGCAGTGATGCTGAGGTTGCCGCTGGCGTTGATGCCACTGGTTTGCGCGTTGTGCTGGCTGCTGCTGTCCTCGCTGCTGCGGTGTGCCACTTCCAGGCCATTGCCGGCACGATCCAGGCCGCCGGTGTAGTAGAAACCGCCACCGGTGGTGCGGCTGTCGCTGTGCTGCTCGGTGCTGTTGTCGGCGGCCAGCAATTGCACGTTCTTGCCGCTGAGGCTGGCATCGCCGGCGGTGGCCGTCACTTTGCTGCCTTGCACCTGCAGTTCGTCGCCGGCGCTCACGGCTAAGGTCGCGCCGCTGAGGCTGGAACCCTGCTGCCGGGTGCTGTCGCTGCTGGCGCTGCGCTGCTCATCCTGGTAACGCACGCCGGCGCGATATTGCCGGGTGCCCGGGGCGTTTTCCTTGGCGTAGGCGTCGAAGCCGCGCTGTTGCGAGCTGCTGCTGTCGTGCTGGGTGTCGGCGGCGGCCGTGACCTTGACCGAGCCCTTGGCGCTGGCGTCCAGCTGACCTGCAGCGGCCACTTGGGAACCGCTGATGTCGAGGTCTGCGGCACTCTGCAACTTGAGGTTGCTGTCCGAGCGCAACTGGCTGCCGACCGTGGTGCTGTGCTTGCTCTGCTGGCGGCTCTCGTCTTTGCTGATGCCGAAGAACTTGCTGTCATTGCTGTGGCTGTTGCTGTGGGCGGTGTCTTGCACGCCGTCGATGGTCAGCGAACCCTGCTCGCTGATCACGCTGGCCTGGGTGCCGCCACGGGCCTGGCTGCCGCTGATGCGCACGCTGTCGGCGCGGACGATCAGCTTGCCGTCGGCATTGACCTTGCTGCCCTGGTTTTCGGTCTTGCCCTGGTCGCCATCGGCGTTCTTGCCGAAGAAACCACCGCCCACCAGGTCGCCGGAGTAGTGCTGGTTGCTCTGGCTCTGCTGGCGGCTGGCGCTGTTGATGTCCACTTCCTTGGCCGCCAGCTGGATGTCGCCCTGGCTGTGCAGCTCGGCGCCCTGCAGTTGCAGTTTCTGCTGGCTGTTCAGGTCCAACTGCTTGCCGCTCTTGAGCTGGCTGGTGACGCTGCGCTGCTGGCTGCTGGCGTTGTCCCAGTTTTCCTTCCACAGGTGCTTGCGGTGCTGGCCCTGGTCGCGCTGGGTGTGGGTTTCGGTGGCGGCGGTGAGTTGCAGGTCGCCGCCGCTCTGGGCGCTCAGGCGCTGGCCGGCCTCGACACGGCTGCCCTGGATCTGGGTGTTGGCGCCGGATTTCAGCTCGGCGTCCTGCTGCGCCAGCACCTGGGTGCCGTGCTGACGGCTGTCGCTGTCGGTCTCGGTGCGCTCGTAGGTTTCCCAGGTGATGCCGATGGTGCTGTTGTCCCACTGCTGGCGCTTTTCCTGGAGCTTGCGGCTTTCGATGCTGCTCAGGGTCAGGTTGCGCCCGGCGTCGAGCTTGACGTTGCGGCCGTTGACGTCGGTGGCGGCGAGGCTCAGGTCCTTGGCCCCGTGCAACTCGATATCGCCCTGGCTGCGCACCCCGGCGCGGGTCGCGTCGAGGCTGTTGTCCACGGCCTGGCCGCGGATATCCAGGTCACCTGCGGAGCTCAGCTTGACCCCGTCACGGCCGTCCACCTGCACCGCGCCAACCCGTACCCCGGCGCCTTCGGCGGTGCTGACGATATTGATCCGCCCGGCCTGCATGGCGCCGAACAGGCTGGCGTCGATGCGCTGCTCCTGGGTGCGGCTGGCCGGATCGACATTCAGCACCTTGCCGCTGGGGTAATCCAGCTGGTTGCGGCCGACAGTGACATTCAGCTGGTCGCGGGCCTTGAGGGCACCCTGGCTGTCGATGCGCGGCGCGATCAGGTTGATCGAGCCCTCGGCGTTGGCCAGGCCCTTGCCGTGGATATCCAGCTGGCCGCGGGCGTCCTGGGTGTTGAGCCCTTGCAGCTTGCCGTCCTGGAGTTCCGGGCGGCCCACCACCAGGCTGGCGTTGGGGGTGTTGATAAAGCTGCCGCCATTGACCGAGATACCATTGGGGTTGGCCAGCACGAAGTCGGCGGCGTGGCCGAAGATTTCCTGGGCGCCATTGAGCTGGGAGGCGTTGCGGCTGATCACTTCATTGAGGATCACGCTGGCCGCCTGGCCCTGGAACTGGGCGTTGGCCGCCAGTTGCCCGGCCAGTTGCGACTGCCCGGCCTGCAAGGCGTTGTTCAGCACCACGCCCTGTTGCCCGACGTTGTAGTCGAGGAACTGGTTGTGGGACAGGCCGCCGGCATTGGGCGCGACGATATTGACGATGGGCACACCGCCCTGGTCCCGCAATTGCGGGGTGCCGCCGGGGCCGGTGACCACGGTGATGCCGCCGGCCAGGGCCAGGGGCAGGTGGGCGGCCAGCAACAGGCCGGCGATGGTCCAGCGCAAGGTGCCCTGGGGTGAAAGGTGAAAGCTGTGTGTGTTGTCAGGCATGAGAACCTCGTTCTGACTGGTTGAGCCGGGCGTTGCTTTCTGGGTGGCAACGGCGCTTGGGGCTCAGGTTCATCGGGTGATTCAGGCTAATCGGCGATCGCTCAAAGTTGCAGGCTGACCCTGGCCAGCCAGACTTCCGGCTCCGTTCGGAAGCCCTGTGGGGTGGTGAGACTGCGTTGGTAGTCGAGGTCGAACTGGAGGTTTTTCCAGGCCAGGTTGAGTCCCAGGCTGGCACCGCCCAGGCGCCGCCCCTGGGCTCCGTGCTCGGCCTTGAGCCAGCCGTTGTCCAGGCCCAGGCGCGGGGTGATGCTGACCGGCAGGTCAGTGTTCAGCGGCAGGCGCAGGGTGTTGCGCCACACCGCGCCGATGGCGCCGGAAGCACTGTTGAGGCGATAACCGCGCACCGCTGAATCGTCGGTGCCCAGCAGTTGTTCGATGGCCGGCAGCGGGTCGGCGCTGTATTGCGCCGAGAGCTGGCTCTGCCATTGCCAGCGCTGGTCGCCCAGCTGGCCGTTGCGCCACTGGCTGAGGCCGGCGCGGTACTTGCGAAACTGCGCCTGGGGCAGGTTGCGCTGCACCTGCTGCGAGTCGCGGTCGGCACCGAACCAGGTCAGGCCCTGGGCGTAGTTGAAATCCAGGTTCCACACTGCGCTGTCGAGCCAGAACAGGTTGAGCCCGGCTTCGGCCACGGTCAGGGTCGGGCTCTGGATCTGCAGGTGGGCCTTTTGCAGGTAGCTGTCGACGTCCTTGTAGGCCAGTTGCAGGTTGGCGCTGAGCTGGTGGCTCTGGTCGCGCCACAGCACCCGGTCGGCGCGGCCGCTGACCATGTCGGTGCGACCGCTGTTGTACAAGGTGGTGCGAGCCAGTTTCAGTGGCGCGCGGTATTCGGCATGGCTGGCGAACAGGCTGTAGGTCCAGTAGCCGTAGGGCACCGAGTAGAACAGGCTGCTGCTGCGGCTATAGCGCGGGCCCTGGTTGAGGGTGTCGCTGTAGTTCAGGTTCAGCGCGTCGTTGATCTGCAGCGGGCTGTCGAGGTTGAAGTTGATCGACTGCCGGTCGCGGCCGGTGCTGGCGCTGCCCAGGTTATCCACACCCAGGCCCAGGCCCCAGCGCACGGCGCTGCTGCGCGAGCGCAGGATGATTCGCGAGGCGCCGGGTTGGCTGCCGGGGGCGATATCGGCGGTCAGGTTCAGGGAGCGCAGGCGGTTCAGCTGATCCAGGCCCTGTTCCAGGTCACGCAGGTTCAGCGGCTGGCCGAGCATGCCGGGGAAGGCCCCGCGCAAGGATACCGGCAGGCTCTGGTCGGCCAGTTCGATGGCCTCCACGTAGCCTTCGTCCACCAGGATATCCAGGCTGTGCCCGGCCGCCGGGGCGCTGGCCAGATAAGGACGACTGGCGATATAGCCGGCCTCGACATAGAGCCGGGTAATGGCCGCCAGCAACTGGTTGATCTGGTTGACCCCCATGCACGGTGCTACATAGGGCTTGATGAAGTCGTTGAGCCGGGCCTTGGCGAACAGGCTGACGCCGCCGATGCGGGTGCCGCTCAGTGGCCAGCAGCGGCTGTCGCTGGCACCTGGTTCCGCCTGCTGCGGGGTGACCGGGCTGCTGCTGAAACTGCCGCGTTGCATCTGCCGCTGGCGCTGTTCCAACTGCAACTGTTGCAAGTCCCGCTGCTGTTGCTGCTGCAGGCGCAGGGCTTCCTGGCCGGGTTGAAGGCCGTCGCCCAGGGCCGGTGTCAGGGGCGCCAGGGCCAGCAGCAAGCCCAGGCAGCAATGGGTGCTGTAGCGCGGACGGGAACTGTCGGTATGTGATGTATAGGGCACTTGGCATCCTTACTTGAAAAGACCAAGTGACGAACAACAGAAAAGCCAGTCGTTGCGGCTCAACTAGTGACGTCGCTTCCAATTTCGCTCTGTAAACATAAGGCCCATTCGGCAGTGATATCCGGGGACTATGTTCACGTGCTCGCGAGTGACAATTCCTGATTGAGAGTTAGATGAAACAGTGCAAATTCAGGTATGACAAAAGGGTTGAGTGAGTTGCGGTGGAAAGATTACAGCGCAGAGCGGAATTATTTTATCGGAGGCGTTCGGCGGGGAAATTTCCTGTTGAAATCGAGACTATCCGAAACTAAAAAATCGATTTGTATGTAAATTGTAAATGCATAGAAGGCTAACAATATTTTCCTGCAAGCCTTGAACGGCAAGGGGCCTGGTCAATATTGTAGATTCTGAAAGGTAGGATCTTTGGTTGAATAGGCAGCGGAGTCGTTGAATTTGTAAACTTGGCCGGTTGTCCACTGCGCGAATAACAAGTGCGGATTGCTAGTTGCTGTTTTTATCTGAGTAGTTGCTCTATTTCTGTTTGTTCATGAACTAATTTTCATCGTTAAGGGAATGCCCTAGCTCTGTTTCCTGGGCTTTTGGCGGCAGTATGCCCGGCAGGCGGGCGCCTCGGCGAAGTGCTCGGTCAAGGGTTCAAGATTTGCCCCTAGGGGAATCCCTTAGTTGTGCGGCGAGCATTGCTCGCTGATATCCGGCACTTGGCGCTGTGCCAGGTGCCGGATGGGCGGGGTTATTGCGGGCTGGAGCGGCCGGTCATTTCCCGGGCCATTTCGCTGGCATAGCTGTCGGTCATGCCTGCGATAAAGTCGATCATCCGCAGGAATGACTTGTGCAACGGCCAGTGCGGGTCCGGTGCGTTGATGCCCAGCAGATCGAGAATCCGCCGGTTCTTGAATGATGGGGTCCTGCCGCCATGCTGCTCCAGCGCTGCGCCGCAGAAGGAGTTCAGGAGGATCTCCAGGGTGGTGTAGGCGCCGATCTCGTGCAGGGTCTTGCGCTTGTCCTGGAAGATCTTGCGCCGCGCCACGTCCTTGGCATTGAGCACGCAGCGTTTGGCCGGGCCGTGCATATGCTCCACCAGGTCGCCGTGCAGGGTGCCGGCCAGCAGGGCGTCCTGCTGCTCGACGAAGGCCCGGGCAGCGGCATTGGTCAGGTGCTCGATGGCCTTGCCGCGCAGGATCGCCAGGCGTCGCCGGCGCGAATCACTGGGGCCCAGCTGGCGATAGGTTTCCGGCAGGTCGTCGCCCACCAGGCCCAGCAGCAGCGCTTCGACCTCGGCGTACTCCAGCAGGTCCATTTCCAGGCCGTCCTCGAGATCGATCAGGGCGTAGCAGATGTCGTCCGCGGCCTCCATCAGGTACACCAGCGGATGCCGGGCCCAGCGCTGCTCCTCCAACTGCGGCAGGCCGAGCTTGTGGGCGATCTGCTCGAGCAACGGCAGTTCGCTCTGATAGCAGCCGAACTTGTGCTTCTTGTAGCCCAGGGCGTCGGCGTGGCGCGCGGTCCAGGGGTACTTGAGGTAGGTGCCGAGGGTGGCGTAGGTCAGTCGGGTGCCGCCGTCGAACTGGTGGTATTCGAGCTGAGTCAGCACCCGGAAGCCCTGGGCATTGCCTTCGAAATTGAGGAAGTCCAGGCGCTCGGTCTCGCTCATGGCATCCAGCCAGCCACGCCCGGCGGCCTGCTGGAACCAGTGGCGGATGGCGTCTTCGCCGGAATGGCCGAAGGGTGGGTTGCCGATGTCGTGGGCCAGGCAGGCCGATTGCACGATCATCCCCAGGTCGCTGGGTTCGCACCAGTCGGGCAGGGCGCCGCGCAGGGTCTCGCCAACGCGCATGCCCAGGGAGCGGCCGACACAGCTGACTTCCAGGGAGTGGGTCAGGCGCGTGTGGATATGGTCGTTACTCGACACCGGGTGCACCTGGGTCTTGCGCCCCAGGCGGCGGAAGGCGCCAGAGAAGATGATGCGGTCATGGTCTTTGTGGAAAGGGCTACGGCCAAGTTCTTCCGGGCTGTGCACTGGCTTTCCGAGGCGTTCGCGGTTGAGCAGGGTCTGCCAATCCAAGGCGGGTCTCTCCGAGAAATAACTGAGGCGCCCAGCTTCCGGGTTCCCGGCCATGGCCGCAAGAGGAAGAAAGGGCGCCATGGCCGCTACAGGCCGGCGGCATCGATATCGATCAGCAGCAGGCGCTGGCCATTGGCGAAGAACTGCCCGGCGGTCAGGCAGTACTGGTTGCTGGTGGCGTCACGGTAGGTGCTGGAGAGAATCAGCCGGCGCTCCTCCCAGCCTTCGGCCAGCAGGTGGTAGAAGTACGGGCGCCAGGACCAGTTGTGGCCCACATAGCTGCTGTCGGCCTGCCAACTGTTGTGCCGCCATTCCAGGTTCGGGGTCAGCTGGGTGCCGTGGCGGTCGCATTGGTAGAAGCGCAGCAGCCAGGGAAAGGCCTCGACCGTCGGCAGTTGGCTGATGGGCGCCTGGGCCTGGGCCCAGGCCTGCAGCAGGGTCATCAGTTGTGCCAGCTGCTGGCGCAGGCGCATCAGCCGGTTGCGCTCGGCCAGCTTGTGCCGCACATAGCGTTCGCGCAGGCGGGCAAAGGGCTGGACGAAGGCATCGCTGGCGAACAGCTGTTCCTCGGCCCGGGCAAACAGGAAACCCTGCACATAGCGCGAACCGCACTCCAGGGCGAAATCCAGTTCGGCCTCGGTCTCCACCCCTTCGGCGATGATCCAGCAACCGGTTTTTTCCGCCATCTGCGCCAGGGCCTTGACCACGTCGCTGCTGGGGCCGCCCCGAGCCGCGGCCTGGAACAGGCGCATGTCGAGCTTGAGAATGTCCGGTTGCAGGGCCAGCACCCGATCGAGCTGTGAATAGCCGGCGCCGAAGTCGTCGATGGCGATGCGTGCCCCGGCCTGGCGATAGCGCGCTACCACTTCCGCCAGGCGCTGGCTGTTGCCCCCCAGCTCGGTGATCTCGAAGACGATGCGTCGTGGATCGATGCCGTGCTGCTGCAACTGCCTGAGGCTGGGCAAGGGTTGCCCGGGGCGTAGCTGGCTGATCCAGCGCGGAGAGATGTTCAAGCTCAGGAACCAGTCCGCCGGGGCCTCGGGGAGGCGGCGCAAGGCGTCGTCGCGCACCTGGCGGTCGAGCCGGCGCAGGGCGCTGGAGGGGCTGCGGGGATCGGCGAACAGCGGGCCCACCGAGGCCAGTTGGCCATCGCCCTGGCGCAGGCGGCCCAGGGCTTCGACCCCGGCGATACGCCCGGTGGCGGTGTCGATAAAGGGCTGGAAGCAGGCGAGCGGTTGCCCGTCGATCACGGGGCCTCCTTAGTAGGCGTCTTGTTGGCGTGGCGTCGCGGCTGGCGGTTAGTCAGCCGGGAGCGCGGCCCCTGGGTTGAAGGGGCCGATCCGGGTTGCTTAGCAAGAATGCAGCCAGGTGTACCGCCGGCAGATCGCTACCGGCGGCGCAGGGCTCAGGGTTTGCGCGAGGCGCCTTGCAGCACCAGCTTGAGCAAGGGCAGCAAGCCAGTGCCCAGGCGCACCAGGCGCAGCAGATTGCCGCCACCGCCCTTGGCGCCCTTGCCGGTAATGAAACCCAGCACGGTGACCAGGGCCACGCCCCAGAGTGGCGCGTGCTTGATCCCCAGGCCCTGCTGCCAGCTCTGACCCAGGCCGCGGATGCGTTGCAGGGGTTGCAGCAGCTGCCGGGATTCGTTGCGGATTTCCTGGCGGTGCATTTCCATGCGCAGGCGGATCAGGGCCTTGCGCATTTCCTGGCGTGAAGCGTTCTGCGGGATATCAGGCAACTTCATGGCAGCAGTCGCTCCCGATCATTGGCCAGCTCTTCCAGCGTGGCGTGGAAGGGCGAGGACTCGTCGAACACCGCGGCCTTCAGGCGCAGGCCGCAGAACAGCGCCGCCAGGGCATAGAACAGGCACAGGCCGATGATCCCGGCCAGGCGATAGCTGTCCCACAGCAGGATCAGCACCAGGGCCGACAGCCCCACCAGCAACAGCAGGGCAAACACCAGGGCCAGCCCGGCGAACAGCAGCAGGCTGACGGTGCGTGCCTTCTGTTCCTGCAATTCGATGCCGAACAGTTCGACGTGGCTGTGCAACAGGCCCAGGACCGCAGCCCCCAGGCGTCGTGAAGAGGCGCTCGGGCCGCCGTCAGATGCAGTGGATGAGTCGTTGCTCATATCAGCGCCGCGTCGCCAGGAGGCCGATCAGGAAACCCACGCCGGCGGCGATGCCCACCGATTGCCAAGGGTTGCTTTGCACGTAGTCTTCGGCGGCGCTGACCGCGGCCTGGCCGCGCTGGCGCAGGGACTCCTCGGTCAGTTGCAGGGTCTCCCGGGCCTTGAGCAGGCTGTCGTGGATCTGTTCGCGCAGTTCATCGGCCTGGTCGCCGGCCAGGGTCGCGGTGTGTTCCAGCAGGCGTTCGGTGTCGCTGACCAGTGCCTGAAAATCCGCCATCAGTACTTCTTGAGCCGTCTTTGCCGTTTTGCTGGCCATGCTTGTTACTCCGTTGGTGGCTTGTGAGAGCTATGAGTGTGAGCCCTGCGTGAAGGTTCACTGCAATGGGCTGGTACAGCTTTTGCTACGTCCTGGTGCGCGCGGCCCCTGGTTTGCGCCGAAAACGAGCGAGGGTGGCGCGCTAGCCCGCGTAAACCCTGGCCAAAAAAAACCAACCCCCAGGTCAATCGCTTCCCGCTGACCTCGCGTCCGGCCCGTGACGCGCCAAAACGGTTCACCGATAGCGCGCCATGGCGCCTGCGGGGGCCAACTTGGTGCAAGGTCGAGCCAGGTATGCGGGCAGATGATGGCTGATTTCGGATCTGCCTACTCCATGGAAAATCTGCAAAGCGCTGTGGACACCCTGGTCCACGGTTCCAATACCCTGTTCATCCTGATCGGGGCGGTCATGGTCCTGGCCATGCACGCCGGTTTCGCCTTCCTTGAAGTCGGCACGGTGCGGCAGAAGAATCAGGTCAATGCCCTGTCGAAGATCCTCAGCGACTTCGCCGTCTCGACCCTGGCCTACTTCTTTATAGGCTACTGGATCTCCTACGGCGTGAGCTTCCTGCAACCGGCGGCGGTGATCAGCGCCGATCACGGTTACGGCCTGGTGAAGTTCTTCTTCCTGCTGACCTTTGCCGCGGCCATTCCGGCGATTATCTCTGGCGGCATCGCCGAGCGCGCGCGTTTTGTCCCGCAATTGTGTGCCACGGTGTTGATCGTGGCCCTGGTCTATCCGTTTTTCGAGGGCCTGGTGTGGAACGGCAACTTCGGCGTGCAGGCCTGGTTGCAGCAGCGCTTTGGCGCCGCCTTCCATGATTTCGCCGGCTCGGTGGTGGTGCATGCCATGGGCGGCTGGCTGGCGCTGGCGGCGGTGCTGTTGCTGGGCCCGCGTAATGGTCGTTATCGCGACGGCAAGCTGGTGGCGTTCGCGCCGTCGAGCATTCCCTTCCTGGCCCTGGGGTCGTGGATTCTGATTGTCGGCTGGTTCGGCTTCAACGTGATGAGCGCCCAGACCCTGCAAGGGGTCAGCGGGCTGGTGGCGGTGAATTCGCTGATGGCCATGGTCGGTGGCACGGTGGCGGCGCTGATCGTCGGCCGCAATGACCCGGGCTTCTTGCACAACGGGCCCTTGGCCGGGCTGGTGGCGGTGTGTGCCGGTTCGGACCTGATGCATCCGGTGGGCGCACTGCTGACCGGGGCGATTGCCGGGGCGCTGTTCGTCTGGTGTTTTATCGCCACCCAGAGCAAATGGAAGATCGACGATGTGCTCGGGGTCTGGCCACTGCATGGCTTGTGCGGCGTCTGGGGCGGCATCGCCTGCGGGATCTTCGGCCAGAGCGCCTTGGGCGGCCTGGGCGGTGTCAGCCTGATCAGCCAGTTGCTCGGCACCAGCCTCGGGGTGACGGTGGCGTTGCTCGGGGGCTTTGCCGTGTATGGCCTGATCAAGGCCACGTGCGGGCTGCGCCTGACCCAGGAGCAGGAGTACTACGGCGCCGATCTGTCGCTGCACAAGATCGGCGCGGTGAGCCAGGACTGACCGGCATCCACGGGCGGCCTGCCAGGCTTTAGCCACCCTGCAGGCGCGCCTCGCAGGCTTCGATCGCGGCCTGGGTGCCACAGATCAGCACCCGGTCGCCGGCCTGCAGGCGCGGTGCCGGGTTCAGCGGCAGGTCGCTGCCGTTGCGCTGGACGGCGCGCACATCCACGCCCAACTGGTCCAGGCCAAGCTCGGCCAGCAAGTGGTTGCAGGCATGGGCATCGGCGTCGAGGCTCACGGCATGCATCTGCACCGTCGGCGGTTCGTGGTTGTCCAGGGCGCTGTCCTGGGCGCCGTGGTAGAAACCGTGCAGCAGGCGATAGCGGCTGTGGCGCACTTCATCCACCGTGCGTTGCACCCGCTGCTCCGGCAGGCCGAGCATGATCAGTGCATTGGAGGCGAGCATCAGGCTTGACTCCAGGAGCTCGGGCACCACCTCATTGGCCCCGGCGGCCTTGAGCTCCGCCAGCTGGCTGTCGTCCCGGGTGCGCACCAGGATCGGCACGTTGCGATCCAGGCGCCGGGCGGCCTTGAGCACGGTCAGGGCGATGTCGCTTTTATCCACCGCAATCACCAGCAGGCGCGCCCGCTCCAGGCCCACCGCGGCCAGCAGGTCGGCGCGCCGGCAATCGCCGTAATGCACGCAGCTTTCCGCCGCCGAGGCTTCCTGGACCCGCACCGGGTCATCGTCCAGGGCGATGTAGCGCAGCTGTTCATGGCGCAGGAAGCGACCGATGGACTGGCCAACCCGGCCATAACCGCAGATCAGCACATGGCCTTGCAACTGGGCATTCTGCGCGCTGATTTCCTCCAGCTGTGCGGCCTGGTTGGGCTTGCGGTGCAGGCGCGCGGTGATGCGTGGTGCGGCACGCAGCAGCAGGGGGGTCAGCAGCATGGAGCAGAAGGTGGCGGCCAGCAGCAGGTTGCCAATGTGTGCGGGCAGCATCTGGTTGAGTTGCATCTGCGCCATCAGGGCGAAGCAGAATTCGCCGCCCTGGGCCAGGGCCAGGCCGCTGCGCCAGGCGGTTTCACCGTCGCTGCCGCGCAGCTTGAGCAGGGCCGCCACCACCGAACCCTTGATCAGCAGCAGGGCCAGGGTCAGGCCGAGGATCAACGGCGCATTCTGGATGAACAACTGCAGGTCGATGAGCATGCCGATGCTGACAAAGAACAGCCCCAGGAGAATGTCGCGAAAGGGCCGGATATCGGCTTCGATCTGGTGCCGGTAATGGCTTTCCCCCAGCAGCATGCCGGCGAGGAAGGCCCCCAGGGCCGGTGACAGGCCCAGCAGGTGGGTGAGCCAGGCGGTTAGCAGCACTATCACCAGGGCCAGCAGCACGAACAGCTCGGCGGAATGGGACGCGGCGACTTCATGGAACAGCCGTGGCAGCAGCCAGCGGCTGGCCAGCAGCAGGCCGAAGAACAGGATCAGGGTCTTGCCCAGGGTCAGGGGCAGGGCCCAGTACCAGGCCTGGTCGCTGCTGCCGGCGAACACCGGTACCAGGGTCAGCAGCAGCACCGCCACCACGTCCTGGAACAGCAGCACGCCAATGGCGTTCTGCCCGTGGCTGCTGAAGATCTCGCCGAGGCTGGTGAGTTCCTTGCTGACGATGGCGGTGGACGACAGGGCCAGGCCGGTGCCCAGCATCAGTGCCGCGCTCAGGGGCATGCCGAACAGTGTCAGCAGCGCACCGAGGATCAGGCCGCTGCACAGCACTTGCAGGCTGCCCAGGCCAAACACCACGCGACGCAGGGCGAGCATCTTCGACAGGGAGAATTCCAGGCCCAGGGAGAACAGCAGGAACACCACCCCCAGTTCCGCCAGGTGTGGCAGGTCTTCACTGTCGTCGACCCAGTCCAGGGCGGTGGGCGCCACCATCAGGCCGACGCTCAGGTAACCCAGCACCGGTGGCAGGCTCAGGCGCCGGAACAGCGCGATAACCACCAGCGAGGAGGCGAGAATGATCAGCAGATTGGCAAACAACGGGCATCTCCGGACAAGGGGCGAGCAGGGCAAAGCCTAGAGGCAAAAGGTTGCGAGAATCACCTGCAGGACAAAAAAGCGCCCTGACGCAGATCATTCTTGGTTGCGAATGTCTCATATTCACCAGCCTTCGCTATGCTCAAAAACTGTCGATAAAGGCTGTGCCAGGGCCACCGGATCAATGGCCGAAGCCCGCCAGTGTGGAGCCGGAGAGGTATATGGAGCGTCTGTATTCGCTGCAAGGGTTGCGCGGCGCCGCGGTGCTGGGGGTGGTGCTGTTCCACATGATGTCGGTTGAAAGCAAATACTCCGGTGGCGACACCCTGCTGCCCAGCGTGCTGAATTTCTTCCAGCTCGGGGTCGATCTGTTCTTTGTCATCAGCGGCTTCGTGATGGTCATCGTCAGCCGCGGGCGCTTCCAGAGCAGCGTCGAGACCCAGCGTTTTCTGTTCAATCGCCTGTCGCGGATCTACCCGACCTACTGGCTGTATTTCTTCATCACCCTGGGGGTGTACCTGTGGCAGCCGGGGTTGGTGAACAGCAGCCATGGCGGCTCGAACCTGTGGATGTCCTTCCTGCTGCTGCCCAATGACCGGGTGCTGTTGGTGATGGTGGCCTGGTCGCTGCTGTTCGAACTGTGGTTCTACCTGATGTTCACCCTGTTCCTGTTCTTCAAGGAGCGCTGGCTGCCACTGATCTTGCTGCTGTGGGCGCTGTTGCTGGTGGCGTTCAACCTGCTGCAGGACTGGCAGGACTATTCCCCGGCCCTGAAGATCATGCTGCACCCCTATGCCCTGGAATTTATCGTCGGCAGTGCCCTGGCCCTGTTCTTCTATGGGCCCTATAGCGCCAGGGTGCCCACGGCACTGGTCTGGGGCGTGCTGGCGGCGGCCTTGCTGGTGGGCTTTCCGCTGATCCATGTCTACCAGTTGTTCTTCACCGAGGGCTTGCCGAGGATGTTGGCGGTGGGCCTGACATTCGGCAGCCTGGTGCTGTCCCTGGCCTTGCTGGAGCGGCGTGAGTTGATTCGTATGCCGGCGTTTCTTACCGCCACGGGGGATATGTCCTACACCATCTACCTGTCCCATTTGCTGGTGCTGGGGGTGATCGGCAGGGCCTGGCAGGTGATAGGTGCCTGGCCCGCCAGCTATGTGGATAACCTGATTTTCTGCCTGCTGATGATGGCCGCGGTGGTCTGCTATGGCTGGCTGGGCTACCAGTTCTACGAGAAGCCGATCCTCGATCGTGCTACGGCCTACTGCAAGCGGCGCTTCAGTTCCGTGGCCCGGCGCAAACATTACGATCCGGTGTGATGTGCAGGATTCTCCCAGCCCGTTCGAGTAGCCATCGATGTCGAAAGTCCTGAATGCCAATCTTGATGCGCTGAAAGTCCTGCTGGCGATCATGGTGGTGGCCTTGCACTGCAAGCTGCTGGGGGGCAATTACACCTGGGCCGGCTATTTGCTGTGCAACGGCCTGTTCCGGGTGGCGGTGCCGACCTTCTTTATCGTCAACGGCTACTACCTGTACCAGACCCTCAATGGCGGGCATTCCTTTGCCCAGTGGTTCAAGCGCGGCTTGCTGATCTATCTGTTCTGGATGCTGGTCTACAGCCCGCAGTACGTCGACCCCGCAACCGTCGCCAGCCTTGGCGGGCTGCTGGGCATAGTGAAGAAGCTGCTGATCGGTTATTTCCACCTCTGGTACCTGCTGGGCATGCTCGGCGGCGGGGTGCTGTTGCTGGTGCTGCGCAAGCGCTCTTCGACGGTGCTGATCGGCCTGGCCCTGGCGGCCTTCCTGACAGGCCTGGGCCTGCAATATGCGCGAGTCTATGTGGAGTTCGCCAATGGCTTTGTCCAGCACTTCAACCAGAACGATTACACGGCGCGCAATTTCCTGTTCATGGGCTTTCCATTCATGGCCATCGGCTTTCTCTGTGCCCGCCATCAACTGGCGCAGCGCTTCAGCCGGCGTAGCCTGTGGTGCTGGCTGGTGCTGGGGCTGGCGGCGATCTTCGGCGAGGCGGCGTTGAATTTCGCGCTGCGGGCGGATGTCGAGCAGAACTTCGATTTCCTCCTGTCGCTGCTGGTGATAGCCCCGGCGCTGTTCCTGTTGCCGCTGGCGTACTTTCGCGCCGGCCACAGCAACTTCAGCGCCAAGCTGTCTTCGGCGGTTTACTACCTGCACCCCTGGTTCATCTATGGCGCGCTGGGGCTAGGCATGGCCTACGGCAACCTGATGGCGCTGCTGGTACTGCTGCTGGCCTTTGGCGTGGCGCCGTTGCTGGTCCTGGCCAGTCGCCGGGTCGCTTTCATTCTCTGAAGGGGCGGCGGTCGACGGCGGTTATTCCCGAGCCTAGAATGACCGCCTGTTCTTCAAGGGTTGTCCTGTCATGCCTTCCGAATGCCAATTGTTCGGCACCCTGGGTTGCCATCTGTGCGAGCTCGCCGAGGCCGAGCTGATGCCGCTGGTAGAGCACGGCCTGCTGGTCGAGCTGGTGGATATCGCCGACAGTCAGGAACTGTTCGAAGCCTATGGCCTGCGCATTCCGGTGCTACGCCGGGTCGACAATGGCGCCGA
This sequence comes from Pseudomonas sp. NFXW11, assembly GCF_049887815.1. NCBI lineage: Bacteria > Pseudomonadati > Pseudomonadota > Gammaproteobacteria > Pseudomonadales > Pseudomonadaceae > Pseudomonas > Pseudomonas sp. NFXW11. Next base: position 86,102 of record NZ_JAGEKI010000007.1, on the reverse strand, counting down.
GCTGGGCTGGCCCTTCGATGCCGAGCAGGTGGTGGCTTTCCTGCGTTGACGAGGGTGCGCTAGCGGCAGGTTTCCATCTGTCGCCCGCGGTTGGAATTCGTTGGCGAGATCCGTCGATTGGTTTACTGTATATGCATACAGCTATCGAGGAGCCTCGCCATGTCTCTCACTTTCCTGACCCCTACTGCGCGTTCGCAGCCGCTGCCAACTTCCTTCCTGGATCTGCGCGACGGCGCTTGCCAGGCCCAGGAGCCCTGCGGCAGCGGTTTCTCCCTCGATCGCAGCCTGGGCCTGGGCGCTCCAGAGATCCATGGCCTGTCAGTTGATGACGAAACCTTGCTGGGCTTCGGCATCTACCCTGGTGATCGGCTGATCGTCGATCGTTCGGCCACGCCGGTGGTGGATCAATACCTGATAGTGCGTGCCGCGGGCGCCAGCGAATTCTCGCTGCGCCTGCTGGCGCACGACCCCCGTGGCGGCCTGCTGCTCAAGGCGGCGCGGCCTTCAATCCCTTCCGTGGTGCTGGATGATCTGGGCTCGATCGAGATCTGGGGCGTGGTGCTGTGGGTGGTCAGTTATGTGGGGCGCAAAGAGCCCTGATGGACGTGGCGCAAGCTTCACACCGTTAAAGGAATAGATGATGGTCAATGTTGAACAATTGAAGAACAGCGTGAACCGCATGTCCGCTGATGTGGTCCGCGAGGCAGTGCTGGAATTGCGCCTGGATGGTTTGGTGACCGAAGGCAAGACGCCCTTCAACAAGCTACATTTCAATACCTGCTTCGCCGAGATCGAGGCCTTGTTCCAGCGCGCGGGTTATCACCGGCAACTGGATGTGGTGGGTTACCAGGGGCTGCTGTATGCCCTCTATGATCCGGGGCGCTGGGAGGCTGTGGATGTGCTGCGCTGGCTCAAGGAGTTCACCGAGGCGGCAGCCGAGGGTAGGCAGTCCTGCGCTTGAGGTTGGCCTAGGCTCCTGGAGTGCGCTGTTGGATAATGCCGTCTTGCATTGGTCCTTCGAGCTTTTGTATGTCTTCCGCGAGTTTTTCCGCTGCACAGCATCAGGCCAGTACCTTGTACCTGCCTCCCGGTTCCTGGGCGACGGTACTGGATTGCCTGTGCGATCACTTCAAGGCCATCAGTCGCGAGCAATGGCTGGACCGCATCGCCCGTGGCCGGGTGCTGGATGGCAATGGGCAACCCATCGACCTGGGCCTGGCCTATCGCGAAGGTCTGCGCATTCACTACTTCCGCGAGGTGCCGGATGAGAAGGTGATCGCGGTGCAGGAGAGCATCCTGTATGCCGACGAGCATCTGGTGGTGGCGGACAAACCGCATTTCCTGCCGGTGACGCCTGCGGGCGAATACGTTGAGCAGACCTTGCTGCGGCGCCTGATCCGGCGCCTGGACAACCCCCATCTGGTGCCCCTGCACCGTATCGACCGGCACACGGCGGGGCTGGTGCTGTTTTCCGCTCACCCCGACAGCCGCTCGGCCTATCAGGCGCTGTTCCCCACCCGACAGATCGAGAAACGCTACGAAGCCATAGCCCCTGCCTTGCCGCAGCTGAACTTTCCCCTGGTGCATAAAAGCCGCCTGGTGGATGGCGAACCCTTCTTTCGCATGCAGGAAGGCGAGGGCGTGAGCAATACCGAAACCGCCATCGAGGTTCGAGAAAAACACGGCGACCTGTGGCGCTATGCGCTGTTCCCGGTAACGGGCAAGAAGCATCAGTTGCGGGTGCATATGAGCGCCCTGGGCGCGGCGATCTGCAATGACCCCTTCTATCCCGATGTGCTTCGGGATGCCGAAGACGATTTTGCCAAGCCCCTGAAGCTGTTGGCCCAGGGCCTGCGTTTCAGCGATCCGCTGACCGGGCAGGCGCGCGAGTTCGAAAGTCGCATCAGCCTGCAGTGGTGAAATTCCAGGCCACAGAAACAATAAAACCCGCAGCAAGCGGGTTTTATTCAGGACGGGTCGACAGGCGTCAGGCTTACAGCTCCTTGACGGTACGAACCTGATCCTTGTTGATGCGGGTCTTCTTGCCGTCCAGTTGTTCGAACTCGTAGAAGCCCGAATCCTTGTCGTAGTGCGGGGTGTCGACGGCCTGGATTTCGCGACCGTCATTCAGGGTGAGCACTGTCGGCGAAGCGCAACCGGCGAGAGTGGCCAGGCCCAGGGCGAGCATGAGAGTGGCGAGGGTCCGTTGAATCATTGTCTGTCTCCGAAATGGGGTCTTTAAAGTGCTGGTCTTCAGACGTATACAACGTCTGCAAGTTCCTTGGCCAGGGACATTCTGCCACGTCGCCAGGCGGATCGCAGGGGGGACTGTGGAAGATTAGCGCACGGCTTGTCGCCGTTCACGGACGGCGGGGCCAGGCGCTGTGATATAACTCCGGGCTGTTTTTTAACCTCTGGATCGAGCCTATGAAAGCCAAGGCTGATGTACCTTTTGTGCCCCTGAACATCGCGGTGCTGACTGTCAGTGACACCCGCACTCTGGAAACCGACACCTCCGGACAGGTCTTCGTCGAGCGCCTGGGCGCCGCAGGCCATCGGCTGGCGGCACGGGTCCTGCTCAAGGACGATCTGTACAAGATCCGCGCCCAGGTCGCCACCTGGATCGCCGACGATCTGGTGCAGGTGGTGTTGATCACGGGCGGCACCGGCTTTACCGGACGCGACAGCACCCCGGAAGCGGTGAGCTGCCTGCTGGACAAACAGGTCGATGGCTTTGGCGAGTTGTTCCGGCAGATCTCGGTGGCCGACATCGGCACCTCCACCGTGCAGTCCCGGGCATTGGCCGGCCTGGCCAATGGCACCCTGGTGTGCTGCCTGCCGGGCTCTACCAACGCGGTGCGTACCGGCTGGGACGGGATTCTTGCCGAACAGCTGGACTCGCGTCATCGCCCGTGCAACTTCGTTCCTCACCTGAAACAGGCCGCGCCCTGTGAATCCCGTGGGTAAGCCGGGCAAGCTCGGCACCTTGATGCCGGTGGAGGAGGCGCTGCAGCGCCTGCTGGCCATGGCCGAAGCGGCGCCCATCGTCGAGCGCGAACGCTTGCCCCTGGCGGCGACCCAGGGCCGGGTGCTGGCTGAGGCCCTGATTTCCGGACTGGACCTGCCGCCCTGGCCCAATAGCGCCATGGATGGCTACGCCTTGCGTCTGGAGGACTGCAAGGGCGAGCCGCTGCCGGTGAGCCAGCGGATTTTCGCCGGGCAGAGCCCAGAGCCACTGCAACCAGGCACCTGTGCGCGAATTTTTACCGGCGCACCGATGCCGGCCGGCGCCGATTGCGTCGAGATGCAGGAGAACGTCCAGGTCGAGGATGACCAGCGAGTACGGTTTCGCGAGCCGCTGAAGCTTGGCCAGAACATCCGCCCTCAAGGCCAGGAAACCACCGTGGGCGAGCAGGTACTGGCGGCGGGAAGCCGATTGGGCCCGATCGAGCAGGGCCTGGCCGCCTCCCTTGGGTGCGCCGAGCTGGAGGTGGTACGCCGAGTACGGGTGGCAGTGCTGTCCACCGGTGATGAATTGGTGGAACCGGGCCAGCCCCTGGGCCCGGGGCAGATCTACAACAGCAATCGGGTGCTGCTGTGCAGCTGGCTGCAACGCCTGGGTTGCGAGGTGCTGGACGCCGGAATCCTGCCGGACGACCTGCCCGCGACCCGCCAGCGCCTGGCGCAGTTGGCGGATGTCGACCTGATTCTGTCCACCGGCGGGGTCTCGGTGGGCGAGGCGGATTTCCTCGGCATCGCCCTGCGTGAAGCCGGCGAGCTGGCCTTGTGGAAGCTGGCGATCAAACCCGGCAAGCCCCTGACGTTCGGGCATTTTCGTGGGGTGCCGGTGATTGGCCTGCCAGGCAACCCGGCCTCCACCCTGGTGACCTTCGCCCTGCTGGCGCGGCCTTATCTGTTGCGCCGCCAGGGCGTGCAGCAGGTGCAGCCCCTGAGTTTTCCGGTGCCGGCAGGTTTTGCCTGGCCCCAGGCCGGCAATCGTCGCGAGTACCTGCGTGGGCGCCTGGAGAACGGTCGGGCGATCATCTACCGCAACCAGAGTTCAGGTGTATTGCGCAGTGCGGCCTGGGCCGAGGGTTTGGTGGAGGTGCAGGAAGGGCGGACTCTGGTGGAAGGTGATCAGGTCAATTTCATTCCCTTGAGTGAAGTGCTGGATTGACCCGGCGGGCCCGGCTCGACGCCGGGCCCGTGGCTTGCCGTTCAACGCAGCAGCAATAACAGCAGCAGGCCGAAACGGCTGTGGAAACCCCAGGTCAGCAGCCCCGCCAGTATTGATCCCGCCAGTGCCAGCCAAGCCAGGCGCCGAAGAATCGGCAGCAACCTGGAATGAGGCGGATGTGCTGGCGCGGTGAGCGGCAGATCGAAGTTCCGGGCGGGCTCGTCACTGAGCCAGGAACTGTCCTTGATGCGCTTGAGCGGCGAGTGCGCCCGTGGATAAAACCCCTTGTCGTTCATGACTCTGCACTTCCTTGTATCAGGCGTCAGCGCCTGCCCAGCACAGTCACTGATTGGCTCAAAAGGGTCAATTCAGGCAATTCTCTTTCTTCCGTCAGAAAATTCGCTTTAACTCTCGGACCGCGATTCAGGCGTAGGGGCTGTCCCAGTAACCCCGGTACATGCCGAGGTTTTTCTTCAGGCCCAGGGGCAGGTAGCGCTCCTGCTGGCTGAGTTTGTAGGCGAACAGTTTCACTGCGTTGCGCAGCAGCGACCCCGGCCACTCCAACAGGCGCCTGGGCCCGAGGAACTGCAATTCGGATTTGACATAGCGCAGCCCCTCGCCACCGGCACCGCCGAACGCCTGGCGGATCCAGGGTTCGCGGGCATGGAACACGCCGATGTCGAAATAGCGGCGAAATTCTTCCTTGAGGCTGTAGTTGTGGGAATGGCGACAGCAGGCCTGGCCTGCGTAGGCCACCTTCCAGCCCGCCAGGAGCATCTTGGCGGCGACGTACATGTCTTCAGAAAGGATCACATGGTTGGGAAAACCGCCGGCTTGCATCAACGCCTCGCGTCGGTAGGCGGAGAAGGAATTGGACATGAACGCGGTCTTGATCCCTAGCGCGGGGATGTCGGCCAGGCTTTTCACCTGGGAGCTCGCCGGGTAGTTGAACAGCCGTGCGTGGGTGGCCAGGGGGCTGGCATCCAGATGCGGCAGTTGGCGGCCGCACACGGCACCGACTTGCGGGTCGGCGAAGGGCGCGACGATGCGGGCGATGCCCTCGGCATCCTCCAGGTAGGCGTCCTGGGTCATGAACACGTAGACGTCGAAGTCGGGGTTGCGCTCCACCATCAGCTGTCGGGTGCCGCCGTGGTTGAAGTCGCGGCTGTCGATGCGCAGCACGTTGGCACAGCGCGACAGGGCCAGTTCATAGCTGCCGTCGCGGGAGCTGGAATCGACGATCAGGGTGGTGAACGGCGCGCTCTGCCGCTCCAGGGAATCCAGCAAGCGGGCCAGGTCCTGGCAGCCGTTGTAGGTGGGGATCACACAGGCCACGCGCAAGGTCGACATTGTCCATGCCTCCGTTCAGGTCAGGTTCTGCCGCCAGGGGCGCAGCCAGGCCGCCAGCAGCAGCAACAGCAGCAGGCCGCAGGCGCTGCTCAGGCCCAGTTGCCACCAGATCGAGGTCAGCGGATGCAGGAACAGCGCCGCCAGCGCCATGCCGCCGATACCGCTCAGCCAATGGCTGCGCCAGGGCACCGAGCCCAGCAACTGTTGACGGCGCATCAGCAGCAGGCCGGTGAGGATCACGCCGCAAATGGCCGCCAGGGCAATGCCGATCAGACCGAAGAAATACGGCAGCACGGCCAGCAGCAGGGCATTCAACAGGCTCCCGGTCAGCTCGCAGTTGAGCGGCATGCGGGTGTCGCCCGCGGCATAGGCGTAACGCGCCAGCAGGGCATTCCAGGCGCCGAACATCAAGGGCACCGAGAACCAGGCCAGCAGCTCCGGCAGCGGGCTGTCGGCGGCCTGATTGGGCAGCAGCAAATGCACCAGCGCGGCGGCCGCGCCAATCAGCCCCACCACCGCCGGGAGGGTCAGCAAGGTGGCGCCGCTCAGGCCCTTGCGCAGCAGGCTCAGGCGCGCTTCGCCGGAGGCACCGCTCATCAGTCCCAGCAGCACCTGGTTGAGGCTCATCAGGGCAATCAGTGGCAGGTTGATCAGCTTGCGCGCCAGGTTGATCCAGGTCACCGCTCCTTCGCCCAGTAGCGATGCCGCCATGCGTTCCAGCAGGGCCAGGCCCTGGCTGGCCAGATTGCTGCTGAGCAAGGGACCGATGCGTTGCAACAGCTCGCGCCCGGCGCCTGGGGCGGCCTCTAGGCGCCAGGGTCGCCAGCCGTCCCGCAGCAGGCTCGGCAGCAGCGCCGTGGGCATCAGCACACTGCCCAGCAGGCAGGCTGCGGCCAGTCCGTCGGGGGTCGAAGCCTGATGCAAGCTGACCAGGTAGATTACCGGCGGCAGGTTGAACAGCAGCGAGCCCAGGCCCGCCAGGACAAAACGCGCGCGGGCCTGCAAGGGCACGCAGAACAGGCTATGCAGGATAAACCCCGGTGCGCACCAGGCCAGCCAGTGCAGGCCGCCGCTGGCCAGGGCGTAGCCGTCGTTGCCCAGGCCGGGGCCGATCAGCCGTACCCACAGTGGCGCGCCAAGGCTGAGCAGGCCCCCCAGCAGCAGGCCGCAAAGCAGCAGGCGCGGCGCCAGGGCGTTGAGCCAGGCGCCTTGTTCCGCCTCCGTGCGTTGCTGGTAGAGGGGCAGCGCCGCAGCGCTGAGCAGCCCGGCGGCCAGGGCCATGCGCAGGGCCTCGGGCAGGAACATTGCCACCAGGAAACCGTCGCTCTGGCCGCCGGCGCCCCAGGCGGCCACCAGCAGCCATTCCCGGGCAAAGCCGGCGGCCAGCCCGGTCAGGGTCGCCAGGGTCAGCCACAGCGTCGCGCCGAACATGGGGCGGCTTCAGTGGAACAAAGTGAACAGGCCTTTGCCGCCCACTTTGTAGTTGAGGTTGCGGCAGCGTTCACCCTTGATCGCGGCATCCGGGCCACTGACGATGGCATAGGGCGGCACCGGCTTGGACACCACCGACTGGCCGCCGACCACCGCGCCTTCGCCGATATCGGCACCGAAGGACAGCAGCGCGCGGCTGGCGATCCAGGCGTAGTCGTGGATGTAGATCGGCCCGCCGATGGCCCAGAATTCCGGTTCCTTGAGGTCATGGCCGCCGGCGATGATCAGCACGTGGGAGGCGATGGTCACATGGTCGCCGATGATCAGCCCGCCCCGGGCATCGAGCTGGCAGTGCCAGGCCACGGTGCTGTCCTGGCCGATGCGCAGGCTGTCGACCCCGAGCACTTCGGTATTGCGCCACACGGTGGAACCCTTGCCGATCTTCGCCCCGCCCAGGCGCAGCCAGAACAGGCGCAGGGTGTGGCTGGGGATCTTGCAGATCAGAATGTTGTAGGCCTGCTCCCAGACCCGCAGCATGCGGTCGCGCAGGGTCGGCCAGTTGATCCCGTACATGGGGATCAGCGCGCCCTTGAGCTCGCGCCCCAGCAGGGCATAGAAGCGCCGGGGCAGGGCCGGCTCGATCTTCGATTCGATATTCAAGTAGCTGATATAGGTCAGCACATTGCCCTTGAGCGGCTGCTCGAAGATCACCTGGTTGTCCAGCATCCACTGGTAGGCGACCTCCAGTTCCTCGAGGCTCACACCCATTTTCTGCGCATATTCAGGCAGGGCCTGTTTCAGGTTCTGCGAATGGAAGAGGCGATGTTTCATCGATGAATTCCTGAGAGAAGGGAGTCTGGGATGGCCCTGGGCGCTGCGCTCCGGGCCTTGAGCTGCAGGCGCCGGGCTTCATGCAGGTTGAGCCCCAGCAGCAGCCAGAACAGTGCGATCAACACCTGGGTGAAACTGAAGTAGTGGTCGAACAGGCCGCTGATCAGGGCCGCGCTGAGGCCCGCGCCGCTACCGAGCCAGAGGGCGTTGTCGCGGTCGAGCTTGATCGGCAGCCCGCTGCTGCGGGTTTCGCGCCACCAGCTCCAGATCACCGCGACGAACAGCAGCATGCCGGGCACGCCGATCTTGTAGATGAAGTTCAGCCACAGGTTGGAAATTCCCCACAGGCCGCTGCCGGGCACGGGCGGGTCGACCTTGAAGCCGATGCCGAAGGGGAACATCGCCATGGCTGCGGGGAAGTGCGAGTACTCGTCGACGCGCACGCTGGTACTGGCGTCGTTGGAGCTGAACAGGGTCAGCAGCCGATCTTGCAGCGGTGGATAGGACATCAGCAGCAAGGCACCGAAAAACAGGCCGCCCAGCAGCATGCGCCCGGTGTAGGGCACGCGCTGGCGGGCCATCCAGATCAGCACCAGCAACAGGCTGAGCAAGGCGCCCCGCGAGCCCGAGAGCAGCAGCCCGGCAGCGCCGAGCAGGGCCACTGCCAGCCCCAGTTTGCGTTGCCAGCCGTCGCGGGTCAGTCCAATGCAGAAGGCCAGGGGCAGGGTCAGCGCCATGGCGCCGCCGGTGACGTTGGGGTGCATCCAGGGCGAGCCCATGCGATCGGCCAGGGCGCTGAGGCTGTCCCCCAGTACCGCGATACCGCCATAGCCGAGCTTCTCCAGGATCGGCGTCATGGCGGTGGCGCTGCCATTTTTCAGGAACACCGGGATCGACAGCAGCAACAGCAGCAGGGTCCCCAGCAGCAGGCCGCACACCAGCTGTTCCCGAGCCTTGGTTTCCTGCAGCAGGCGTCGCACCAGAAACAGCGCCGACAGGTTGAGCAGCCAGCGCACCCAGTTCACCGGCCCATTGCCATCGGCATTGATCGTCAACTGGCCAATCAGGAACGGCAGGGCACTGAAGGCCATCAGCGCCAGCAGCAGCTTCTCGGTGCGCAGCAGCCTGGGCGCTTGGGGCAGGTTGGAAAACAGCCCCTGCACCAGGATGCCGGCCCAGACCAACAGCAGCAGGGCTTCGGAAACCGTGGTACGCAGGCCGATCTGCACCGTGGAGTAGGGCAGGAAGGTCGCCAGCACCGCGAACAGCAGCAAGCCGCGCAGGGGCAGGCGGATGATGCTGATCGCCGCGACGATGCCGAGCATCAGTACCAGCACTTTCAAGGGCGGCAGCAGCCAGATCAGCACGCCGAACACCAGGCTGAAGATCAGCGCCAGCGGCATTGCGATGGGCATTACTTGAGCTCCTCGAGCAGTTCATCCAGGCGTTGCCGATAGGCCGTTTCGGCGTAGCCGGCGGCCCAGGCCTTGAGCGGCTCGGGGTCTGGTGCCTGGGCATTGGCCAGTTGCAGCATCAGCTGGCTTAGGGCGGCGCTGTCGGTGGGCGAGAAGCGCGGGCTGTCACCCGGGGTGATTTCATCCAGGGCCGAGCCGTTGGCCACCGCCACCGGGGTGCCGAGGCTCAGGGCCTCGATCACCGGCAGGCCGAAGCCTTCGGCGTAGGAGGGCTGCCATAGGCGCAGGGCCTGGAGGTAGACAGCGTGCAACTGGCTGTCGCTGAGCCCGCTGAGAAAGTGCAGGCCATGCAGGTTGCGCAGTTCGCCGGGCAGGTGCTCCGGGGCGCCGATCAAAACCAGCTCCGGCACCTCGGGCGATTGTTGGCGTGCAGCCTGCCAGGCGCCGATAAACCAGGGAATGTTCTTGCGCGGCTCGCGAGTGCCCACCAGCAGCCAGTAGCGCTCGGGCAGTTGCAGGTCGCTGATATCGGCGGGTTCGCCGGCAAAGCCGCTGACCAGGTTGGGCAGTACCCGGACCTTGTCCCGGGCCCCGGGAAAGAGTTTTACCAGCTCGTTGGCGGTGTACTGCGAAGGGGTCCAGACGCGATCGGCCTGCTGCACCGCATAGCCGATGGACAGCTTGTCGCTGAGCTTGTAGAAGCGTGCCTTGAGCCTTGAGCCGTGGCTGTTGTCCAGGGTCAGCTGGAACAGGTCGTGCAGTTGCAGGACATAGCGCATGCCCTGGGGTTTCTTGCCCAGGGGCAGGCCCATGTTGAAATTGCAGATATACAGCTCGATGCCGGCTTCACGCAGGGCACCGGGCAAGAAGCCACCCTCGAAACGCAGGCGCCCCGGCAACCGGTGGATGCCTTCGAAGGGCGCGCCCCAGCGCGGGCAATGCACCCGACGCCGCAGGGGATGGTCTTCCGGCGCCAGGCCGAAGAGTTGCAGGCTGACCTGCGGGTTGGCCCGCAGCGCCTGTTCCAGGGCCAGGTTCTGCCGGCCGATTCCTGTTTGGCTGTAGCCTGCGGTGGTGCGGTAATCCAGACCTATGCGCATACGGACACTTCTTCCTTGGCTGGGGGGAGTTGCTGGTAGACCGCTTCCAGTTGCGCGGCGGCGGCGCTCCAGTCGTGTTCGGCGCGCACGTAGTCGCGTCCGGCGGCGCCAATGCGTTGCAGGCGCTCGGGGTCGGCCAGCACTTCGGCCAGTAGTTGCGCCAGGGCGCCGGGGTCTTCGCTGCCCAGGTAATGCCGGCCGTTTTCCACCTGCAGGCCCGAGCTGCCCTGGGCCGTGGTGACCACCGGCAGGCCGGCGGCCATGGCTTCCAGCACCTTGAGCTTGGAGCCGCCGCCCTGGCGCAAGGGTGCGAAGAACAGCGCCGAGCGCCGCTGCAACTCGCGCAGGTCGGGGACGAAGCCTTGCCATTCGATGCGCGGGTCGCTCCAGCGCTGGCGGAAGGCGTCCGGCAGGGCATAACCGCAGATGGCGAAGCGCACCTGCGGGTTGAGCGCCCACAGGCGCGGCAGGATCTGCTCCAGCGCCCATTCCACGGCGTCCAGGTTGGGGCTGTATTCGTAGTTGCCGATAAACAGCAGGCGTTGGCTGCTGGGGTCTGGTTGCACCGAGGCGTAGTAGCCGCAGTCCACGCCGTTGACCACCACGGCAGCGGGCTTGCCGCTCAGGCGCGCCAGCACCTGCGCGTCCTGCTCGGTCACCGCCACCACCCTGGCTGCCTGCTGGAACACCCGGCGCTCCCAGCGGCGGTAGCGCCACTGGTCGTAGCGAGTGAAGGGCTTGGCCCAGGCCGGCAGGCGGTCGTAGCTGGCCGCACCCAGGGCCGACTCGACGTTGTGCTCGGTGAGGATAAAGTCTCGCCCGTGCTGCTTCAGCGGTTGCTCGAAGGGCTGGAAACTGTAGCTGTGTTCGATCTGCACCACGTCCCAGGGTTCCTCCAGCAGTTGGCCAAAACGCTGTTGCAGCGGCTCTGCCAGGCCGTTGATGGTGGTCAGCATGGGGTAGGGCGCCAGCAGCACCGAAAGCAAGGTCCTGAGGCTGCGCAAGGGCCGCCGCGGCAGCACGATCAGGCGTTCTAGCCAGGGTTCCAGGGCGGCGCGGCTGGCTTCGTCCAGCGGGGTTTTTGACTGCACCAGCAAGGTGATGCGGTGTCCACGGGCGGCCAGGGCCCGCAACAGGTGGTATTGCCGGGTCTTGCCGCCGCTGGTGGCGGGCCAGGGCAGGTAGGGCAGGGTCCAGAGAATTTTCATTGTCACCACACCAGAAGTTGCAGGCTGGTTTTCAACGGCACGCTGATCCCTTGCGCGCCACTCAAGGCGGTCTGGGTGCCGGCCAGCGGGTCGTGCAGGGTCGCCGCGCTGAGCGCGGGAATCTGCAAGCTGCTGCCGCTGGCACTCCAGAACATCCACACATGGGAGCCGTTGGGTCGGGTCCAGGCGATGCTGTACAGGTCGCTCGGGGCGTTGCTCAGCGCTGGCGCAGTATCGGGGGCCAGGCTGGGGCCGGTGATCTCGAAGAAGTACTTGAGGGCGCGGTACACCGGCTTGGGTTCGCCAGCCAGGTCCACCAGGCCATAGGACTGATCGCGGTTGCTGGCCCGGGCATCGAGGTCGCTGAGGTTGAACAGGAAGATCCGCTGGTAATCCATGGTGGCCATCAGCGCCAGGCGCCGCAGGGTGTAGTCGGCTTGGCCGTCGACTCCGATCATCGCCTGCATTTCCCGCTCGCCGCTGGTGTAGCTCGACCAGCCCCATTCCGTGGCCCAGACCTGTTGCACGCCCTGGCCATGCAGGCCGCTGTTGAGGAAGTTGCCGCGCACCAGGAAGTCCTGGGCGGCAGGGTCGTCGCCTTCCGGGTATTCGGAATAGGGGTGATAGGCGGCCACCAGGTTCTGGTTGCCCAGGCCCTGTTGCAGCAGGTCTTCGAGCATCAGCCCCGGGGTGCTGCGCATCTGGCTGTAGTAGGCCATGCCCGCGGTGGCCACGGGCTTGCCGGGAATCGCGCTGCGAATCGCGCTGGTGCTGGCGTCGAGCAGGCGGTCATAGGCGTCCGGGTCTTCCTTGGGCAACCAGACGATGTTGGGCTCGTTCCAGACCTGCCAGGTGTTCACCTGGGGATAGCGCTGGGCAAGCATGCGCATGCGCTGGGCGAAGACATTGAAATCCTTGGGCGGGTACTGGTCGGAAGGCGTGGCGCCGGCGGGCACGTTGGCGGCAAACGGCGCCGAGCCCACCAGGTAGGCGAGGATGTTGTATTGCCGACTCTGCATGGCGCTCATGGCGCCATCCAGGCTATCGAGCTGCAGGTCGTTCTCGGCAGGCTCGATCATTGCCCAGTGAATCGACAGGCGTACCCAGTTCAGGCCGAGGGCGTCGAGGCGATCCATCTGCTTCTGGTAGGCGCTGGGGCTGAAGTACTGGAACTGCGCATTGACCCCGAGAAAGTCCTTCCACACCACGGGGCGTGGCGCCCGCAGGCTGTTGTCTGCCAGGGCCGGACCGCACAGGCAGGCGAGGATCAGCAGGCCGCAGGCGCTAGGTCGCATAAGCATGGGCAGGGTCTCCACAGGCATCGGCGAACACTCGGGCAAAGCGTTCGGCGGTATGGCTCCAGACCCGCCGCGTACCTATCACCGCAGCGTGCTCGGCCCAGCGCTCCACCCGTTCCGGGCGGGTGTACAGGTGGCTGAGTTCGGCGGCCAGGGCGGCGACGTTGCCCTGGGGAAAGATCACCCCGTTGTCCTGGGCCACTTCTTCGGCAAAGGAGCGGGCATCGGAAGTAATGGCCCCGCGGCCGCAGGCCACGGCCCAGGACAGCGCGCCGCTGGTGCCCCGCAACTGGCCCAGGAGCCTGAGCTTGCTCGATTCGCGATAGGGCAGAACCATCACGTGGTGCGCCTGGATCACCTTGGGAATATCGCTGGCCGGCAAATCCAGCTGCCAGTCGATGCTGTGCTGCAGGTTCAGGCGCTGGATATGCTGGCGCAGTTGGTCGAGGTAGCTGCCGCCGCCGCCGAAGGCCATTTCCGGTTCGCTGCCGCCGGCCAGGGTCAGGCGCATGCTCTGGCGCATCCCGGGGTGCTGGGTGAAGGCCATGGCCAGGGCGTCCAGCAGGTCTTCGATGCCCTTGCCCCGGTAGATAAAACCGAAATACAGCAGCCGCAGTGGCGCCAGCGGTGGCAGCGGCTGTGCCGCAATCGCCAGGTTGCCATGGGGGATCACCACCATCTGCTCGGCCCGCAGGCCCATGCGCTGGCGCAGGCAGTCGCCGCCGGCATGGGTCAGGGTGATCAGACGGTCGAGGCTGCGGGCCAGCTGTTTTTCCTCATGCAGGCACAGTGGATCGGTCAGCACCGTGGCCACCTGGGGCAGCGGCGAGGGCAGCCGGGTGGCCAGTGACAGCGGCCAGGGCAGGCTGGCTCGGCGCCACACCAGGCGCTCGGGGTCATGCACCGTGGCGCAGAGTGGCAGCTTGGGGAAGCGTTGGCGCAAGGCACGCAGCGCATGGAACTCCGCCAGGCGCCCGCCGCCCAGCTCGGCGTGCACCAGGTCGACCCCTTGCCAGTCGTGTTGCGCCACCCGTTCCACGGCCCGCTGCGGATCGTTGCCCAGCCCCGCCAGGGGCGTGCTGATGTGCAATCCCAGGCCTTGCAGGGCGCTGCACAAGTGCGCGGCGTAGTCGGCGATGCCGTTCTGTTCGGGGGGCATGGGGGCCAGCAGCGCGATATGCATCAGTTGTGACTCCTGATCCGGGCCAGGAAGTTCAGCACGTTTTCCGGGATGCCGAAGCGCCGACGGTTGATGATGATGCCGTCGACCCGCTTAAAAGCCGTATTGAGAATCGACAGGGCGTTCTGCAGCACTGGCACTGTGGTGGTTTCAGCTTCGATGATCAGGGCGATCAGGTCGGCTTCGCGCAGGCTGACGAAGGCTTCCTGGTTGGAAAAGAAGCCCGAGGCTTCCAGCAGCACTATCTCTCCGGGGGAAGCCTTGGTGGCGCCATTGATCCTCACCTCGTGGCCGCGCTCCTGCAGCAGGTCGCGCAAGTGGCCGGTAACGAAACTCACCCCTTCGCCGCGCCGCGCCGAGGTCAGGCCGATCACCAGCCCCTGCTCGGCGACTCGCTCGAGCGGCAACACGCCGTACAGCCGGTAGAGACTGGCGGTGAAAGCGCTGTTGCGTTGTGGCAGGTGGCTGTCCAGGTCTTGCAGGCTGCTCCAGACCTTGACGCCGAAGCGCTCCTCGATCTGGTCGCCGTCATGGATGCGCTGGTCCAGCAGATAGAAGAAGTACAGCGCCAGAAGGCCCACCGCCAGGCTCAGGGGAATCGCCGCCAGAAGCATGCTCAGGCTCTTGGGGAACACCCGGCTGGGCTTGAAGGTGGCCTCCTCGATCACCGCGATATTGCTGATCTGGCTCTGGTCCAGCTCGCGGTCGATGCGGGCTTTCTCGGTGCTGTCGCTGTACAGCGCAAAGCTTTTCTCCGCCGCGCTGAGTTCCCGTTGTAGGCGTGCCAGTTCCGGTTCCAGGGCCAGGGCCTGGCGCCGGTCCTGTTCCAGCTTGAGCAGCTGGGTCTGCTGTTGCGCGGCTTGGGTCTGCAAGCGGCTGAGGCTTGCCTGCTGGTCGGCGAAACTGTTCTGCAGGCGGGTGTAGACCGGGTTTGGCGCCAGGTTCTCGCTGCGCTGCACGGTGCTGTTTTCCGACTTCAGCAAGGCTTGCAGGTTGGCAATCGCGGCGTCCATGGCGCGCACCGGCGGCGCCCCTTCCTTGAAGGTGCGGAGCATCTCCTGGCGCTCGATCTGCTTGGCGTTGATCCGCTGCTGCAGGTCCTGGCGATCGGGGTTGAGGCTCATCTGGCGGCCGATGCTGATTTCTTTCTTCATGCTGTTGAGCTGCTGCTGGATGGTGTCCAGGCCGCTCTTGGTGGAGGCCACCGCACGGGTGGTGTTGAGGTGCTCGCCGCGCAGGTTGTTGAGGTTGCGCGAGATATCGTTGAGCCGCTCGCTGATGCTGACTGCGCCCAGCTGGTTGAGGTAGTCGGTGATCTGCTTCTTGTAGCCGAGGATGCGCTGGTTGGTGTTGCTGCTTTCCCCTTCATAGAAGGCATAGAGGCTCTTGCGGCCCAGGGTCTGTGCGCGTTCCTGCTGGTATTGCTCGATCCAGCTCCTGACCACGGTCTGCGCCACTTGCGGGTCGTCCCAGGTGAAGCTGACCTCCATCACCGACGAGCCTGCGGCGTGGGTCACGCTGAAGTTCTTCAGCATGCGTTCGGTGAGGCGCTCGACCGGGGTCTGTTTCTCCACCAGCCCGACCAGTTGCAGGGCACCGCGCAGCAGATCGACGATGCCCTGCAGGGCGCCTTTGACCGCGCTTTTCAGCGAACCCAGAAAGCCGCCGGGCTGGGGCTGGCGGGACAGGTCGTCGAGGTACTTTTCCGCCACCTTGCGAGCAATGGGTTCGCCACCGAGAATGCGCTCCTCATCGAGGATCGGGTCTCGCTGGGCGCTGGGAATCACCACCGCCTGGCGGTCGGCGATCTCGATCGGCAGGGTGCTGGTGTCGCGTCCCGGCTTGACCAGCAGCAGGGCGGTGGATTCGAAGCGGTTGGGCAGCAGGAAGGCCCCGAGGACGATGATGATAAAGGTCACCAGCACGGTGATCTTGAATTCACGCTTGAAGATGAAGAACAACCGCAGCAAATCGCGAAAGGAACGGATATTGATCATGGGCGCTGTCCTTGGCGATCAGTTGGCCGATTGGCGGTTGATTTCGTAGCTGGCGCCAATACCGATCGACTTGGTGAACGGAATCAGCTGGTTGAGGTACACATCCACCCATTCGATGCCGTTGCCGACGCTGGACTTGGGTACGAACACCACGTCGCCACGTTGCAGCAGCACCGGCGCGGCCCCTGCGTTGCCGGCGATCATGAATTTGCGATAGTCGAAGAAGTAGGTCTTGTAGCGGCCATCCTCGCCTTCGCGCAGCAGGGCGATATTGCGGCTGTCGCCCACCGATAGCAGGCCGCCGGCGCCGACTATGGCTTGCTCCAGGGTGGTGGTCACGGTCACTGGCAGGGACGCCGGGTTGCGCACCGAGCCGCCGACAAACACCGTGTTGCCCGGCGCCTGGTTGATGTTCACGGTCAGGGCCGAGTCCTGGTAGATGTTCTTCAGCTTGCTTTCCAGCATCTGGGTCAGTTGCTGCGGCGTCAGCCCTGCCGCCTTGATCTGCCCGGCATAGGGGTAGGCGAAGGTGCCGTCGTTGAGCACGGTGAACAGGGTCAGCTCGTAGATCGAGTTGGCGGTGAAGGCCGAGATCGAAGGCGCCTCGCCGGTGTTGCGGACAATGCGCAGGGTGTCGCCGGGGCGGATCCGCTGCGGGGGCAGCGGCTGGCCGGCCAGGGCCTCACCGGCCCGATGAGCGGCTTGCAGGTCCTGGCCGGGAGGCAGTTCGACTTTCGCTGGAATGGAACAGGCACAGAGCACGAGAACACTGGAAATCAGCAGAAGTGTTTTCATCAAGCGGTCTTCCTGGCATGCATAGTCACTACTCCCTGTCGGGCCAGATTCAAGCCTGAAGCGCGGTATCAGCCCTTGCCGGGGTCGGCGGGGGCCCGTCCGTATATATCGTTGAAGCGCACAATGTCGTCTTCGCCAAGGTATTCGCCGCTCTGTACTTCGATCATCACCAGGTCGATCACCCCGGGGTTGACCAGGCGATGGGTGCGACCGGGCTTGATAAAGGTCGACTCATTGGTGTTGAGCAGGAATTCATCCTCGCCGTTGGTCACCCGGGCCATGCCGCTGACAACTATCCAGTGTTCGCTGCGGTGGTGGTGCATCTGCAGCGACAGCGAGGCATTGGGCTTGACCACGATGCGCTTGATCTTGAAGCGCGGTCCTTCCTCGAGCACGGTGTAGGTGCCCCAGGGCCGGGTCACGGTGCGGTGCAGCTTGTAGGTATCGTGGCCCTGGCGCTTGAGTTCCTGGGCGATCAGCTTGACGTCCTGGCTGCGCTCGCCGTCGGCGATCAGCAGCGCGTCCGGGGTGTCGATGATGATCAGGTTGTCCAGGCCGACCCCGCCCACCAGGCGCTGGCGCGAATCGATGTAGCAGTTGTGCACGTCATACAGCACGGTCTCGCCGTTGCACTGGTTGCCGTGCTCGTCTGCCGGGGTTAGTTCGCGCACCGCCTGCCACGAGCCGATATCGCTCCAGCCGAGCTGGCAGGGCACCACGGCGACCTTCTGCGAACGCTCCATCACTGCGTAGTCGATGGAAATGTCCGGGGCCAGGGCGAAGCTGTCGCCGTCCAGTTCCACTTGCAGTTCGTGCTTGCCGTCCTTGCGGTGGCTCTGCTCCAGGCAATGCTCGACAGCGCTGACCACCTCCGGGACGAGCTCGCGCAGTTCCTGCAGGATCACGTCGGCGCGCATGCAGAACATGCCGCCGTTCCACAGGTGCAGGCCGCCGTCCACATAGCGCTGGGCGGTGGCGGCATCGGGTTTTTCCACAAAGCGTGCAACCTGGAAGCTCTCGCTGCCCAGGGCCTGGCCCTTCTCGATATAGCCAAAGCCGGTTTCGGCATGGGTCGGCATCAGGCCGAAGGTCACCAGCCAGCCCTGGTCGGCCAGTTGCCGGGCGCGGTCCACGGCGGCGGCAAAGGCCGCCAGGTCCTTGATCAGGTGGTCGGCGGGCAGTACCAGCAACTGGGCATCGTCGCCGTACAGGCGGCTGACGTGCAGCGCCGCCGCGGCAATGGCCGGCGCGGTGTTGCGGCCGAAAGGTTCAAGGATGAAGTCCAGCTCGACCCGGGTCTTGTTCAGCAGGCGGTAGTCGTCGAGGGTGCGGAAGAATACCTCGCGGTTGGTCACCGTCAGCAAACGCTCAACGCCGTTGAGTGCCGTGGCACGGACAAAGGTTTTCTGCAGCAGGCTTTCGCCATCCGGCAGGCGCATGAAGGGTTTGGGCATTGCCTCGCGGGAAACCGGCCACAGGCGGGTGCCGGCGCCGCCAGCAATGATGCAGGGAATGAGAGTGCTCATTCAGAAGGCCTCGCGGGTCATGATGACGGACGGAACGGTGCGGAACAGGATGTACAGATCGAACCAGACCGACCAGTTTTCGATGTACTCCAGGTCGAATTCGACACGCTTCTCGATTTTCTCCAGGGTGTCGGTTTCACCTCGGTAGCCGTTGATTTGCGCCAACCCGGTGATCCCCGGCTTGACCCGGTGGCGCGACGTGTATTCCTTGACCGCTTCCTCGAAGAGGATGCCCGCTGCCTTGGTCGCGGTGGCGTGGGGGCGCGGGCCGACCATGGACATGCTGCCGCCGAACACATTGAACAGCTGCGGTAGTTCGTCGAGGCTGCTCTTGCGGATAAAGCGCCCGACCCGGGTGATCCGCGGATCGCCGCGAGTGGTCTGTTTTTCGGCGTTGGCATCGCTCAGGTGCTGGTGCATCGAGCGGAACTTGTAGACCTCGATCAGCCGGTTGTTGTAGCCATAGCGCTTCTGCTTGAACAGCACCGGGCCCTTGGAGTCGAGCTTGATCGCCAGGGCCACCAGCAGCATTACCGGTGCCAGCAGCACCAGGGCGATGCTCGACAGCAGCATGTCCTCCAGGCGCTTGAAGAATGGCGACCAGCCGCGCAACGGCACTTCGGAGGCATTGAACATCGGCAGGTTGGCGACTTCGGTGATGCGGTTATGGGCGTGCCGGAAGGCCACCATGTCCGGCACCAGCAGCACGTTCACCGGCAGCCGACGCAGTTCGCGAATCACATAGGCCATGCGGTTTTCCGCCGACCAGGGCAACGCCACTAGCACCTGGGTGACCTTTTCTTCGCGGATTAGCCGTTCCAGGTCGCTGGAGTTGCCCAGCAACGGCAGGTTGCACAGGGTCTTGGGCAGGCGGCCGATGCGGTCGTCGATAAAGCCGATGACCCCGGAGCGAATGTCCTGGTGCTGGGCCAGGTATTCGGCCAGGCGCTGGCCGTTTTCCGTGGCGCCGAGGATCACCGCGTTCTGCAGGAACACCCCGCGTTGCATCAGTTGCTGGAACAGGGTCAGGAGAATCAGCCGTTCGATGCCCAGCAGCACGAAGCTGGCGACGAACCAGGCGAGCAGTTGCGGGTTGTCGATGTTCTCGAACATCTGCATCGAATGATGCATGAACAACAGCACACAGAAGGACGAGGCCCAGGCGAACAGGGTTAGCTGGAAGCGCAGCCGGTTGCTGAAGATGGATTCGGCGTAGACCCCCAGCGCCTGGAAGATCAGCACGCTGATCACGCCGAAGAACAGCAGGATGGTCAGTTCGCTTTTCAACTCGTTCGGACTGCCGTTCGACAGCAGGAGCAGCAACAGCCCGGGGAAGATGGCGGTGATGCCATGGACCACACGGATGCCGAACAGAAAGTACTCGACCATGCTCGGGCGAGTCAGTAACAGGCTGTCTACAGGTTGCAAGCGCATAAGATCATTCCCTCGACCCAAGGCAAACGGGCTGACGGATAGGCGCGCCGGGAAGTTCGTAATAGTTACTGCCCGGCGCCCGCTCGCGCCCCCTGAAAAATCACGTCCACTTTTCCTTGCGTGGTCGGAATTCCCGTGAAGAGACAGAAGCCCATATCGGCACTGCTTGGGGCCCCCGACCCCAGACATGGCTTTATCTGCACCCCTTCATATAAGCGACTGGGGGTCAGTAAAGCTCATGAAACAGCGCCTGGCGAATCAAGATCCGACAGAGGTGAAAAATTTTTCCAGGGCCCGCACCAGACCCCATGATTGCCAGCACGCGCGCCGGCCAGACTGGCTGCGGCAAAAAAATAACCGCTGCGACAGACTTTTTTCCGCACCTCGAGGGTCAACATCCTTCATGCAATCGCCGAATGGAGGCAAGGTCGATGAATGAGCGCAGAGCACTGTTGATATTGCACGGCAAGCAAGCCCTCAACGAAGAGGTGCGGGCCGCGGTCGAGGCCAAGCGTGCGGCCGGCTGGGAGCTTGCGGTACGCCTGACCTGGGAAGCGGGGGATGCCCAGCGCCTGGTGCATGAAGCCCTGGCCGCCGGTCAGCGCCGGCTGATTGCCGGCGGTGGCGATGGCACCTTGCGCGATATCGCCGAGGCCCTGGCCCAGGCCGAGGCGCCGGCCAGCCTGGCATTGCTGCCGCTGGGTACGGCCAACGACTTTGCTCGGGCTGCGGGAGTGCCCCTGGAACCCGCCGCAGCCCTGGAGCTGCTGGAGGCTCCCGCCCGGGCGGTGGATCTGGGGGAGGTCGGCGGGCAGCTGTTTCTCAATATGGCTACCGGTGGCTTTGGCAGCCAGGTTACGGCCAACACCTCCGAAGACCTGAAGAAGGTCCTGGGGGGAGCGGCCTATCTGTTTACCGGGTTGTCGCGCTTTGCCGAGTTGAGTGCTGCCTATGGCGAGTTGCAGGGTCCGGATTTTCACTGGCGTGGCGAGTTGCTGGCCCTGGGGATCGGCAATGGCCGGCAGGCGGGGGGCGGGCATGAGTTGTGCCCGCAAGCCCTGGCCGACGACGGGCTGCTGGATGTCAGCATCCTGCCTGCCCCCAAGGACCTGGTGGGCACCTTGAAGGACCTGCTGGCCGGGGGGCTGGGCGTCGACAACCTGTTTGTCCGGGCGCGTCTGCCCTGGGTTGAAATCAAGGCTGCCCGTGGGCTGGACATCAACCTCGACGGCGAGCCGCTGCAAGGTGAAAGCCTGCGTTTCAGCGCCCGTCGCGCGGCCTTGCAGATGCATCTGCCGGCGAACTCACCCTTGCTGGCCGGGCCTTGAGTCAGTCGTCGAGGCTGATGATGCGTTCGCGCACGGCGAACAGCACCAGCCCGGCAACGTCAAAGATCTGCAGGCGCTTCATGATCTGCGAACGGTGGGTTTCCACGGTCTTGATGCTCAGGCCCAGGCCCAGGGCGATCTCCCGGGTCGATTTGCCGCGCACGATCAGCCGCAGGATCTCCAGCTGGCGGGCCGTGAGGTTGTGATTGTCCACCGGCTGCGGCTGTTGCTTCTGCGCGGCGCGGGTCAGGGCCTGGTTGATCACTGTATGGGCGATGGCCGGGCTCAGGTAGCGCTCATTGTTGCGCAGGGCTTGCAGGGCATGTTCCAGCTCGGTGGCGGTGGTGTCCTTGAGCAGGTAGCCGTGGGCGCCGGATTCCAGGGCTTGCATGATCAGCGTCGGATCGGTGTGCATCGAGAGGATCAGCACCCGGCTCTGCGGATGCACCTGCTTGAGCCGGCGCAGGGCGTCGAGGCCGCCGGTGCGCTTCATCGACAGGTCCAGCAGGATAATGTCCGGATGCAGTTTCTCCACCAGCTCCAGCAGGTGCGCGCCGTCATCGGCTTCGCCGACCACCGCGTACCCGGGAATATCCATGACCAGGGCGCGCACGCCAGCCCTGATGAGCGAGTGGTCATCCACCAACAGTAAATTACAGGTCAAGGTAAAGCCTTATTCGTGCGGGCCCGCTCCGCGGTGCGGGGAGCCCAGGGGAAGAGTGCTTCGATCTGAGTGCCTTGGTCGGCCTCGCTGGTGACCTTCAGCAGGCCGCCGAACTGGCTGATCCGTTCCTGCATCCCGGCCATGCCGCGCTGGCCCTGGGCGCCGGGGTCGGTCGCCGGGGCAAAGCCCTGGCCATCGTCGCTGATAAACAGCGAAAGGCCTTCGGGCAGCCGTTGCAGGCGCACCAGCAGGTTCTTCGCCTGGGCGTGGCGCAGCATGTTGGTCACCGCTTCCTGGGTGATGCGAAAGGCCGCGACGGCCATTTCCTCGGGAATGCCCGTCATGTGCTGGCGGCATTCCAGGCTCCAGTGCAGCGAGGTGTTTTCCAGGGCCTTGATCAGGTGCGCACGCAGGCTGGCTTCCAGCCCGAGGCTGGTCAGTTGCCGGGGATTGAGAATGGCCGATACATCGCGGACCTTGGTCAGGGTTTCTTCCAGGGTCGTGCCGAGCACCGCGCAGGAGTCTTGCAAGTCGTCCGGCAGGCGGCGCTTGAGCCAGTCGGCCTGCAGTTTCGCGGCTGTCAGCAACTGGCCGATATCATCATGCAGTTCGCGGCTGAGGCGGTGGCGTTCGTTTTCCTTGACCTGCAGCAGGCGCTCGGCGAGTTCCTGGGGCTGCAAACGGATGGATTTGCGCGAATAGCCGTACTGCACCCAGATGCAGGTCAACGCTGCGATATTGAGAACCAGCAGGGACAGTGGCAGGGGCTGGTCCAGGCAGTAGATCAGTACGTTGCCCAAGACCGTGCAGGAGCACAGCAGCAGGCTGAGCCCGCGCAGATGATCTCGAGAAGGGGGCCAAGAAAAGAGTGACTTGAGGCTGGCGTACATAGCGGATGGAGCCAATGAATGTTCGCTGCAAAGAGCCCGGTCAGGTTTGAACGACCGGGCTTGTTTGATAAACGCTAGGGCTTGAATAGCCGGTTTCAATCAACATTGTCTGTTTATCTTCCACAGGCCAAGTTATGGCGGTCGACAATGAAGTCAATGTGCCACTAACTATGTCCGTTTGTGCGCGGCATAATACCACCGAAGATACCGTTGGTCGCGTTTATACGCACAGTTATATATGTCTTGAAAGTCAGGAACAGGTTGGTTTGGGTACGATCGTGCCACTTTTCGCGGGTGTCCCTGGAGCACACCGCAATGCTGTGTTCGAGCTTGGTTTCATGGGGCTCAGCCTCTTCAAAAGGCCATTCCAGAGGGGCTGCTAGTTGCTGTTTGCGCTGGGCTGATGTCGCTTTTGGCTACGAATTATTCAAATACGACCGGGTGCTACAGGCTGCCCGATGTTTTATCGATGTTGTCTAACTTACGGGTTATTGCTGGGAGGAATTCTTATCCGCAGTCCGTCGCGCTAAGTACAACTTCAATGGCGGCAAGAAGCATCGGCACAGGTGCAGTTCTGTGACACTTGATCCGTCAGTTCCTCAATCAGCATCACCTGTTCGCTGTCGTCCAGATTAAGCTGGCCGTTGCGTGGATCTATCAGTTCCAGTTGCCAGGCCATCAGGGTCAGGCAGCTTTTCAAGGCGCCGAGGATCGGATCGTTGATATCCAGCGGGTGCTGGGTGCGTTGCAGTACGCCCAAGATATGCCGGGAGAACTCGGCCAGCGGGCTGATGGCATGGCGGGTAGCGATCTGTGCCAGGCACTGCAGGCTGGTGAGCAGGCAACTGATGGCTTCATCGTCGTTGCGGATCAGGTGCAGATGGCTCAGGCAGTCTTCCGACCTGGCCAGCAGGGTCTGGGCTTCCAGCAGGAACTCGGGCAAGGGTGTTGCGCCCTCATGGCCGTCCTTTAGCATGCTTATCTCCATGGCTGGGTGTCCGCTGGCGGGATAGGGCGTTGGCTGAACGGTTTAACCGTGGAACGCGGTTTCTGCAGTTGGCTATAGAACGAATCCGGGCAGTTATCAACGATCGCAACCTGGCGCGAAAAGCGATTTTCACCGTTTTCGCAGGCTTGCCAAACGCCGGCCACAGCGAAGCGGCGCATGGGCGCTGGGGCTGGATAAGCAAGGGAATTAAGGCTTGAAAGGGTGCCGAGCCACCTTTCTGCGATCAAAAACAAAAGCCTGACTCCATTCATGCAATGAGAATGGCGTCACATTAATGGCTATTGGATATTGCGAATATCAGGATGGTCCTGATTGTTACTAGGGGAATCCCCTAGGCGCGGGAACCTTCCACCGGAAACAGGGTCGTGCCGTCGGAGAGTTGTGCTGCTGAATTGACCGCTTCAGTAAACCATGATGTTAATGTGACATCAATGGCTTTGCATGGCATTTCGCATGCGGGTCAAGATCCGGCGCAGCCCGCCGATATCAGTCTTTAGTGAATTCATCAGAACAAGCCCAGGAGTCATTAATGGCCGGCATTCTCGACACGGTAGATCAACGCACGCAGCTGGTGGGTGAGAATCGCCTGGAAATTCTCATGTTCCGCCTGGCCGGTCGGCAATTGTTTGCGATCAACGTGTTCAAGGTCCAGGAAGTGCTGCAACTGCCGAAACTGACCCTGATGCCCCAGCGCCACCCGTTCGTCTGCGGCGTGGTCAACCTGCGTGGCCAGACCCTGCCGGTGATCGATCTGTCCCAGGCCATTGGCATGCGTCCACTGGTGCCGGGGCCCAACAGCACCATCATCGTCACCGAGTACAACCGCTCGGTGCAGGCGTTCCTGGTGGGCGGCGTGGACCGCATCGTCAACATGAACTGGGAAGCCATCATGCCACCGCCGACCAGCGCCGGGCGCCAGCATTACCTGACCGCCATCAGCAAGGTCGACGACCAACTGGTGGAAATCATCGACGTCGAGAAGGTGCTGGCCGAGATCGTGCCCTACAACGCCAAGGTTTCCCGGGACAAGCTCGACGACCCGGTCCTGGCTCGGGCCCGTGATCGCGAAGTGCTGCTGGTGGACGACTCCAATGTAGCCCTGTCGCAGTTGCGCGATACCCTCGGCCAGTTGGGGGTGAAGATGCATATCGCCAGCGATGGCCTCAAGGCCCTGAACATGCTCAAGGCCTGGGCCGACACCGGGGTCAATATGACCGACAAGCTGCTGATGGTGTTCACCGATGCCGAGATGCCGGAAATGGACGGCTACCGCCTGACCACCGAAATCCGCAACGATCCGCGCCTGCGCGGGCTTTATGTGGTGCTGCATACGTCCTTGTCCGGCAGCTTCAACGAATCCATGGTGAAGAAGGTTGGCTGCGACAACTTCCTCTCCAAGTTCCAGCCGGACAAGCTGGTGGACGTGGTGCGCCAGCGCCTGATGATGGATGGAGTCAGCGCCTGATTTGCCGCGATTCTTGCCCGTTACCGGCGTGCTTCTTTGTTTGCGCGAAGCGCTGGTATAGGGTGAGGGTTTTGTCCCCACAGGGAGCTGGACATGCGTCTTAGCGCGCTTTATCGATACCCGTTGAAATCTGCCAAGGGCGAAGCCCTGCAACAGATCGGCCTGGACAAGCTCGGCCTGCAAGGCGATCGCCGCTGGATGCTGGTGGATGAGGCCAGTGGGCGTTTCCTCACCCAACGCGCCGTGGCACGCATGAGCCAGCTGTCGGCCTTGTGGAATGAGCAGGGCGGCCTGACCTTGAGCGCCTCCGGCCATGCCCGCCTTGAAGTGGCGCTGCCGACGGCCGATGCGCCCTTGCGCGGCGTGACTATCTGGCAGGACAGCTTGCGGGTTCCCGACGCCGGGGATGAAGCCGCGGCATGGGTCAGCCAATTCGTCGGCAAGCCTACCCGTCTGGTGCAGGTGCCCCTGGAGCGCGCCCGGAGCACTGCCGCCGGCTACGGCAAGGACGATGACCAGGTAGCCTTCGCCGATGGTTTCCCGCTGCTGCTGATTGGCCAGGCTTCGCTCGAAGAGCTGTCGGGCCGTGTCGGGCGCCCGCTGGAGATGCTGCGCTTTCGTCCCAACCTGGTGATCGAAGGCAGCGAGGCCTTTGCCGAGGACGGTTGGAAGCGGGTGCGTATCGGCGATGTCGAGTTTCGCGTGGTCAAGCCCTGTGCCCGCTGCATCCTGACCACCATCGACCCGCAGACCGGCGAGCGCAGTGGCGATCGCGAGCCCCTGGCCACCCTGCAGAAATACCGTGCCAACGAGCATGGCGCGATGTTCGGGCAGAACCTGGTCAACGATGGCGCCGGGCAGTTGCAGGTGGGGATGCCGGTAACGGTGCTCGAGTAACCTGCCTCACCATGAAAAATGCCCGTCTCCTGGGAGACGGGCATTTTTTTTGCGATAAGGCCGCAGGCTCGATCAGCCGCGGTATTCGCACAGGTAAGCGGTGTCCACGGCGACTTTCAGCTGGAACTTGCTGTTGGCCGGTACGTTGAACTGGCTGCCGGCGGGGAAGGTTTCCCAGTCGGCGCTGTCGGGCAGGCGTACGGTCAGGGCGCCGGACACCACATGCATGATTTCCCGTTGTGCGGTGCCGAACTCGTATTCGCCCGGGGCCATGACGCCGATGGTGGCGGGGCCTTCGGCCGTGCCGAAGGCAATCGACTTGACGGTGCCGTCGAAGTACTCGTTGACTTTAAACATGGGCGATTCCTCAAGAAAGGGTCAAAAAGGCCGGCCAGTATGCACAAGGCCTTCGGGGTCGTCACCTGCTGCCATCAAGGAAGAATCAGCGGCAATAAACGCGCCGTATTGCGCGCATCTTCCAGGGCTCGATGCTGCTGGCCGCTGAACTGCATGCCCGCCAACTGCAAGGCTGCATTCAGGCCCAGGGGCCGTTCCAGACGCCTGGCCTTGGCAAAGCGCTGCTTGAGGTTCATGTGCGGCACATCATTGAGCAGGCTGTGCAACTGCTGGTTGTGCCACTCCAGTTGTAACTGCTTGCGGTCGTAGTCGCCCCAACTGGCCCAGCCCTCCAGGCGCGGCTGATGTTGCCCCAGCCAGCGCTCGAACAGGGTCCAGACCTCACTCAAGGGCGCGGCGCTGTCGATATTGGCCTGAGTGATATGGGTCAGTTCACGGCAGAAAGGGGTTAGACGGGGGCGGCGCAAGGGCCTTACAAACCGCTGGAAGTGGTCCTGTTCGCGGCCCTGGCGGTTAACCAGGGTGGCGCCGATTTCAATGATTTCCATCTCGCTCACCGGCCAACCCCCCTCGTCCGTTGTGGCTTCCAGATCTATTACCAGCCAGTGGGGCATCGTGCATTCCAGCCTTGAGCATCTTGATGAGCCTTGAGCGTAGCCAATGCCGCGGCATCCGCCTAGGGGCTCGCAGCGCGAGCTGGGCTATTGCACCTCCAGCAGGATCTGGCGGTTTTTCACCTGATCGCCGAGGTTGACCTGCAGTCGGGTGACTACGCCATCGATTCCGGCCTTGAGCGGGTGCTCCATCTTCATCGCCTCCAGCACCAGCAACAGTTGGCCCTGGCTGACGCGCATGCCCTCGCTGACCAGCACATCGACAATCGCCCCATCCATGGGGGCCTTGAGGGTGCCGGAATGGGCGCCCTGCTGGCCCTGGACTGGTGCCCGGGTCAAATCCTGCAGATGCAGGCCGGCATTGCCGCTGTCGAGCCAGATATCACCGTCCTGTACCTGATAGGCATAACGGCGGCGGATGCCGTCAAGCTCCAGGGTGGCGTAGCGGCCATCGGCGTCGATGATCTTCAGCGCCAACTGTTCCTGCTCCAACTGTTCCTGCTCCAGCTGTACCTGCAACAAGCCCGAGGTCGACGGGTTCAATTGCAGCGTCCATTGCCGGTCGTGGTGACCCAGGCGATAGCACAGGGGCACGCCGGCATTATTACGCCAGGCGCTGAGGGGCCCGGCGTGGGCCAGGGCACTGTGCTGGTACAGCAGCGCGGCGCCTATGGCCAGGTCCGCCGCGCTGGGCACCAGGGGTTGCAGGCTGGGGTCGTCGGCAAAATGCTCGGCGATAAAGGCGGTGCTGAACTCGCCGCTGGCAAACACCGGGTGACGCAGCAGATTGGCCAGCAACCGTTTGTTGCTGTGCAGTCCCAGCAGCAGGCAGTCCTCGACCCCGCGCAACAGCTTGCGCCGCGCTTCCTCGCGGTTGGCGCCGTGGGCGATCAGCTTGCCCAGCAGCGGATCATAGAAGGGGCTGACCCATTGGCCTTCCTGCAAGCCATGGTCGGTGCGGATTCCCAGCGCCGGTTGCCAGCGCAGCACCTGGCCGGTCTGTGGCAGAAAACCTTGCGCCGGGTCCTCGGCGTACAGCCGCACTTCAATGGCATGGCCATTGAGCTGCACCTGTTCCTGGCCCAGGGGCAGCGGCTCGCCGGCCGCTACCTGAAGTTGCAGGGCCACCAGGTCGAGGCCGGTGACCAGCTCGGTCACCGGATGCTCCACCTGCAGGCGGGTGTTCATTTCCAGGAAATAGAACCGGCCACGGGCATCCAGCAGGAATTCCACGGTACCGGCGCCGACATAGTTCACCGCGCGCCCGGCCTGGAGCGCGGTCTCGCCCATGGCCCGGCGCAGCTCCTCGGTCATCACCGGGCAGGGCGCCTCTTCGACGACCTTCTGATGGCGGCGCTGGATCGAACAGTCCCGTTCCCCCAGGTAGATAAGCCCGCCGTGCTGGTCGCCGAAGATCTGCACTTCCACATGCCGGGGCTCGATCAGCGCCTGTTCCAGAATCAGCTCGTCGCTGCCGAAGGCATGCAGGGCCTCGGAGCGCGCGGTGCGCAACTGTTCCAGCAACTGCTCGGGCTGGTGCACCAGGCGCATGCCGCGCCCGCCACCGCCGGCACTGGCCTTGATCATCAGCGGGTAGCCGATGCGCTGCGCTTCGCGGGTCAGGGTGGCGTCGTCCTGGGCTTCGTCCTGGTAACCCTGGATGCAGGGCACGCCGGCTTCGAGCATGGCGATCTTCGAACGGCGCTTGCTGCCCATCAATTCGATGGCGGCGGCGCTGGGGCCGATAAAGGTCAGGCCGGCTGCTACGCAGGCCGCGGCGAACTCGGCGTTCTCCGAGAGAAAGCCGTAGCCGGGGTGGATGGCGTCGGCGCCGCTGCGCCGGGCGGCATCGAGAATCGCCGCACTGTCGAGATACGACTGCTGCACCGCCGAGGGGCCGATATGCACCGCTTCGTCGGCCATCTGCACATGCAGGGCCTGGGCATCGGCGTCGCTGAACACGGCCACGGTGCGGTAACCCAGGGCTTGGGCGGTGCGCTGGATGCGGCAGGCGATTTCGCCACGGTTGGCGATCAGGATCTTATTGAAAGCGGGCATACAGGCTCCCGGGAATCGGTGGAGGGCGTTCGCCGGCAAGCCGGCTCCTACAAGGGCTCAGCTGGCCCAGGCCGGCTTGCGTTTCTGCACAAAGGCCAGAGTGCCTTCGAGGCCTTCCGCACCGGTGACAGCCTGGGCAAAGTCTTCGGCGGCCTGATCCAGCAAGGCCCCCAGAGGCTGGTCGACGCTGGCCAGGAGTAGGGCCTTGGTCGCAGCGTTGGCCCCGGGCGCGCAGCGCAGGACTTGCGACAACTGCTGTTCAAGGCGTTCTTCCAGGGCCCGGGGATCAGCCTCGGCAAAATGCACCAGGCCCAGGCGCTGAGCTTCGACAGCGTCGAAACGGGCGGCGCTCAGGGCCAGGCGCCGGGCCTGGGTCAGGCCGATGCGCTGCACCACGAAAGGGGCGATCTGCGCCGGCAGCAGGCCGAGGCTGGTTTCCGGCATGCCGAACTGGGCGCTGTGCTCGGCGATGGCGATATCGCTGACGCAAGCCAAGCCGAAACCGCCCCCCAGCACCGCGCCTTGCAGCACGCAAATCAGCACCTGAGGCACCTGTTGCGCCTCTTCCAGCAAGGCGCCGAAGGCCCGGTTCAGCTCGCGGTAGGCGCTGCTGCCGTGGGCCCGGGCGCCGGCCATGTCCTTGAGGTCGCCGCCGGCGCAGAAGTGCCCGTCGGCACCGCGCAGCACCAGGGCGCGCACGCTGCGCCGTTCCTGCACCGTGGCCAGTACCGTGCGCAGTTCCGCGACCATCTGCAGGCTCATGGCATTGCGGCTGTCGGGGCGGTTGAGGGTGATCGACAGCACCCCCTGCTGCAGGTCCAGCAGCAGGGTCTGGCAGTGGGGCAGCGGGCTCATTTCCTTTTCCCCGGCAAGATGCCCATCAGCTTGCAGATGATCCCCAGCATGATCTCGTCGGCACCGCCGCCGATGGACACCAGGCGTACATCGCGATAGGCCCGGGCCACCGGGTTGTCCCACATGAAACCCATGCCGCCCCAGTATTGCAGGCAACTGTCGCTGACCTCGCGGCCCAGGCGCCCGGCCTTGAGCTTGGCCATGGAGGCCAGGCGAGTCACGTCCTGGCCGCGCACGTACTGCTCGGTGGCCTGGTACACCAGGGCCCGCAGGCACTCGATCTCGGTGGACAGTTCGGCCAGGCGGAAGTGGATCACCTGGTTGTCGATCAGCGGGCTGCCGAAGGTCCGGCGTTCCTTGCAGTACTCGATGGTGCTGTCCACGCAGTACTCCAGGCCCTTGATCATGTTCGCGGCGCCGAACAGCCGCTCTTCCTGGAATTGCAGCATCTGCATCATGAAGCCCGCGCCTTCATGGCCGATGCGATTGCGCTGGGGCACCCGCACATTGTCGAAGAACACCTGGGCGGTTTCCGAACTGCGCATGCCGAGTTTGTCCAGGTGCGAGCTGAGGCTGATGCCCGGGGTGTTCATCGGCACCATGATCAGCGACTTGTTGACGTGGGGCTTGTCGTCCGAGGTATTGGCCAGTAGGCAGATGAAGTCGGCGCTGGGGGAGTTGGTGATCCACATCTTGCTGCCGTTGATCACATAGTCGTCGCCGTCCTTGCGGGCGTGGGTCTTGAGCCCCGCCACATCGGAGCCGGCGCCCACTTCGGAAACACCGATACAGCCCACCTGCTCGCCGCTGATGGCCGGACGCAGGAACTCATCGCGCAGCTCATCGGAGCCGAAGCGCGCCAGGGCCGGGGTGCACATGTCGGTCTGCACGCCGATGGACATGGGAATGCCGCCGCAATGGATGGTGCCGAACTCCTCGGCGGCGACTATCGAGTAGCTGTAGTCCAGGCCCATGCCACCGAACTTTTCCGGCTTGGAAATCCCCAGCAGCCCCAGCTCGCCGGCCTGGCGGAAAATCTCGTGGATGGGAAAGCGCCCGGCCTTCTCCCATTCCTCCACATGGGGGTTGATCTCGCGGTCGACAAATTGGCGCACCGTGCGCCGCAGTTCTTCGTGTTCCTGGGTGAAGATCATTCTGGTTGTGCTCCTCAAGTGGGGTCAGACCGCGAAGTTCCCTATCAAAAGCGTGCCACGCCAAAACTGTTGGGCTGCAAGCTGCGCACCTCGGCCTCATGGCAGATATCCAGCAGATAGCCCAGCAGGGTGCGGGTATCCCGTGGGTCGATCAGGCCGTCGTCCCACAGGTTGGCGCTGCCGTACAGGGCGGTGGACTGGCTGTCGAGTTTCTGCGCCGTGACCTGTTCCAGCATGTCGAGCATTTTCGGATCGGCCTCCTGGCCGCTTTTCGCATGCTTGGCCTCGGTGACGATGCGCAGCACCTTGCCGGCCTGGGCACCGCCCATCACCGCGGTGCGGCTGTTGGGCCAGGCGAAGATAAAGCGCGGGTCCAGGCCACGGCCGCACATGGCATAGTTGCCGGCGCCGTAGGAACCGCCCACGACTATGGTCAGCTTCGGCACTCGGGCATTGGCCACCGCCTGGATCAGCTTGGAGCCGTGCTTGATCACCCCTTGCTGCTCGGATTCGGTGCCCACCATGAAACCCGTGGTGTTGTGGAAGAACAGCAGCGGCGTGCGGCTCTGGTCGCAGAGCTGGATAAACTGCGCGGCCTTGCTGGCGCCCTGGGGAGTGATCGGGCCGTTGTTGCCGATAAAGCCGCAGGCCCGGCCCTGGATCTGCAAGTGGCCGCAAAGGGTCTGGGCGTCGAACTCACCCTTGAACTCCAGGAACTGCGAACCATCGGCCAGGCGCGCGACGATCTCCCGGGCGTCGTAGGGCTTTTTCGGGTCGGCGGGAATCAGCCCCAGCAGTTCCTCCTGCGGATACAGCGGCTCGCTCCAGGTCCTGGCGGGCGTCACTGGCAGCTGCGCGTTCCATGGCAGTAGGCTGACGATCTCGCGCACGATGCGAATGCCATCGGCGTCGTTTTCCGCCAGGTACTCGGCGGTGCCGGCCACCTGGGCATGCATCTCGGCGCCTCCCAGTTCCTCGTCGGTGGCCACTTCGCCGGTGGCGGCCTTGAGCAGCGGCGGCCCGGCGAGAAACAGCTTGGCCTTGCCGCGCACCACCACCACATAGTCCGAAAGCCCCGGCTGATAGGCCCCGCCGGCGGTGGCCGAACCGTGCACCACGGTGATTTGCGGCAGGCCCATGGCCGACATCCGCGCTTGATTGGCAAAGCTGCGCGCGCCTTCGACGAAAATCTCCGCCGCGTAATTGAGGTTGGCGCCACCGCTTTCCGCCAAGGTCACCACCGGCAGTTTGTTTTCCATGGCGATCTGCTGCAGGCGCAGGGATTTCTTCAGGCCGCTGGGGGAAATGGTGCCGCCCTTGATCGCACTGTTGTTGGCCACCACCAGCATGCGCACCCCGCACACATAACCGATGCCGGCGATCAAGCCGCCACCGGCCTGGCTGCCGTCCTTGTCATCGTGCAGCTTGTAGCCGGCGAGGCTGGCCAGTTCGAGAAAGGGCGCCCCCGGGTCCAGCAACAGGTTGAGGCGCTCCCGAGGCAGCAACTGGCCGCGCTGATCGAACTTGGCCTTGGCCTCGGCGGCCTTGTGCAGCAGGTTCTGTTGCAGCGCTTGCAGCTGTTCCAGGCCCGCCAGCAGGGCGGCGCGGTTCTCGGCGAATTCCGGGCAATGGGGGTCGAGCTGGGAGTGGATCACCGGCATGGCTTAGTCCTCGCCCTTGAGCACGTCGGGCAGATAGGCACGATGGAAGCCGTTGTAGGCGTGGCTGTTGCGCGCCTTGGTCAAGGGCCAGGCGCGGCTGCCGAGGCTGGCGGCGCCGTCGATGCGCAGGGTGCTGCCGCTGATAAAGGCCGCACCGGGGCTGAGCAGGAAGACGATGGCCGCGCTGACTTCCGACTCGCTGCCGATGCGCTTGAGCGGCACATGCTCGCGCAGGGTGGGAATCACCGCCTTGAACGCGCCTTCGTAGGTGTCCATGCCGCTGGAGGCGATCCAGCCCGGCGCCACCGCATTGACCCGCACCCCGGCGTGACCCCATTCGTAGGCGGCGGTCTTGGTGAAGTTGTCCATCCCCGAACGCGCGGCCCCGGAGTGGCCCATGCCGGGCATGCCGCCCCACATGTCGGCGAGCATATTGACGATGCTGCCGCCATGCTTGCTCATGGACTGGTTGAACACTTCACGGGCCATGAGGAAACCGCCCACCAGATTGGTGCGCAGCACGGTCTCGAAACCTTTCTGGTTGATCGAGGCCAGGGGCGCCGGGTACTGGCCGCCGGCATTGTTCACCAGGCCATGGATAGTCCCGTGCTGCTCGAGCAACTGGGCCACCAGGGCCTTGACCGCCTCCTCGTCGCGGATGTCGCAGGCCTGCCAATGGGCCTGGCCGCCATCCTCGATGATCTCGCCGGCAACCTTCTGCAGTTTTTCCGCCTTGCGCCCCACCAGCAGCACCCGGGCACCCAGGGCCGCCAGTTCGTGGGCGGTGCAACGGCCGATGCCGCTACCGCCGCCAGTCACGACTATGTTCTGGCCGGCAAACAATTGAGCTTTGAAGATCGAGTCGTACACCAGGGCAGCTCCTTTAGTTGAGGGCATCGGCGATGTGCTGGGGCAGCGGAATCTGGATTTCCAGCAACTGCTGGGCGAAGGCCTTGCCTTGCGGGTCGATGCGCAGGCTGGCGACCCCGCCGCCGCCCAGGGCATTTTCCAGGAGGAAATTCAGGCTGTGGCTGCCCGGCAGGTACCAGCGCTGCACCCGGCCGTGAAGTGGGTCCAGCACGTGGCCCATCCAGTCCACCAGCACTTCGGGGGTCAGGGCTTCGGCGATCCACGGCAGGTATTCGGGGCGGCGCGCCATGACCCCGATATTGCTGTGGTTGCCCTTGTCGCCGGAGCGCGCCACCGCCAGCTTGATCAGCGGCACGCTGGTATCGGCCCGGCCCTGGGGCACCGGTAGCGCATGGGCGAGGGGCAGGCTGGCGCTGTCCAGGTGGCCCGCCGCGGGCAGGGCGCAAGGGTGGCGCTGGCCGGCGAAGTCGATCTGCAACTGGCAGGCGTCCTTGTCCAACAGGAAGGAAAACAGGCGAATCACCGGGTACACCGTCGGCCGCCCGCCGACTATCCCGGTCAAGCCCGGGGCCATGCCAGTGGCCGCCTGGGCGATCTCCCGGGAGAACAGCACCAGCGCCGCCTTGTTCGGGTGGCGCACGGCCAGCTTGATCACCACTTCGCGGCTGTCCTGGCGCCGGCCGTGGGGGCCGTAGGTGGCTTCACTGCCCAAGAGCTCGATATTCACTTCGCTGTAGTCGGCCCAGCCACGCTGGCTGAACATCTCCCGGGTCTTGTCGATGATCGCCTGGCTGACCCGACGGGCCTTGGCCACCGCATCGATGCCGGCCATCAGGCAACTGGCGGTGCAGCGAAAACCATCCGGGTAGGTGGCGCTGACCTTGTACTGGTGGCTCGGCGGCAAGCCCTTGGCGCCCAGCACCCGCACCTCGTTGGGCGCCTGCTGCAGCAGCTGCACTTGGGAAAAGTCGCACACCACATCCGGGAGCAGGTAGGCCTGTGGGTTGCCGATTTCGTACAGCAGTTGCTCACCCACCGACAGCGGGCTGATCAGGCCACCGGTGCCGGGGGCCTTGCTCACCACAAAGCCGGCGTCGGCATCCACGGTAACGATGGGAAAGCCGATGTGCTCGTAGTCCGGCACCTCGCGCCAGTCGGTGAAGTTGCCGCCGGTGCATTGGGCGCCGCATTCGATGATGTGCCCGGCCAGGGCGGCCTGGGCCAGGCGGTCATAGTCCTGCCACGACCAGCCGAATTCATGCACCAGGGCGGCGCTGACTACCGCACTGTCGACGCCGCGCCCGGTGATCACGATATCCGCCCCCAGGCGCAGGGCTTCGACTATGCCCGGGGCGCCCAGGTAGGCATTGATGGACACGCACGCCGACGGCAGCGGCGCGTCGCTGAACATTTCCCGGACCCCGGCGCCGGCCAGCTGCTTGAGCTGCGGTTGCAAGTCATCGCCCAGCAGCACGGCGATCTTCAGGGGCACCCCGGCCCGCTCGCAGGCGGCCCGCAAGGCGTCGGCGCAGGCCAGCGGGTTGACCCCGCCGGCATTGCTGATCACCCGGATCTGTTGCTCGTGGATAGCCCCCAGCAGCGGTTGCAGCACCTCGACGAAATCCGTGGCGTAACCCGCTGTCGGGTCCTTCATGCGGGCCCCGGCCATGATCGACAGGGTGATCTCGGCCAGGTAGTCGAACACCAGGTAATCCAGGTGTGCGCCGTGCACCAGCTGGGCGGCGGCGCTGCTGGTGTCGCCCCAGAAGGCACTGGCGCAACCGATTCTTATGGTCTTGGACATGGCAGGGCTCTCGGAAAAACAACTGCGAGGAGGCTACCAAGCAAGCGCTTGGTTTGTAAATGCCCCGGCGGATTCTTTCGCCCAAGCGCTTGCTTGGTAACGGTCGGAGGCTTAAATTGCGCGCGCTACAGCCGTTTTCAGGCTGAGTTATTGCGCAAGTGAAGGTAGGAGAATGCCGGTGGACGAGCAAAAAGCCCTGCAAGTCGTACGCGAGCTTATCGCCAGCGGACAAGTGACCGACCCCGAGAGTGCCCGGGGCAAGCTGTTGCAGACCGCCGCGCACCTGTTTCGCAACAAGGGCTATGAGCGCACCACGGTGCGCGACCTGGCCAGTGCGGTGGGTATCCAGTCCGGCAGCATCTTTCACCACTTCAAGAGCAAGGACGACATCCTGCGGGCGGTGATGCAGGAAACCATCCACTACAACACCGCGCTGATGCGCGCCGAACTGGCCGAAGCCGGCAGTGTGCGCGAGCGAGTGCTGGCGCTGATCCGCTGTGAATTGCAATCGATCATGGGCGGCAGCGGCGAAGCCATGGCGGTGCTGGTCTACGAGTGGCGCTCGCTGTCGCCCGAGGGCCAGGTCGCGGTGCTGGCACTGCGCGATATCTACGAGCAGATCTGGTTGCAGGTGCTGGGCGAGGCCAAGGATGCCGGGTTTATCCGGGGCGATGTATTCATTACCCGGCGTTTTCTCACCGGCGCCCTGTCCTGGACCACCACCTGGTTTCGTGCCCAGGGCAGCATGACCCTCGAGCAATTGGCCGAGGAGGCCTTGCTGTTGGTGCTCAAGGAAGCTTGAGAGGCGGACTAATTGTTGGCCGCAACATTGTCGAAGCGCCTGAAAACGCCTAGCTTTAGCGCATTCATTTTCATTATTTCCGAGGTGTGTTGCCTTGATGTCCTTGCCGCTGCGGTCAGCCTTGCGAATGCTTCTGCTGGCGCTGGCAACACTCTGGGTTGCGCCGGTCTTTTCGGCGCAACTGGTGCGGGTTGCGGCGGCGCATTTCCCGCCCTATACCGTACGCCCCGAAAGTGGTGCCGACACCGGCTTGCTGCCGCAACTGGTAGAAGCCCTGAACCAGTTGCAGGGCGATTACCAGTTCGTGCTGGTGCCCACCTCGATTCCCCGGCGTTTTCGCGATTTCGAGCAAGGCCGGGTTGACCTGGCGATCTTCGAGAACCCGGCCTGGGGCTGGCAGAACATTGAGCACACCAGTGTCGACATGGGCCTGGAAGACGCGGAAATCTTCGTCGCCCAGCGTCAGTCGGGGCGCCAGGAGGATTACTTCAAGGACCTTTCAGGCAAGCGCCTGGCGCTGTTCAGCGGCTATCACTACGCCTTTGCCCAGTTCAACGCCGACCCCAAGTACCTGGCCGATACCTACAACGCCACGCTCACCTATTCCCACGACAGCAACCTGCTGATGGTGCTCCGGGGCAGGGCGGACATCGCCCTGGTGACCCGTTCCTACCTCAGCGACTTTCTCGCCCGTAACGCCGATAACAACGACAAGCTGCTGATTTCCCAGCGCATCGACCAGGTCTATCACCATTACAGCCTGATCCGCCCGCAGGCACCCATCAGCGCCAAGGCCTTTGCCGGGCTGTTGCAGAAACTCCGAGACAACGGCCAGATGCACAAGATCTTCGATCCCTATCGCATCGTGGTGATGCCCGTCCCCCGCAGTTGAGCCCGCGCCCTGTCGCGGCGGGCTAAATTTCCTACGGCGGCCCACGTCACTTGGTTGAAGCCCAACCAAAGGTGACGCTCGCCATGGCCGTCGTTAACTCGCTAAGTGTTGCTACCGCACCCGCGGTCACGGCAGGCATCGATGAAATCGGCGCCCGCCAGGTGCTGTTCGAGGCATTGCGGGGCAGGGCGGCGGAGCCGGTGGCGCTCAGCTCCCAGGCCGCTGAAGCGGCTCGTGAGGATCGCCTGGCCTTCTGGCTCTCGGCCCAGGTACATGCCCTGCACCTGGACCCACCCGGCACCCAGCGGCCTGTGCCGCCCAGCCCTGCGCACACCTGCGCGGCGTCCGACCGTTGCCGGTACTGTCAGCAGGAGTTCGATCTGTTGCACAAGCGTGCGGCGTTGCTGGTTCTTGGCCAGAGCGGCCTGCTTGAGTGGTGAGTGCTGCTCAAGCCGGATACTGCGCGGCGCCATGGGGTGGCGCCGATCGCGGCTCAGCGACGGGCGAAGGTGTCGGGGCGGTTGCCCGAGACTTTGCGGCAATGCACCAGGGCATCACGAATCATGAAGTTCACCAGGGTCGGCGACACGCCCAGTTCCTTGGCGATGTCCTTTTGTGGCACGCCGTGCAGGCGATACATCTCGAAGGCGTAGCGGGTGCGGCTGGGCAGCTCGGTCAGGGCGTCGGCGATGTTTTCCAGGGTGGAAAAGTTCATGTGCGAGGTTTCAGGCGAGGCGCCGTGCACCACCACGTTCAAGCCTTCCTCTTCGCTGCCTGAATACTTCTGCTCCAGCGCCTGCTTGCGGTAGTGATCGATGGCCAGGTTGCGCACGATCTGGAACAGGTAGCTGAGCTGGGCCTTGAACGAGGAGGTGATCTGCGGTGCCGACTGCAGGCGGAAAAAGGCGTCTTGAACCACATCTTCGGCCCGGGATCGGCAGCCGGTAATGCGCGCTGCGATCTTGACCAGGATCAGACGGTTGTCGACAAAGGCCTGGAGTAATGGTGAATCGCACCTGCTTGTGGATACTGGTTCCGTCATGGAAATCACCTGGTGGCAAAGAGGTTAGTGGGACGTCAGATAAATCCGACCTGTCCTACACATCGAGCGACAAATTAGGCTGAATGATAATGATTGTCAATTGAGAAAAAGAACTAATGCACTCTGCCGTTGCAGATTGAGAACGACGGCTCGTTCCCCCTCCCGATCGATGCCTGCCAAGCAGGATGCGGACTAATTATTTCAAGACGTCATCCGTTCTCATTGGAGAAAGATTCCGGGCAGCAGAGCCGCCCAGGGCCGCCTCAGGACGTCCATGTTTTTTTATAACTATTTGATATTCAAATAGTTTTTATATTCATGGCGGCGCCGGCCCCGATCTCCCTTGCATGCACACTCCTGGCAGGAAATCCCATGACGGACGCGTTCGAACTCCCCAGCACCCTGGCCCAAGCCCTGCAACGCCGGGCGGCGCAGACCCCCGACCAAGTGGCCTTGCGCTTCCTTGCCGAAGAGCAGGAACAGAGTGTGGTGCTCAGTTATCGGGACCTGGACCTTCGCGCGCGAAGCATTGCCGCCGCGCTGCAGGCCCATGCCGGCGTGGGCGATCGCGCGGTGCTGCTGTTCCCCAGTGGTCCGGATTACGTCGCCGCGTTCTTTGGCTGCCTGTACGCCGGGGTGATCGCGGTGCCGGCCTATCCACCGGAGTCGGCCCGACGCCATCACCAGGAGCGTTTGCTGTCGATCATGGCCGACGCCGAGCCGCGCCTGCTGCTGACCAGCGCCGGGCTGCGCGATGGGCTGTTGCAGATGGATGAACTGCAGGCCCAGGGCGCGCCGCAACTGCTGTGCGTCGATACCCTGGCAAGCGAACTGGCCGAGACCTGGCAGCCGGTGGAACTGGCGGATGACACTATCGCCTTCCTGCAATACACCTCCGGTTCCACCGCCTTGCCCAAGGGTGTGCAGGTCAGCCATGGCAACCTGGTGGCCAACGAACTGCTGATCCGCCGTGGCTTTGGCATCGACCTCAATCCGGACGATGTGATCGTCAGCTGGCTGCCGCTGTACCACGACATGGGCCTGATCGGCGGCCTGTTGCAACCGATCTTCAGTGGCGTGCCCTGCGTGCTGATGTCGCCGGCCTATTTCCTCGCTCGGCCACTGCGCTGGCTGGAAGCCATCAGCCAATACGGCGGCACCATCAGCGGCGGTCCGGATTTCGCCTACCGCCTGTGCAGCGAGCGGGTCAGCGAGGCCGCCCTGGAACGGCTCGACCTCAGCCGCTGGCGCGTGGCCTATTCCGGCTCCGAGCCAATCCGCCTGGACACCCTGGAACGCTTTGCCGAGAAGTTCAGCGCCTGTGGCTTTTGCGCCGAGAATTTCCTTGCGTCCTACGGCCTGGCCGAAGCCACCCTGTTCGTTGCCGGTGGCGTGCGTGGCCAGGGCATTCCGGCCCTGCACCTGGACGACCAGGCCCTGGCGCAAAACCGCGCCGAACCGGGGCAGGGCAGCGCCATGCTGAGCTGCGGCTACAGCCAGCCGGAGCACGCGGTGCTGCTGATGGACCCGCAGCAGCTCACGGAACTGCCGGACAACCGTATCGGCGAAGTCTGGGCCGCCGGGCCGAGCATCGCCCACGGCTACTGGCGCAACCCCGAAGCCACGGCCAAGACCTTTGTCCAGCACGCCGGCCGCACCTGGCTGCGCACCGGCGACCTGGGCTTTATGCGCGAGGGCCAGCTGTACATCACCGGTCGCCTGAAAGACCTGCTGATCGTGCGTGGGCACAACCTCTACCCCCAGGACATCGAGAAAACCATCGAGCGTG
The DNA here is from genome assembly GCF_049887815.1 of Pseudomonas sp. NFXW11. Classification (NCBI taxonomy): domain Bacteria; kingdom Pseudomonadati; phylum Pseudomonadota; class Gammaproteobacteria; order Pseudomonadales; family Pseudomonadaceae; genus Pseudomonas; species Pseudomonas sp. NFXW11. The sequence goes on along the minus strand of NZ_JAGEKI010000007.1, from coordinate 46,209 downwards.
AAGTGGACGTGGTGCGCAAGGGCCGGGTGGCCGCCTTTGCCGTCACCGACCAGGGCCAGGAAGGCATTGGCATCGCCGCGGAAATCAGCCGCAGCGTGCAGAAAATCCTGCCCCCCGAAGCGCTGATCAAGGCCATCCGCCAGGCCGTGGCCGAAGCCTGCCAAGAAGCGCCGAGCGTGGTGGTGCTGCTCAACCCCGGGGCCTTGCCGAAAACCTCCAGCGGCAAGTTGCAGCGTTCCGCCTGCCGCACCCGCCTGGCCGATGGCAGCCTGGATCATTACGCGCTGTTCCCAGAGGTCGGTGGCGAAGCTGCCGACGCCGCTGAAGGCTGCGCCGACCCGTTGCAAAGCCTGATCGCGCGCCTCTGGCAGGAACAGCTGCAGTGCGCCGCGGTGGCGGCCGACGATCACTTCTTCCTCTTGGGGGGCAATTCGATTGCCGCCACCCAGGTCATGGCCCGCCTGCGTGAAGAACTGGGCCTGGAGCTGGGCCTGCGCTTGTTGTTCGAGGCCCCGACCCTGGCGGCCTTCAGCGCGGCAGTGGCGCAACAGCAAGGCAATGGCGGTGTTGCCCAGGGCAGCATCAACAGCCTGTCGCGCCAGCAGCCGCTGCCCCAGTCCCTGGCGCAGAACCGTTTGTGGATCACCTGGCAACTGGACCCGCACAGCAGCGCCTACAACATTCCCGGTGGCCTGCGCCTGCGCGGCGAGCTGGATGAAAACGCCCTGCGCGCCAGCTTCCAGCAACTGATCCAGCGCCACGAAGCCTTGCGCACGCGCTTCTTCGAGCGCGACGGCCAGGCCCTGCAACAGGTGGACGCCGCCGGCGAATTCAAGCTGCAGGTGATGGATATCAGCGACCTGCCGCCGGCCGAGCGCGAAGCCCGGGCCCGGCAGATTCGCGAGGATGAAGCCCGGACCCAGTTCGACCTGGAGCAGGGCCCGCTGTACCGGGCGACCCTGGTGCGTCTGGACGATGAAGAACACCAACTGCTGCTGACCCTGCACCACATCATCGCCGACGGCTGGTCGCTGAATGTGCTGATCGACGAGTTCTCGCGCCTCTACGCCGCCGCTGCCCAGGGCCAGAGCCTGGAACTGGCGCCGCTGGCCCTGCAGTACGCCGACTACGGCAGCTGGCAGCGCCAGTGGCTGGCCCAGGGCGAAGGCCAGCGCCAGCTCGACTACTGGAAACAGCAACTGGCCGACCAGGCCCCGGTACTGACCCTGGCCGGCGACCACCCGCGTTCGGCCCAGGTTCGCCATAGCGCCGCGCGCCACAGCCTACGCCTGAGCGCGAGCCTCAGCGAGGCCGTGCGCCAGGCCGCCCAGGCCCAGCAGGCCACGCCCTTCATGCTGTTGCTGGCGGCGTTCCAGACCTTGCTCTACCGCTACAGCGGTCAGGGCGATATCCGCATCGGTGTGCCCAACGCCAACCGCCCGCGCCTGGAAACCCAGGGCCTGCTGGGTTTCTTTATCAACACCCAGGTGCTGCGCGGCCAGCTGGATGCGCGCCAGTCCTTCGCTGCACTGCTGCAACAGACCCGCAGCACCGCCCTGGAGGCCCAGGCCCACCAGGACCTGCCCTTCGAACAACTGCTCGAAGCCTTCCCCGCCGCCCGTGAGCAGGGCCTGTTCCAGGTCATGTTCAACCACCAGCAGCGCGACCTGAGTGCCTTGCGCCGGCTGCCGGGGCTGCTGGCCGAAGAGCTGCCGTGGCACAGCCGCGAAGCCAAGTTCGACCTGCAACTGCACAGCGAGGAAGACCGCAACGGCCGCCTGAGCCTGGCCTTCGACTACGCCGATGAACTGTTCGAAGCCGTCACCATCGAGCGCCTGGCCGGGCATTTCATCAGCCTTCTGCAGCACGCCTGCCAGCAACCGGACTGCGCCTTGGGCGACCTGCCACTGCTTAGTCCTGCCGAAACGGAGCAATTACAGCAGTGGAGCCAGGCCCCTAGCGCGCCCGCCCGGCACTGGCTACCGGAACGCTTGCAGCAACAACTGCAGCAGACCCCGGAACGCACCGCGCTGGTGTGGGATGGCGGGCAACTGAGCTTTGCCGAACTGCACACCCAGGCCAACCGCCTGGCCCATTACCTGCGGGACAAGGGCGTGGGCCCGGATGTCTGTGTGGCGATTGCCGCCGAGCGTTCGCCGCAACTGTTGATCGGCCTCTTGGCCATCATCAAGGCCGGCGGCGCCTACGTGCCCCTGGACCCGGACTACCCCGCCGAGCGCCTGGCCTACATGCTCGCCGACAGCGGCGTGGAGCTGCTGCTGACCCAAACTCACCTGCTGGGGCAGATGCCCGAGGCCGCAGGGGTCAGCGCCATTGCCATGGACAGCCTCAAGCTCGACAGCTGGCCGAGCCAGGCACCGGGCCTGCACCTGCACGGCGACAACTTGGCTTATGTGATCTACACCTCCGGCTCCACCGGCCAGCCCAAGGGCGTCGGCAATACCCACAGTGCCCTGATGGAGCGCCTGCAATGGATGCAGGACAGCTACCAGCTGCAGGCCGACGATGTGCTGATGCAAAAGGCCCCCGTCAGTTTCGATGTGTCGGTGTGGGAGTGCTTCTGGCCCCTGATCACCGGTTGCCGCCTGCTGATGGCCGCCCCCGGCGAACACCGCGACCCCCATCGCATCGCCCAGCTGGTGCAGCAATACGGGGTGACCACGCTGCACTTCGTGCCGCCGCTGTTGCAGCTGTTTGTCGATGAGCCGCTGAGCGCCGAATGCCACAGCTTGCGCCGGGTGTTCTCCGGTGGCGAAGCCTTGCCCGCCGAGCTGCGCAACCGCCTGCTGCAGCTGTTGCCCAACGCGCAACTGCACAACCGCTATGGCCCGACCGAAACCGCGATCAACGTCACCCACTGGCCGTGTTCGCTGGCCGATGGCGAGCGCTCGCCCATTGGCCGCCCCCTGGGCAACGTGCTGTGCCGGGTGCTGGACGCCGATCTCAACCCGCTGCCGGCCGGGGTGCCTGGCGAGCTGTGCATCAGCGGCCAGGGCCTGGCCCGGGGTTACCTGGGGCGCCCGGCACTGACCGCCGAACGCTTTGTAGCCGACCCGCTGAGCGAGCAGGGCGCCCGTCTGTACCGCACCGGTGACCGGGTGCGCTGGTGCGCCGATGGGGTGCTGGAATACCTCGGCCGCCTCGACCAGCAGGTCAAGCTGCGAGGCTTTCGCGTCGAGCCGCAGGAAATCGAAGCCCGGTTGCTGGCCCAGGCCGGTGTGGCCCAGGCCGCGGTGCTGGTGCGCGACACCCAGGCCGGCCCGCAACTGATCGGTTACTACACGGCGGTTGCTGCCGATGAAGATGCAGAACAGCAGAGCGCCCAACTGAAAACCGCGCTGGCCGCCGAACTGCCGGAATACATGGTGCCGGTGCAGCTGCTGCGCCTGCACGCCATGCCCCTGAGCCCCAGTGGCAAGCTGGATCGCCGGGCCCTGCCGGAGCCGCAATGGCAGGTGCGCGAGCACGTTGAACCGGTTAGCGCGCTGCAGCAGCAAATTGCCGCCATCTGGCGTGAAGTGCTGGGCCAGCCACGCATCGGCCTGACGGACGATTTCTTCGCCCTGGGCGGGCATTCCCTGCTGGCCACCCAGATCATTTCCCGCACCCGCCAGGCCTGCGATGTCGAGCTGCCGCTGCGGGCGCTGTTCGAAGCCAGCGAACTGGGGGCCTTCGCCGAACAGGTGCGGTTGATTCAGGAGAGCGGCGCACGCAACCAGCAGCCGCCCATCGCCAAGGTCGACCGCAGCCAGCCGGTGCCGCTGTCCTATTCCCAGCAGCGCATGTGGTTCCTCTGGCAGATGGAACCCGACAGCCCGGCCTATAACGTCGGCGGCATGGCGCGCTTGAGTGGCGTGCTGGATGTGGGGCGTTTCGAGGCGGCGCTGCAGGCGTTGATCCTGCGGCACGAAACCCTGCGCACCACCTTCCCCAGCATCAATGGCGTGGCCCGCCAGCAGGTGCATGCCGACACCGGCCTGCGCATGGCCTGGAAGGATTTCTCGGCCCTATCCGCGGAAGACCGCCAGGGCCGCCTGCAACAACTGGCCGACAGCGAAGCGCACCAGCCCTTCGACCTGGAAACCGGCCCGCTGCTGCGCGCCTTCCTGGTCAAGGCCGGCGAGCAGGAGCACTACTTTGTCCTGACCCTGCACCATATCGTCACCGAAGGCTGGGCCATGGACATCTTCGCCCGTGAGCTGGGGCTGCTCTACGAAGCCTTTCTCGACGATCGCGAATCGCCCCTGGAAGCCCTGCCGGTGCAGTACCTGGACTACAGCGTGTGGCAACGCCAGTGGCTGGAATCCGGCGAGCGCCAGCGCCAGCTGGACTACTGGACCGAGCAACTGGGCCGCGAGCATCCATTGCTGGAGCTGCCCAGCGACCGGCCGCGCCCGGCGTTGCAAAGCCACCAGGGCGAGCTCTATCGCTTCGACTTGAGCGACGAGCTGGCGGCCCGGGTGCGCGCCTTCAATGCCGAACACGGCCTGACCTTGTTCATGACCATGACCGCAGCGCTGTCGGTGCTGCTGTACCGCTACAGCGGCCAGACCGACCTGCGCATCGGTGCGCCAGTGGCCAACCGCATCCGCCCGGAAAGCGAGGGGCTGATCGGCGCCTTCCTCAATACCCAGGTGCTGCGTTGCCAGCTCGACGGGCAGATGAGCGTCGGCCAGTTGCTGGAGCAGGTACGGCATACCGTGATTGAGGGCCAGTCGCACCAGGACCTGCCTTTCGACCACCTGGTGGAAGCGTTGCAGCCACCGCGCAGCGCCGCCTACAACCCGCTGTTCCAGGTGATGTGCAACGTCCAGCGCTGGGAGTTCCAGCAGAGCCGGCAATTGGCGGGGATGACCGTGGAGTACCTGGTCAACGATGCCCGGGCCACCAAGTTCGACCTCAACCTGGAAGTCACCGACCTGGATCAACGCCTGGGTTGCTGCCTGACCTACAGCACCGACCTGTTCGACGAGCCGCGCATTGCGCGCATGGCCGGCCATTGGCGCAACCTGCTGCAGGCGCTGCTGGGCGATCCGCAGCAGCGCCTGTGCGAACTGCCGTTGCTGCAAGATCAAGAGCAACAGCAACTGCTGGACAGCCTGGGCCAGGAGCCCGGCGAACAGCGCCTGGACCAGTGCATCCACCAGCTGTTCGGCGAACAGGCCCTGGCGCGCAAGGACGCCCCGGCCCTGACCTTCGCCGGCCAGACCCTGAGCTACAGCGAGCTGGACAGCCGCGCCAACCGCCTGGCGTGGATGCTCCGCGAGCGGGGCGTGGGCCCGCAGGTGCGGGTCGGCCTGGCCCTGGAGCGTTCCCTGGAAATGGTCATCGGCCTGCTGGCGATTCTCAAGGCCGGCGGTGCTTATGTGCCGCTGGACCCGGAATACCCCCTGGATCGCCTGCACTACATGATCGAGGACAGTGGCGTTGGCCTGCTGCTCAGCGATGCGCGGATGTTCGAGGCCCTGGGCGAGTTGCCGGCCGGTGTCGGCCGCTGGTGCCTGGAAGAAGACGGCGCGCTGCTGGCCGACTACCCGGCCAGCGAGCTGCCTTTTGTCAGCCTGCCCCAGCATCAGGCGTACCTGATCTACACCTCCGGTTCCACCGGCCAGCCCAAGGGCGTGGTGGTGTCCCACGGGGAAATCGCCATGCACTGCCAGGCGGTGATCCGGCGTTTCGGCATGCGCGCCGATGACTGCGAGCTGCACTTCTATTCGATCAACTTCGACGCCGCCACCGAGCGCCTGCTGGTGCCCTTGCTCAGCGGCGCCCAGGTGGTACTGCGGGCGCAAGGGCAGTGGGATGCCGAAGAGATCTGCCAACTGATCCGCCAGCACCGCATCAGCATCCTTGGTTTCACCCCGAGCTACGGCAGCCAGTTGGCCCAGCACCTGGCCTCCCAGCAGCAGAGCCTGCCGGTGCGCATGTGCATCACCGGCGGCGAGGCCCTGACCGGCGAGCACCTGCAACGCATCCGCGCGGCCTTCCAGCCGAGCCTGTTCTTCAACGCCTACGGCCCCACCGAAACCGTGGTCATGCCCCTGGCCAGCCTGGCGCCGCAGCAGTTGGCCGAAGGCGTGGCCAGCGTGCCCATCGGCCGCATCGTTGGGGCGCGGGTGGCCTATGTTCTCGACGCTGATCTGGCCCTGGTGCCGCCAGGCGCCACCGGTGAGCTGTATGTGGGCGGTGCCGGCCTGGCCCAGGGTTACCACCGGCGTCCGGGGATGAGCGCCGAACGCTTTGTCGCCGACCCCTTCGCCACTGATGGCGGGCGCCTGTACCGCACCGGCGACCTGGTGCGCCAGTGCGCCGACGGCCAGCTGGAATACATCGGCCGGGTCGACCATCAGGTGAAAATCCGCGGCTTCCGCATCGAGCTGGGGGAAATCGAAACCCGCCTGCTGGATCACCCTGCGGTGCGCGAAGCGGTGGTGCTGGCCCTGGATACGCCGTCCGGCAAACAACTGGCCGGCTACCTGGTAAGCGAGGTCGCCGAGCAGGATGAAGTGCAGCAGGCCAACCTGCGCGAAGCCCTCAAGCAACAGCTGAAAACCCAGCTGCCGGACTACATGGTGCCGACCCACCTGATGCTTCTGGCGAGCATGCCGCTGACCGCCAACGGCAAGCTCGACCGCCGGGCCCTGCCAACGCCCGACCCAGAGCTCAATCGCCAACAGTACGTGGCACCGAGCAACGAGCTGGAGCAGACCCTGGCCAGGGTCTGGGGCGAGGTGCTGAACCTTGAGCAAGTGGGGCTCAACGACAATTTCTTCGAGCTGGGGGGCGACTCGATCCTGTCGATCCAGGTGGTCAGCCGTGCCCGCCAGCTGGGCATTCACTTCACCCCGCGCGACCTGTTCCAGCACCAGAGCGTGCAGGCCCTGGCCCGAGTGGCCAGCCACAGCCAGCGGATCAGTGCCGAGCAGGGCCTGCTCAGTGGTGAAGCGCCGCTGACGCCAATCCAGCACTGGTTCTTCGACAGCTCCATGCCCCAGCCCCAGCACTGGAACCAGGCCCTGCTGTTGCAACCTGTGGCCACCCTGGATGCCCAGCTACTGGAGCACGCACTGCTGGCGGTGCTGGAGCAGCACGACGCCCTGCGCCTGCGCTTCAACCAGAGCGGCGGCCAGTGGCGCGCCGAATACCTGCCGCTGTCCGATGCGCCGTTGCTGTGGCAAGTGCGGGTGCCGTCCCTGGCCACCTGCGAAGCGTTGTTCGCCGATGCCCAGCGCAGCCTCGACCTGGAGCAGGGGCCGCTGCTGCGGGCGGTGCTGGTGGATGCGCCTGAAGGTGAACAACGGCTGTTGCTGGCGATCCACCACCTGGTGGTGGACGGGGTGTCCTGGCGGGTGCTGCTGGAAGACCTGCAGAACACCTATCGCCAGTTGGCATCCGGCCAGGCCGTGCAACTGCCGGCCAAGACCAGCGCCCTGCGGGACTGGTCGAGCCGCCTGCAAGCCTATGCCGGCAGCGAATCCCTGCGTGAAGAACTGGGCTGGTGGCAACAGCAACTGGCCGGCCCGGCCGCGCAACTGCCAGGCCTGAATGCCGCGGGCCGCCAGCAGCAGCAACAGGCGCAAAGCCACAGCGTGACCCTGGATGCCGAGCGCACCCGGCAACTGCTGCAACAGGCCCCGGCGGCCTATCGCACCCAGGTCAACGACCTGCTGCTGACTGCCCTGGCCCGAGTGCTGTGCCGCTGGAGCGGGCAGCCTTCGGCCCTGGTACAACTGGAAGGCCACGGTCGCGAGGCGCTGTTCGACGAGATCGACCTGACCCGCACCGTGGGCTGGTTCACCAGCGCCTACCCGCTGCGCCTGACCCCGTTGCAGGTGGAAGAAGCGGCCGGGCAGGGCGCCTCGATCAAGGCCATCAAGGAACAACTGCGCGCCGTGCCGCACAAGGGCCTGGGCTATGGCGTACTGCGCTATCTGGCGGATGACGCCAGCCGCCAGACCCTGGCGGCGCTGCCGCTGGCGCCGGTGACCTTCAACTACCTGGGGCAGTTCGACCAGAGCTTCGGCGCCGATGCCTTGCTGCGTCCGCTGGATGAATCGGTGGGCCCGGCCCATGCGCCGGAAGCGCCGTTGCCCAACGAGCTGAGCATCGACAGCCAGGTGTATGGCGGCGAGCTGGTGCTGCGCTGGACCTACAGCGCCGAGCGTTTCGACGCCGAGCTGATCGGCGAACTGGCCAGCGCCTACCTGGCTGAGCTGCACAGCCTGATCGGCCATTGCCTGAAGGACGATGCCGGTGGCCTGACGCCGTCGGACTTCCCCCTGGCGCGCCTGACCCAGGCCCAGCTCGATGGCCTGCCGGTGCCAGCGGCGCAGATCGAGGACGTCTACCCACTCACCCCCATGCAGGAAGGCATGCTGTTGCACACCCTGCTGGAACCAGGCACTGGCCTGTACTACATGCAGGACCGCTACCGCATCAACAGCGAGCTGGACCCCGAGCGTTTCGCCCAGGCCTGGCAGGCGGTGGTGGCGCGTCACGAAGCCCTGCGCGCATCGTTCTGCTGGAACGTCGGCGAGGACATGCTGCAGGTTATCCACAAGCCGGGCCGCACCCCGATCGAGTTCCTCGACTGGAGCGCAGTGCCCGAGGCCGAGCAGGAAGCCAAGTTGCAAGCCCTGCATAAACAGGAGCGTGAAGCCGGTTTCGATCTGCTCAACCAGGCGCCGTTCCACCTGCGGCTGATCCGCGTGGGGGCTGCGCGCTACTGGTTCATGATGAGCAACCACCACATCCTTATCGATGCCTGGTGCCGTTCGCTGCTGATGAACGACTTCTTCGAGATCTACACCGCCCTGGGCGAAGGCCGCGAGGCGCAGCTGGCACTGGCGCCGCGCTACCGCGACTACATCGGTTGGCTGCAACACCAGAGCCTGGCGGAGGCGCGGCAATGGTGGCGGCAGAACCTGCAAGGTTTCGAACGCACCACGCCGATCCCCAGCGACCGGCCGTTCCTGCGCGAGCATGCCGGTGACAGCGGCGGCATGATCGTCGGTGACTGCTACACCCGCCTGGATGCCCGGGACGGCGCGCAACTGCGGGAGCTGGCGCAGCAGCATCAGCTCACCGTCAACACCTTTGCCCAGGCGGCCTGGGCCCTGGTGCTGCGGCGCATGAGCGGCGATCGCGACGTGCTGTTCGGGGTCACAGTGGCCGGGCGCCCGGTAGAGATGCCGGAGATGCAACGTACCGTTGGCCTGTTCATCAACAGCATCGCCCTGCGGGTCAAGCTGCCCGCAGACGGTGAGCGCTGCAGCGTGCGCCAGTGGTTGGCGGCCTTGCTCGACAGCAATATGCAGCTGCGTGAATACGAGTACCTGCCGCTGGTGGCGATCCAGGAAACCAGCGAACTGCCCAAGGGCCAGCCGCTGTTCGACAGCCTGTTCGTGTTCGAGAACGCGCCGGTGGAAGTCTCGGTGCTGGACCGTGCCCAGAGCCTGAACGCTAGTTCGGATTCCGGTCGTACCCACACCAACTTCCCGATCACCGCCGTGTGCTACCCGGGGGATGACCTGGGCCTGCACCTGTCCTACGACCAGCGTTACTTCGAGCAGGCCACCATCGAGCGCATGCTCGGCGAGTTCAAGCGCCTGCTGCTGGCCCTGATGCACGGCCTGCAGGGCGACATGGCCGAGCTGCCGCTGCTGGGTGAAGACGAACAGCAGTTCCTGCTGGCCGGCTGCAACCAGAGCCAGCATGACTACCCGCTGCAGCGCAGCTACGTGGAGCTGTTCGAAGCCCAGGTAGCGGCCCATCCGCAACGCGTTGCCGCCAGCTGCCTGGACCGGCACTACAGCTACACCGAGTTGAACCAGTGCAGCAACCGCCTGGGCCATGCCCTGATCGCCCATGGCGTGGGCTTTGATCAGCCGGTGGCGCTGCTGGCCGAGCGCAGCCTGGAACTGCTGGGCATGATCATCGGCAGCTTCAAGGCCGGGGCCGGCTACCTGCCCCTGGACCCGGGCCTGCCGAGCCAGCGCCTGGGGCGCATCATCGAGCTCAGTCGCACGCCGATCCTGGTTTGCACCGCGGCCTTGCGCGAGCAGGCCCAGGCCCTGCTGGACGAGTTCGGCTGTGCCGGCCGTCCGCGGCTGCTGGTGTGGGAAGAGCTGCAAGGCGCCGGGCATGCCGCGAGCAACCCGGGCCGCTACAGCACCCCGGACAACCTCGCCTATGTGATCTACACCTCCGGTTCCACTGGCCTGCCCAAGGGCGTGATGGTGGAGCAGCGCGGCATGCTCAACAACCAGCTGAGCAAGGTGCCGTACCTGCAGTTGAGCGAAGCCGATGTGATCGCCCAGACCGCTTCCCAGAGCTTCGATATTTCGGTCTGGCAGTTCCTCGCCGCGCCGCTGTTCGGCGCCCGGGTGGACATAGTGCCCAATGCCATTGCCCATGATCCCCAGGGCCTGTTGGCCCATGTCCAGGAGCAGGGCATCACGGTGCTGGAGAGCGTGCCGTCGCTGATCCAGGGCATGCTCGCCCAGGACGCCATCGCCCTCGATGGCCTGCGCTGGATGCTGCCCACCGGCGAGGCCATGCCGCCCGAGCTGGCGCACCAGTGGCTGTTGCGTTATCCACAGATCGGCCTGGTGAACGCCTACGGCCCGGCGGAATGCTCGGATGACGTGGCCTTCTTCCGCGTCGACCTGGCCTCGACCCGTGGCGCCTACTTGCCGATTGGTACGCCCACCGACAACAACCAGCTGTACCTGATGGACGAAGCCCTGGAGCTGGTGCCCCTGGGGGCGGTGGGCGAGTTGTGCGTGGCCGGCACCGGTGTCGGTCGTGGCTACGTCAGCGACCCGTTGCGTACTGCGCAAGCCTTTGTGCCCCATCCGTTCGGTGCTGCGGGCCAACGCCTGTACCGCACCGGCGACCTGGCACGGCGGCGCAGCGACGGTGTGCTGGAGTACGTCGGGCGGATCGACCATCAGGTGAAGATCCGCGGCTACCGCATCGAACTCGGCGAGATCGAAGCGCGTCTGCATGAGCAGCCGGAAATCCGCGATGCGGCGGTGGGCGTGCAGGAAGGGGTCAATGGCAAGCATCTGGTGGGCTATCTGGTCGCCAGTGACTCAAGCCTGAGCCCGAGCGAATGCCTGGAGCGGATCAAGCCGCGCCTGCGTGCCGAACTGCCGGAATACATGGTGCCGCTGCACTGGTTGTGGCTGGAGCGCCTGCCGCTCAACGCCAACGGCAAGCTCGACCGCAAGGCCCTGCCGGCCCTGGAGATCGGCCAGTTGCAGAGCCAGGACTATGTGGCCCCGAGCAACCAACTGGAGCAGACCCTGGCGGCTATCTGGGCCGAGGTGCTCAAGGTCGAGCAGGTGGGGGTTCGCGACAACTTCTTCGAGTTGGGCGGGCACTCGCTGCTGGCCACCCAGATCGCCTCGCGGGTACAGAAGACCCTGCAACGCAACGTGCCGCTGCGGGCCATGTTCGAGTGCAGCACGGTGCAGGAACTGGCCGCCTACATCGACGGCTTGGGCGCCAATCAAATCAACGAGGAGAAGGTCGATCGCCTGAGTGACCTGATGGCCGAGCTGGAAGGCCTATAAAGCAGTTGTGGCGAGGGAGCTTGCTCCCGCTGGGTGGCGCAGCCACCCCAAAGGCTGCACCTTGTTCCTCTAGGAAGATCGTGGATTCAGGCCTTACGGCCGCTGCGCGCCCGAGCGGGAGCAAGCTCCCTCGCCACATGGGGGGCTTAGGCCACACGGGATGCTTCGGCCGCACTGTACTTGCTATAGTCCGCGGCCCATTGCCCGACCGCAGCGCTGTCGGGCTTTGTCGTTGCAGACAGTTCAAGGACCGGAACCATGGCAGAGCCGCTTTACTGGCACGATATCGAAGATGCCCACGGCCGCTGGAACGGGCTCGGGGTGACGGTAGGCGAGGCCGCCGGTGACAAGCCGCCGCTGTACCTGCGCAGTGGCAGCAATGCCCGGATCAAGCTGATGCACCACCACAACACGCTGTTTTGGGCCACGCCGGTGCGGGGTTCGGGTGGCGTCTGGCTGGTGCGCAATCGGCTGGCCCAGGGGGCTGAGTGCCGGCTGCTGTCGCCCATCGATTCGCCCACCGTCGAGCAACATGCGGCCCTGGCTCCGGCGTTGCGGATCAAGGCCTGGAGCCGTTACTTCGTCAGCCGCCTGAGCGAAAGCGCCAGGCACTTCCTGACCCCCGGCTACTGGCTGGCCCAAGGCCTGTTGCCGGAGCAGGGCCCGCCCGCTCCCGGCCTGGACAGCTGGCGCTTCAGCTCCTCGGCAGAGCCCTTCAGCCACCTGCCCAGCTGGCGCCTGTACGGCGAGGATTTTCTCGACAACCTGCAACCCCAGACCCTGGAGTGGATCGACTGGTGGCACGGCGGCGGCAAGCTGATCGGCCTGCACTCGGTGGACCTGCAGGCTGGGCGCTTGAAGTGGTGGCGCAAGAAGGCCCGGGAAGGCAGCCTGCCGCCGATCCTCTTGTGGTATGTCGGCGGCCTGGCCTCCTATGTGGTGATCGACGGCCATTACCGCTTGCAGGCGGCCATTGCGGAAAACCTGGCGCCGACCTTTATCGTGGTGTGCGCCACCCGCGAACGTCCGACCCTAGCCTGCCCGCAACAGCAGCAACGGGTGCTGGATTCACTGCGCAAACGCGGCGACGCCGTTCCACGCAACAAACTGCTTAGCACCGAGCACCTCAACCAGGTGCTGATCCAGGCCTTCGACGATCGCCCGGATTACCGCAGCGCCACCTACGCCTGGGCCGACCATGAGCCGGAGTCGCAGTGGTGCGAGGAGGTGCGGCAGTGCCTGAGCGAACAAGGGCTGGGCCAGCAGGCGGAGGCGGTGATCGCAAGGCGCGGGTAGGGTGCTGCCGCGTTCGCTGGCAAGCCAGCGCCTACAGGTAGGGAGGGGCACCTGCCGGCGAATGCTATAGTCGCGCCCGTTCGCCCCAGGGCAGGCAATGAACAGGGACCATCGTGGAACAGATTTTCTGGCGTGATATCGAGGATTTGGCGGGCCACTGGAATGGCCTGGGGGTCGATGTACCCGGCCCGGCCCGTGGCAAGCCGAACCTGCGACTGCTGAGCGGCGACAACCGCCGCATGCAACTGGTGCTGGGGGAGCAGACCCTGCTCTGGGGCACGATGTCGAGCTGCCTCTACGGTGTGTGGCTGGTGCGCAATCACCTGCTGGAGCACCTGCCGCAAACCCTGGTGGGCCCCATTGATTCGCCCCAGGTGGAACAACAGGCGGGCCTTGCGCCTAGCCAGCGCTTGAAGGCCTGGAGCCGGTTCTTCGTCCAGCAGTTGCGCCAGCACCAGGCGGAATTCTTCTACCCCGGCTACTGGCTGGTGCGGGCGCTGCGGCCGGCTTCCCACCCTTATGGGCGAGCGCGGCTCAGCGGTATCGACACCTGGTACTTCAAGGGCGGCGACGATGCCTTGAGCCATCTGCCGAACTGGTCGATCGATGGCCGCAATATCCTCGACAACCAACAACCTGGCCCGGCGCGCTGGGTCGAACTGTGGGAGGGCGGTGGGGCGGTGGTCGGCCTGCATGGCGTCGACCCCCTGGCCGGGCGCCTGAAGTGGTGGCGCAAGAAAGCCCGGGAAGGCAGCTTGCCGCCGATCCTGCTGTGGTATGTCAGCGGTTTGAACAGCTACCTGATTCTCGATGGGCATTACCGGTTGCAGGCGGCCATCGATGAAAACCTGCCGCCGGAGTTTCTGGTGCTCAGCTCGCCGCGGGTGTCGAGCTATGCGCCGAACCCGCAGGAGCAGCAGAAGGTGCTGGGGGCGCTGCAGGTGCAGGTGCAGCGCAACAAGCTGGACACGGGGCGCCTGAATCAACTGTTGATCAGCACCTTTGATGACCGGCCGTATCACGGCTTTGGCAGCCAGTCGTGGGCGGCGATTGCTTCGCAGCAGGAATGGGTCGAGCAGGTCAGCGCGATTCTTGCGCAGCGGGATGATCTGGGGGAGCTGGAGAACATCCTCGAGCGCGAGGCGCCTGAGGAATTTCGCTGAGGCGCGTTGTCAGTTGCAGCCTGGGGGAGGCTGTTACTGGGTACATATCCGTTGCTGAGGTCATGGCGGCTTAGGGTTCCGCTTTTACAGCGGGTCACTTTGGAAAAGGCCCAAAGTAACCAAAGGCCTCCTGCCCCCGCATCCGGCGCCTCGCCAAGGCTCGGCGTTCCCTCGCTCCGGCATTGCTCCGGGGGCACGCCGCCACAGGCCATCCATGGCCTGGGGCGGCTAGCTCGGCATCCATGCCGAGCTACCCCCTACGCAATGCCTGTGCTCGGCCTCCTGAAGGGGCAGGACAATCAAGATCAAAAGCCCAAGCGCGTTTTACGCGCTTTTTCGTAGGAGCCGGCTTGCCGGCGAAGGGGCCTGTGAGTGATGCATCGCCCTGGCGGACGCCTTCGCCGGCAAGCGGAACGCCGCCCGGCCAGCTCCTACGGGGGAGGGGTGGGCCGGGAGTGCGCTGGAATGGTGTTTAGTCTCTTTCTTTTGTAAGGCATTTCCGAGAAACTGCGGGCCGCTTGAATGCGCCAGATGGGCGGGCTAGGGTGCTTGGGCCATCGCCAAATCGATGGCTCGGATGTGCAAGTCCGAGCTCTATCTGGTGCACAAACGCTCAGCGCTGATTGAGCGTTTTTCGTGTCCGCCATGTTATGGCGGCCGTACGCGGGAGATCTTCGGATCTGCCGAGAAGCGCCAGTGGACTCGGTCTTGCACCCCTGCGTACGGCTGCCACCCTCATTTCGTGTGCAAGCGAATGGTGTCGGCTCCTTTAATCCACTGGAGTCAACCATGAAAAAGATTGTCCCCGATCCACCCACGTCCTACCGCGATCCCGCCCTTAAAGCCGCCAACGCCACTTTGCGCGTGGCCCTGGCCCAGCAACCGGCAGACCCGGCGCTGTTCCGGCTCAGCACTCAAGCCAGGTCCGTTGCCCCTGATTCTCTGTTCAGCGTTCGTCCGGGCGTCAGTGCCGAAGAGGCCCTGGTGCATATCTCGCTGCTGCTCAAATGCGCCGAGGAGGTCTGCGATGAAATCACCCAGCAGGGCAGCGGGGTCGAGCGCGGCCTGATCTGGTCCATGGTGCATTCCGTGGAGATGGCTCGGGCCGTGGTCGAGGCCTTGCTGGACAGCCGCCGCGGGGCTTGAACCTCAGGATTGGCCAAGCGCCTTTATCGTCCGGGTCCGATTGATCGTGGTGCTTGCGCGCCACAGTCTGTCGGGCCCGGCCAGGGAATCGAGGCGGTTGCCGAGTGCGAAATGCATCGGATATTGATGGAGCTTTCCTACAGAGCAATGGAATGGTCCTGCATATCGGCGAATGGCCAAGGCCGATACTCGGACCGGTTTCAGCACGTGGAAGGGGCCTCAAGGGCGCTTTCAGCGGCTGTCGACTTCCATTTTCTGGCAGGCAAGGGGTATGAGATGAAAATCAACAAGCGTCTATGGGTCACCACGGTGGCATTGGGTATCGCTTCGGCGGCGGTGGTGGCGGTCAAGGACACTGCCCATGGCGAGGTCGCCGGGCCCGCCGCTGCCACGCCTTGCCCGGGGGCGAAGGGGCAGCAGGTGGCGGGCGGTCCGGCCACCCAGGTGGACCTGACCGTGGTGGACGGTGGCGCCGCCGAGACCTCCCGGGACATTCAGATTCATGTGGCCAGTTGCAGCCAGTCCACTGTCAATGCGCGGGTGGAAAGCCTGGCCGGTGCTTCCCGGCAGGGGGCCGATCATTCTGTACCGGCGTCCGAGCCGCGCGGCGATGTGCAGCACCCATCGCACCACGACGGGGCCGCGCGGGTGAATGCCTCGATACCGCAACCGGCGAGAATTGCCGGTTAGTGCGCGGTGCGGTCGGGGCCGTGCTGCCGATGGGCTGAACCCTTGCCGCGCATTCGTGGTTGTCGTCTGTGCATGACTGACTTTGACGCTTTGACATGAGGTTTACGCCGATTGCCTTTGTCGCCGATCTGCCATTCAAGCGGTTGCCCGCAGAGGCGTACCGGGCTCGGGCCCGCCTGCGCACAAGGCCCGGGCAATGCTTGCCAAGGGCACAGGCTCAAGCCTTCCCTGGCCTGTGCCGACCGGCCTGGGCGGGCCGCAGCCGGCCCACTCGAGGCCGGGCCCGGCGTGGCGGGCTGCCGCGAACGGCGGTGGCGCTATCGGTCTCCGGGCTTTTTGACCACCCCCTGACCGCGTGTTAATGCTCGGCGTTTGCCCTGGCAGCGATGGCCGGCTCAGGCCTCGATGCGCCTCTACAAGGCTCATTCACTTCTTTTTGCGATCGATGCCGACCCATGGCGTTGACGCTTCCATTCGGATAGCACCTGGTCGAACAGGTGCATGAAGGATCATGAATATGGCAAGACTGCTACTGATCGATGACCACCCCATGGTGCGCATGGCCGCACGGCTGATGCTCGAGCGTGCCGGACACACCATCGCCGGCGAAACCGGCACCGGGGTCGAAGGCCTCAGCCTGACCCGTGAGCTGCAACCGGACCTGGTGCTGCTGGACCTGGATATTCCCGGCCTTGGCGGCCTTGAAGTGATCAGCCGGATCATGGCCCAGGAAGCACCACCGCGTATCCTGGTGCTCAGCGGCCAGGACCCGGCGTTCTTTTCCGGGCGCTGCCTGCGGGCCGGGGCCCATGGCTTCGTCTACAAACAGGAGGACCCCAACGGCTTGCTGGATGGGGTACGTGCGGTGCTCGCCGGCTACCGCTATTTTCCTGATGCGGCGGTGGCCAGTAGCCGCGCCCTGGGTTCCGATGCCGATGAGGGCGTGCTGCTCGACAGCCTTTCGGACCGTGAACTGACGGTGCTGCGCTACCTGGCCCTGGGCTACAGCAACAAGCAGATCGCCGACCAGTTCCTGATCAACAACAAGACCGTCAGCTCCTACAAGACCCGCTTGCAGGACAAGATCGGCGAGATCAGCCTGCTGGGGCTGATCGACTTCGCCAAGCGCAACGGCGTGGTGTGATCCCTCCCTGGCGTACCCCGCTCTTGAGGTACGCCGAATGGCCCGCGCCAGCCGTTGCTGGCGCAGGGCAGCCTGACTCTTAAAGCAAAAAATCCCCTTCGACGCGGCCTGGCTGCGGGCATCGGCTCGGGCCAGAGGTGCTCAGCCTGGTGCTGATCGCCCCGGCGCATGGGGCGGGGTCAGGCCTGCTCCAGCAGTTGCTGCAAGTCATCGTCGAACTCCAGCATCAGTTGCTGCAACCCGGTCAAGTGCTGCTTGAGCTGCGCTAGCGGCGCACTCTGGCGCCAGGCCTGTTCCAGCTGCTGGCAACTGGCAATCAGGCGCTGGGCGTTGATGATGCGCGCGGCGCCCTTGATGCTGTGGGCCAGCTCGGCGATGCCAGCGTCGTGGTCCGCCAGCAACAGGCGGCCGACCTTTTGCAGGTCTTGGCGGTGGCTGTCGAGAATGTCCAGCAATACCTGGCGCAGCACCTCGGGGTTGTCGCCGGCGAACTGGCGCAGAGCGTCGAGGTTCAGGTGGGGCATGCGTGGCAACTCCGGCGGGAGGGGAGCAGAGCGCGCCAGCTCTTCGAGGGCCTGCTGCAGTTCGTCCAGGGCCATGGGCTTGAACAGGCAGGCGTCCATACCGGCTGCCAGGCAGCGCTGGCGTTCCTCGGCCTGGACTTGGGCGGTGTAGCCCCAGATCGGCAGGGCGCGACGTTGCTGCTGGCGCTCGAGCTGGCGGATCTGCCGGGCCAGTTGGTAGCCATTCATCTGCGGCATATTGCAGTCGGTGATCAGCAGGTCGAAGGTTTCGGCCTGCCACAGTTCCAGGGCGGCGGCGCCCCATTGCGCCGGGCGTGGCTGGTGGCCAAGAAACTGCAGCTGCTTGCACAGCAAACGGCGGTTGGCCGAGTTGTCATCCACCACCAGCACCCGCAGCACTCTGTGGGTGTCGAGCGGCCGGGCCAGTGGGGCGGCCGGCGGTTCCTGGGTCGCCGCTGGCAGTGAGGTCAGCGGCAAGTGCAACCAAACTCGGGTGCCCACCCCGGGGGTGCTTTGCAGTTGCAGGCGCCCGCCCATCATTTCGCACAATGAACGGGAGATCAGCAGGCCCAGGCCGCTGCCGCCATGACCGGCCTGGTGGGCGCCGTGAATCTGGCTGAAGGGCTGGAACAGGCGCTGCTGGTCGGCATCGCTGATGCCCGGGCCGCTGTCTTGCACACAGAGTTGCAGCTGTACCTGGTCGCTGCCGGCGGGCAGCAACTGGGCGCAGATCCGAACCTGGCCCCGCTCGGTGAACTTCAGCGCATTGCTGGTGAGGTTGGAGAGGATCTGCTTGAGCCGCAGCGGGTCCACCAGTACATCGCCCGGGGCGCTGTGCTGGATTTCCAGCTGCAGTTGCAGGCCTTTGCCTCGGGCCGTGGGTTCGAACACCCGCACCAGGGTTTCCAGCAGGGTGCGCAGGTCGGTGCGCTGCGGGTTGAGCTGGAGCCGGCCGCTTTCGATCCGGCTGATGTCCAGGCTATCGCCGAGCAAGGCCAGCAGGCCCTGCGTCGAGTCATGGGCCAGGGCCAGCGACGGGCGATCTGCCTGGCCCAGGTCCGCGCGCTTGAGGGCCAGCTCCAGCAGGCCGAGCACGGCATGCATCGGCGTACGGATTTCATGGCTCATGCTGGCCAGGAAGTCGCTCTTGGCCTGGTTGGCGCTGTCGGCCCGGGCCTTGGCCTGGCGCAGTTGTTCAAGCAGCTGCTGGCGTTGCAGCACCTGGCGACGCATGCCCCAACCCCAGCCCAGGGCCATCAGCAGCAAGAGCCCGGCGCCTGCTGCCAGGCGATAGAGGGTGGGCTGGTAGTCGCGCCACGAAGGTGAGGCAAGGGGCACCTGCCGCCGCCAGTGGTGGCTCAGCTCCATCAGCACATCGGCAGGAATATCGGCCAGGGCCTGTTCCAGGATGGCGAACAATTCCAGCTGATCGCGGCGCACCGCCAGGGACATGACCGACTGCGGCCGATCCAGGGCGGCGCTGAGCTTCAGGTGATTGCTGTGGATCTGCGGCAGCGCGTGGCTGGCGCTGAGTTCGTTGATCAGGGTGGCGTCGGCGCGGTGGTCGGCGAGCATGTCCAGGGCTTGGGGCCGTGAGTCGGCGGTTTGCAGGCGGATGCCTGGGTAGTGCTTGCGCAGTGTCGGCAGCAGGCTGTGGCCAATGGGCAGCACAAGGGTTTTGCCGTGCATTTGCTCGAGGCTCTGGGGCGCCTGCGCCTGATTGCGGGTCACCAGCACATAGGGCGCGTAGAGCAGCGGCCGGGTGAAGTGCAGCAGCGTTTCCCGCTCCGGGCTGCGGGCCAGTGGCGTCAGTACCTGGACCTTGTGCTGCTGCACGGCGCTGTACATCTGCTCGACGTCGTCGAACGCCTGGATCTCGAAGCGCAGCCCGGTCTGGGCACTGATCAGTTGCAGCAGGTCGGCGGTCAGGCCCTGGTAGCGATTGTCCGGGCCGAAATAGGACAGCGGCGCCAGGCCGCGGCTGACCCCCACCTGCACCCGTGGGTGCTCATGTATCCAGCGGCGCTGCTCGATGCTGAGTTCGAGCGGGGTGAGGCTGAGCATGCGTTTGTCGCCCCAGCGCCGGTGTATGCCGATCTGCTGTTCGTGGGGGATCTGCGCCAGTGCTTGGTTGAGCATCCGTCGTAGCTGCGGGTTGCGTCGGGCCACCGCGAAGCTGAAACCGGGAAGCACCGGGGCTTCGCTGCGGAGCACGTGAACCTGCTCCGAATAGCTCAGGTTGAGCAGGAACTGCGCGCTGAGGGAATTGCTCAGCAGCAGGTCGGCCTGGCCGAACACCACTGCGCGCAGGGCCGCTTGCGCCGAGGCATAGGGCATGAGGATGGCGCGCGGATAGAGCTCGCGGACTTTCTCCAGGGGCAGGTAGTCGGGGGCCAGTGCCAGGCGGCTGCCCTTGAGCGGCGGTGCCTGCCCGACTCGGGCCACCAGGGTCGGGGTGTCGCTGACATAGGCCTTGCTCAGCAGCAAGCCATGGGCCTGGGCCTCGAAGGGTGTTGCATTGCCCAGCAGGTCGATGTCCCCGGCCACCAGCGCTTTGAGTGCGGCCTGGCGGCTGGGGTAGCGCCGCACCTGCACCCTCAGCCCCAGCGAGCTGGCCATCAGCTTCAGGTAGTCGGCCGTCAGCCCCTGAAATTCGTGATGGGCGCTGCTGATCTCCATGGGCAGGGCATTGGGCGAGGCGGTGCCCAGCAGCAGCCCCCGCTTGTTGCGCAACCAGCGCCAGTCGGCTTCGGAGAGCTTGAGTTCGCGGTGTTGGGCGGTGCTTTGGCTGATCAGTGTCAGGCGCTCTGCGGCCAGGCTCTGGTGCATGTAGCAACAGCCCAGCAGCAATCCTAGGACAAGGCTGCGAAGTGGCATGGGTACTCCGGGGCGTCACGTCGGACGGGCCGCTGCGCTGTGGCAAGTGGCGACCGATGCGGTGCTATTGATGAGGGGGCTTGAGCGGCTTTCATCCGCGTGGGGCAGGCAGAGGCTGCGGCGCAGGCTCTGCAAACTGGGTTTTCAGACTAATCAGCACGGCCAGGGGGGTATGCAGGAAACTTCCGCGAATCAGAGGGGAAAGTCCTGAGTGACAGCTCGCCTTTGCACGGCCTTCCGACGCGCTGCGGCTGCGCTGAAGCGGCTGTTGGAAAGGCGCTGGGTGGCGTTTGGGCGGAGCAGGGGTTGGGTTTAAATCGTGAAAATTCTGACGCTTTTTGTCGAACAGGTCCGATTGACTGAAGCGCTTCAGCGGCACAGTCTGTCGGACCTTTCTTCGTACACAGGAGACACTCGATGCCTTTCGCGATCATCGACGGACAAGCGCTGCACTACCTCGACCAGGGGCAGGGACCGGTGGTGCTGCTGGCTGGCAGTTACCTATGGGACACGGGCATGTGGGCGCCGCAGATCGAGGCCTTGGCGGCGCAGTACCGAGTGATCGCCGTGGATTTGTGGGGCCATGGCCAGTCCGGGCCGCTGCCGGAAGGCACGGCATCGCTGGACGACCTGGCGCGGCAGATGCTGGCGTTGCTGGATCATTTGTGGATCGAGCAGGCCACCCTGGTGGGGCTGTCGGTGGGTGGCATGTGGGGCGCGCGACTGGCGTTGGCGGCACCGCAGCGGATCAATGGGCTGGTGCTGATGGACACCTACCTGGGGGCCGAGCCGGAGCCGACCCGGCAGTATTACTTTTCGCTGTTCCAGCAGATCGAAACCACTGGCCAGATCAGCCCGATGCTGCTGGATATCGTGGTGCCGATCTTCTTCCGTCCGGGCATCGACCGGCAGTCGGCGCTGTTCCAGGCGTTTCGTGCCACGCTGGCCCAATTGCCGGCCGAGCGCCTGCGCCAGAGCGTGATTCCCATGGGGCGCATCACCTTCAGCCGGGCGGATGTGTTGGATCAGTTGGGGCGTCTTGATGCCGCGAAGACGTTGCTGCTGTGCGGCGATCAGGACCAGCCGCGGCCGCCTGCGGAAACCATCGAGATGGCCGAGCGCATCGGTTGCCCGTATCAGCTGGTGCCCGAGGCGGGGCATATTTCCAGCCTGGAGAACCCCGAGTTCGTGACCCGGGCGTTGCTGGAGTTCCTGGAGGCGCGGCATTCGCGTTAACCCGGTGGCGAGGGAGCTTGCTCCCGTTCGGCTGCAGGGCAGCCGTAAAGCCTGCATCGGGGATGTTCTTGATGCACGGTGCTGCAAAGGGTTGGGGCGGCGGTGCCGCCCAGCGGGAGCAAGCTCCCTCGCCACGGATTTATTTCGGGCCGAGTATCTGCGTCAGCTTGCCCGGGGCCGGGGCGCCTTGCTGCTGTTGCAACTCGCCCTTGTCGTCGAGGTAGAAGATCGCCGGGGTGGCCGACAGCTCCAGTTCTTCCATCAGCTTCATATTGGCGTCGAGCTTGGCCTGCACCGCCGCAGGAATGCTGGCCAGGGGTTTCAGGCTGCTGCCCTTGCCGGCTTTCTCGTGATCCTGCAGGGCCTGTTGCGGGTCCTTGGCGGCCAGCAGCGCGGCGGATTTGCCCGGGCTGTCTTCGCGGATGATGCCCACCATGATGTGCCGCAGCTGCACCTTGCCAGCCTTGACCCAGGGCCGTGCCTGCTCCCAGAACATGTTGCAGTAGGGGCAGTTGGGGTCGCTGAACAGGTAGACGATGCGCGGTGCATCAGCCTTGCCGTCGGCGATCCAGTTGCTCTTGTCCAGGTTGCCCCAGACTTCCTTGGCCATGGGGGCATACACCAGTTTCTGCAACGGCTCGGCGCTCAGGTCCTTGCCGTCGGCGTCGTACAGGTTGCCCAGCAGCACGTGCTTGCCGTCGGCGGTCAGGTACAGGGTCATGCCGCGGTTCTGGTATTGCGCGGCATAGCCCTTGAGGCCATCCGGGGCGTCGAAGCTGCCGATGATCTTGGCGCCTTTTTCTTCGATCTTGCGGATCGGCGCAGGCAGCTCCTCAGCGTGCAGCAGCGGGACGTTGAGCAGCGCCGCGCCCAAAGACAGGCTCAGCAGGTGGCGGATGAAGGGCATGGCAGTTTCCTTGAAGGGGCGACCGGAGTCGGATGGGCACCGTCGAAATTTTCCAGGGCCCGGGCCAGGCTGGCCTCGGACAGTTCGCCCAGATGGCTGCCCAGCAGGCGGCCATCGGCGCTGTAGAACAATGTGGTGGGCAGGGCCATGGAGCCCACGGCCTTGCCCAGGCGGCCACTGCCATCGAACAGCACGTTGTCCAGGTTGAGGTCCTGGGTGGCGAGGTAGGTGGCGACGCTTTGCATGCTTTCGGCCTGGTTGACGAACAGGAAGGTCAGGTCCGGGCGTTGTTGCTGGGCTTTTTCCAGCACCGGCATTTCACGCCGGCAGGGCGGGCACCAAGTGGCCCAGAGGTTGATCACCAGCGGGCCACCCTGGTAGTCGGTGAGTTGCACGGTATCGCCGGCGGCGTTGCGCAGGGCCACCTCCGGCAGGCGCGTGCCCTGGTCGTAGAGGGTCAGGCCCAGGGTGGCCAGCAGCCAAAAGGCCAGGCCGCTGGCCACCCCGGCACCCAGCGGGCGGCGCA
This sequence comes from Pseudomonas sp. NFXW11, assembly GCF_049887815.1. Classification (NCBI taxonomy): domain Bacteria; kingdom Pseudomonadati; phylum Pseudomonadota; class Gammaproteobacteria; order Pseudomonadales; family Pseudomonadaceae; genus Pseudomonas; species Pseudomonas sp. NFXW11. The sequence goes on along the minus strand of NZ_JAGEKI010000007.1, from coordinate 23,100 downwards.
GGGACGGGCGTTTCCAGCCCCAGGCCAGGGCCGCCAGGAGCATGACGATGACCCCCGGCCAGGCCAGGAAACCGCCATCGCGCAGGTCGATGATCATCCACAGGTCGTGCTGGTAGTGCTTCCAGTAGGCGAGCACGAAGCTGACCCGGGCGGCCAGCATGCCCAGCAGGAACAACGAGAACAGCACCGACTCGGGGTTGTCACCGCCGCGCTTGGCCACCCGCCAGCCCACCAGGGTGGCCAGGGCCAGGGCACTGATCAGCAGCAGGTGGTTGAGGGCGATGGCGAAGGTGCCGATGGTAAAGGTCAGCATCAACGGGCTTCCCGGGTCTGGGTCCAGCGTTGCAGGAAGGCCGCGGCATCCACTTCGCCGGTGATGCGCTGGCTGCGGCGTTCGCTGCCATCAGGGCCGATCCACAGCATGCTCGGTGGCCCCGGCACCTTGTAGCGGCTCAGCAGTTCGCGGCCGTCGGCGTTGTCCAGGGTCACGTCCAGGCGCAGCAGGCGCACGTCCTTCAGGGCGTCCAGCACCTGGGGTTGGCCGAACACGGTTTTTTCCATGATCTTGCACGACACGCACCAATCGGCGTAGTAATCCAGCAGCACCCACTGGCCCTGGGCCTGGGCGCTGTCCAGTGCGCTTTGCAGCTCGGCGGGGGACTTGACCGTGGTGAAGGCATCGTGGGCCGTGACGCTGTTAGCGCCGCTGCCACCGCTGTAGACCTTGAGCGGGTGCCACAGCTCGTCGCTGCCACCGGCGGCGCCCACCAGCAGCAGGCTGCCCCAGACCCCGAACAGCACCGAACCGGCGCCGAAGGCATGCAGCAAGCGGCCGGCGATGCCCCGTTGCTGCCAGGCACAGTAGGCCAGTACCAAGGCCAGGGTGCCCCACAGGCCAATCCACAGGCTGGCGCCCAGCACCGGGCGCAGCATATAGATGGCGGTGCCGAGGAACAGGAAACCGAACACGCCCTTGAGCAGGTTCATCCAGGGGCCGGGCTTGGGCAGGAAGCGGTTGCCTACCATTACCAGCAGCAACAGCGGCAGGCCGATGCCCAGGCCCAGGGCGAAGAGTGCCAGGCCGCCGAACAGGGCGTTGCCGGTCTGGGCGATATACAGCAGGCCGCCGGCCAGGGGCGCGGTCATGCACGGGCCCACCAGCAGGGCGGAAAGGGCACCGAGTGCACCGCAGCCGATCAGGCTGCCGCCCTGGCGCTGGCGGCTGGCGCCTTCCAGGCGGTCGCGCAGGAAGGCCGGCATCTGCAGTTCGAAGAAGCCGAACATCGGCAGCGCCAGCAGCACGAACAGCGCGGCGAAGCTGCCCAGCACCCAGGGTTGCTGCAACCAGGCTTGCAGGTTGCTGCCCAGCAGGGCGGCGATCACCCCCATGCCGGCGTACACCAGGGCCATGCACAGCACATAGCTTGAGGCCAGGGCCAGGCCGCGACGCGGGCTGGCGCCGCTGCCCACCACCATGCCGGCGAGGATCGGCAGCATCGGCAGCGAGCAGGGGGCGAAGGCCAGCAGCAGGCCGAAGCCGAAGAAGGCCAGCAGGCCCAGGCCCCAGGATTTCTGCTGCAGTTCATTGGCCAGCAACTGGTCCTGGGCGGCGGCTGCGGCTTGGCCGGCAGCGGCGGTCGCCACGGGTGCGCCGCCCAGGTCCACTTCCAGGGTTTGCGGCGGGTAGCACAGGCCGGCGTCGGCGCAGCCCTGCCAACCGAGCTTGACCTTGCCGCTGGCGGTTGCCGGCAGCTTCACTTCCAGGCCCTGGCGGTACACCGTCTGCTGGCCGAAGAACTCGTCACTGTGGTCTTCGCCGGCCGGCAGTGCAGGTTGCTGCTCTGGCGGCAGGCCGTCGAACTTCAGGCGTTTCTGGTACAGGTAGTAGCCGTCGGCGATCTGCCAGAACAACTGGGTTTCGCCGGAAGGCAGGCGTTCGGAGCTGAACACGAAGGCCTGGCCCACCGGCAGGAAGTCGGGCTTGACCTCGAACGGGTTGTTGCCGGCTTGCGCCAGGGTGGTGAATAGCATGAACAGCAGAATCAACAGTCGACGCATGGTCAAGCCTTAAGCCGGTGCAATTAACGAGCACAATGGTCGGTTCTGATTAACCGATGATTAACCCACCTGGCTTGTGGCCCGTGAGTGGCAGGCATAATGTCCGCTTAATCCGCCGCCTGCTTAATCAGCGCCTTTATACAGGACCGACCATGCACGTACTTGTCTGTGAAGATGATGAGCTGATTGCCAGCGGGATAGTCGCCGGCCTCACGGCCCAGGGCCTGACCGTCGAGCATGTGGCCACCGCTTCCGCAGCGCGGGCCATGCTCGGCGTGGCCGAGTTCGACGTGATGGTACTGGACTTGGGCCTGCCGGATGAAGATGGTTTGAAGCTGCTCAAGCAACAACGCCAGCAGGGCCTGGATATTCCGGTGCTGATTCTCACGGCCCGGGATTCGGTGACCGACCGGGTCGACGGCCTGCAGGCTGGCGCCGACGACTACCTGCTCAAGCCTTTCGATTTGCGCGAGCTGGCGGCGCGCCTGCACACCCTGCTGCGCCGGGTAGCCGGGCGCAGCGTCAACCTGATCGAGCACGGGCGCCTGAGCTACGACCCCAGCACCCGCGAAACCCTGCTGGGCGGGGTGCCGGTGGACCTGTCCCGGCGCGAGCAGTCGCTGCTCCAGGCGCTGTTGCACAATCGCGGCCGGGTACTGTCCAGCGAGCAACTCAAAGACAGCGTCTACGGCTTTAACGATGAGCTGGAAAGCAACGCCCTCAACGTGCATATCCACCACCTGCGACGCAAGCTCGGCAACGGCATAGTCGAGACCGTGCGTGGCCTGGGCTATCGCCTGGGCCCGGCCGATGGCGAGGAGCATTCCTAAGTGCGCAGCCTGCGCTTGCGCCTGAGCATGACCCTGGGCGCCGCCTTTATCCTGATCTGGGCCCTGGCGGCGGCCTGGATGCTCAGCGACCTGCGCAACCAGATGATGTTTTCCCTGGACCAGCGCCTGGTGGCGTCGGCGCGGATGGTCGCCGGGCTGCTGGAGCAGATGCCGGCCTTCCCCGAGCATGAGCGCGGAAAGTCCATCGCCAGCGCGGCGCTGACCATTCCCGGCGGCATGGCCTGCCAGGTCAGCTCGTTGCGCGGGCAGGTCCTGGCCCGCAGCCACGGCGACCAGGAGCACACCCTGGAGGCCGAGAAACTGGGTTTTCACGACCAGATGATCGACGGTGCGCCCTGGCGCACCTTCACCCTGGTGCGCGGCGACTTGCGCATCACCACCGCCGATCGCCAGGTGGAACGCGAGGCCCTGAACATGTCAGTGCTGCTGGCCGCCTCGGTGCCGGTGGGGGTGGCCCTGCTGGGTTGCCTGTGGTTGCTGTGGCTGGGCATCGGCCAGAGCCTGGCACCCTTGAACCGGATTCGCGACGCGCTGATGCGGCGCAGTGCCGACTCCCTGGAACCGTTGCAGATCCAGCCCATGCCCAGCGAACTGCGGCCCTTGCTGGAAACCCAGAACCAGTTGTTCCAGCGCATTGCCAAGACCATTGAGCGTGAACGCCGCCTGACCGGCGACGCGGCCCATGAGTTGCGCAGCCCGCTGACCGCGATCAAGACCCACCTGCAGGTGGCGCGCATGACCGAGGGCGCGGCCCGGGAACAGTCCCTGGCCCGGGCCGAGGAGGGCGCCGACCGCATGCACCGGACCCTGGAGCAATTGCTGTTGCTGGCTCGGGTCGAGGGCAGCCTGTCGTTCGACGATGGCGTGCATTGCAGCGCCGAAGAGGTGGCGCGCCTGGCGATCCAGGATGCCGCCGTGGGCGCCCGCAGCCGGGTTCGCTTGCAGATTCAGGAGCAGGCCGGGACGGCCCAGGTGGAGATGCCTTCGACCCTGGCCATCGCCGCGGTGCGCAACCTGCTGGACAACGCCCTGCGCCATACCCCGGTGGAGTGTCCGGTGGAGTTGAACCTGACGCGGGTGGATGGCCGGGTGCGTTTCCAGGTACGTGATCATGGCTCGGGGATTCCCGAGCAAGACCTGCAACACCTGACCCAACGCTTCTGGCGTGACAGCCAGAGCAGCGGTTGCGGGCTGGGCTTGGCGATTGTCCAGGCGATTGTCCAGCGTTGCGGCTGCGAGCTGCGCTTCGACAGTCAGCCCGATGGCCTGCGGGTGGAGCTGACCTTGCCGGCCCACCGCGGCTGATCTTGCCAGCGTCCACAACCGCTGCCATAAACGCCGACTCGTAGGCGCTGGCCGGGCGGCGTTCTGCTTGTCAGCGAAGGCGCCCGCGAGAGCCGAACAAGGCTTGCGGGCCTCTTCGCCGGCAAGCCGGCTCCTAGGGTTGATTGTGGCGGGTGGCGAAGCTGCGCCTCTCTTTGTGCAATTTCCCCGCGCCGGGGTGTAAATCCCGGCCTGGCTGGTGCGTTTCCAGAACAGGAAAACCTGTCCGTGCGCACCCTGCTTCGGCTGCGCATCCGGCCGGTGGCCGTTTTGCTCAAATTGCAGCCTGAGGGTGTCAGACATGTCAGCCGTTACCAGCCTTGTGGAAGATTCGCCGGTGGGCCTAGCCACTCCGGCACAAACGCTTTACCAGTTCGACGAGTCGCCTCTGCTGGCCCGTCAGAGCCGCCAGGAATCCAATGCCCGCAGCTATCCGCGGCGCATTCCCCTGGCCCTCAAGCGCGCCAGCGGCATCCACGTCGAAGACGTCGAAGGCCGGCGTTTCATCGATTGCCTGGCCGGCGCCGGGACCTTGGCCCTGGGCCACAACCACCCGGTGGTGATTGCCGCGATCCAGCAGGTGTTGGCCGATGAGTTGCCGCTGATGACCCTGGACCTGACCACCCCGGTCAAGGACCAGTTCGTCCAGGACCTGTTCGGCCTGCTGCCTGAGGCCCTGGCCGCCGAGGCCAAGATCCAGTTCTGCGGCCCCACCGGCACCGACGCCGTGGAAGCCGCGCTGAAGCTGGTGCGCACCGCCACCGGGCGCAGCACCGTGCTGTCGTTCCAGGGTGGTTACCACGGCATGAGCCAGGGCGCCCTGAGCCTGATGGGCAGCCTGGGGCCCAAGCGCCCGCTGGCGGGGTTGCTGAACAATGGCGTGCAGTTCCTGCCGTTCCCCTACGACTACCGCTGCCCGTTCGGGCTGGGGGGCGCCGAGGGGGTCAAGGTCAACCTGCATTACCTGGAAAACCTGCTCAATGACCCGGAAGCCGGGGTGGCGTTGCCGGCGGCGGTGATAGTCGAGGCGGTGCAGGGCGAGGGCGGGGTGATCCCGGCGGACCTGGACTGGCTGCGCGGCCTGCGACGGATTACCGAGCAGGCCGGGGTGGCCTTGATCGTCGATGAGATCCAGAGCGGTTTCGGTCGCACCGGCAAGATGTTCGCCTTCGAACACGCCGGCATCGTTCCCGATGTGGTGGTGATGTCCAAGGCCATTGGCGGCAGCCTGCCGCTGGCGGTGATGGTCTATCGCGACTGGCTCGACACCTGGCAGCCGGGGGCCCATGCCGGCACCTTCCGTGGCAATCAGATGGCCATGGCCGCCGGTTCCGCAGTGATGCGCTACCTCAAGGAACACAACCTGCCGGCCCATGCCGCCGCCATGGGCGAGCGCCTGCGCGAGCACTTGCTGATTCTGCAGCGCGATTTCCCGCAATTGGGGGATGTGCGGGGTCGCGGGCTGATGCTCGGCGTGGAACTGGTGGACCCGGCCGGTACGCCGGACGCCCAGGGCCATCCGCCGCAGCACGGGCGCCTGGCGCCGCTGGTGCAGCGTGAGTGCCTCAAGCGCGGGTTGATCCTGGAGTTGGGCGGACGCCATGGCAGCGTGGTGCGCTTCCTGCCGCCGCTGGTGATCAGCGCGGCGCAGATCGACCAGGTGGCACAGATTTTCAGCAAGGCGGTGGCGGCGGCAGTGGCCGGCCTCTAATTTTTCCCGACCTTGATTCGTTCCTTCTACAGCATCGCCGTGCCTGGGTACGGCGAACCTAATCAGTGATGGAGACAAGCAATGACTTCAGTATTCGACCGCGAGGACATCCTGTTCCAGGTGGTGGTCAACCATGAAGAGCAGTACTCGATCTGGCCCGACTACAAGGCGGTGCCGCAGGGTTGGCGCACCGTGGGCAAGAGCGGCCTGAAAAAGGAATGCCTGGCCTATATCGAGGAAGTCTGGACCGATATGCGCCCCCTGAGCCTGCGCCAGAAGATGGATCAGCAGGCCGTGGCCGGCTGAACCCTGGCGCGTCGATTGCAAAAAGCCCGCTGAACCTGATGGATCAGCGGGCTTTTTTTGTGCCTGGCAATCAGGCCAGGGGCTTGATCGCCTGCAGGCTGTAGCTCAGTGGCAGGCGCCATGGGGCTTCCTTGAGCCGCCATTCGCCGCGCTCGTCCATGACCATCTGCCCGGGCAGGGCTTCCCAGGGAATGCTCTGGTGTTCCACCAGGCCGGTGATCTGCAGCCCCTGGCCCAGCAAGGCGCTGATGATCTCCCCGAGGCCGTGGTTCCACTCGTGGGTCTGGGTGGCCTTGAGCGTGCTGTCGGTTTCCACGTAGGTGCTGTCGTCGTCCCAGAGCAGCGGCTCGGCGCGCTCGAAATAGGGATATTCCACCCGCAGCGAATCTTCGTGGCTCTCGTTGATGGCCCAGAGCATCGGATGCCCCTCGCGGATAAACAGCCGGCCGCCGGGCTTGAGCAGGGCGCCGACGGTTTGCGCCCAGCGCTCGATGCTCGGCAGCCAGCACAGGGCGCCGATGCCGGTGTAGACCAGGTCGAATTCGCCCCGGGGCAGAACATTGGCAGCCTCGAACACATCCGCCTGGTGATAGTCGATGGCGGTGTTGCAGCGCTGGGCCAGGGTGCGAGCCTCGGTGAGCGAGGCCGGGGAAAAGTCCAGCCCGCTCATCCGCGCGCCAAGGCGTGCCAGGGACAGGGTATCGGTGCCGATATGGCATTGCAGATGCACCCCGCGCAGGCCCTGGATATTGCCCAGCAGGGGCCGGTCGAACTGCACCACTTCGGAGAGAAACCGTGGGTCGTTGACAAAGCGCTGCACGGCGTAATCCGCCGAGGCCGCGTGCAGCGGCGCGCGTTCGTCCCAATTGCTCTGGTTGAGTTTCAGGTAGTCGCTCATGGCGTGGGTTTCCGGTCTGGGCAGGTTTGCAGCGCGCAGACTAGCACCGGGCAATGGGCACAATCTTCAGGGAATGTGTAAGCGCCGCCGCCCAGTAGGCGGCAGCGGCGATAGGCGGGAGGCTCAGCTTTTCGGGGCCAGGGCCTGGGTGACTTGTTGCAGGTTGCCTTGCAGTTCGCTCAGTGGGTCGGCGCCATCGGTTTGCAGTACCAGCAACTGGCTGCCGCCGGCGCTGATGGCGGCCTTCAGGGCATCGGAGGGCTGGCGATGGTGCAGCACAATGGCTACATCCTGCTCCTTGAGCCGGGCTTGCAACTGCTGCAGGGCGTCGGCCGTCCACTCGTTGTCGGCGCGGGCATCCACTGCCACCAGTTCCAGGTTGAGGCCACTGACCAGGTAGCCGAAATGCTCGGACAGGCTCAGCACGCTGAGGTTGTCGGCCTCGGCCAGGCGTGCCTCGCTGTCGGCGCTGAGTTTTAGCAGGCGCTGCTTGAGGTTGGCCAGGTTGCTGTCGATCTGTGGCTTGGCCTCGGGGGCCAGGCGCCCGAGGTCGGCCGCCAGCACGTCGGCCATGCGCCCCAGGTTGTTGCTCGATTGCCAGGGTTGGGCGCTCAGGCCATCGCTCTGCCCCGGTTGCAGGGCCACCCCGGGCAGGGCGCCGTCCACCGGGCGCGCGGCGTCGATCTCGATGATGCGGATATTGCTGCGCCGAGCGTTGGGGTACAGCGGATCGTCGGCCCAGATCGAGCGCAGGCCGATCACCGCGTCGGCCTCTTGTGCCTGCTTGGCCAGGGCCGGGGCGCCGCGTCCGGTGAAATAGGCGGTTTGCCGCGAGCCGGGCAGGTTGGCCGGGGCCGCCCGTTCCAGCTTGACTTCGGTGCCTTGCAGCAGCAGCTGGCCGAGGCCGAAGGTCACCGGCAAGGCGGCGAGCACGGTCAGCGGCTTGCTGGAGGTGGCGCTGTGCAGCGCGGTGTTGCCCATGCCGCTGTTGGCCAGCATGCGCATCGGTTCGAAGTGGTCACGCTCGGCCTGGGCCGGGGCGGCGAGCAGGGTGCCGAGGACCAGGGCGAGGCTCAGGTGAGCGAATGGCGTGCGCATTTATCCGATATTCCCTTTCAGGCTGGGGACGGTGCCCCGGGCGATGGCGGCCAGGGCGAAGGCGACGCCGGCCACCAGGATGATCGCGGCGCCGGAAGGCACCGGCAGGTCGAAGACGATTGGCAGCAGGATGCCGCACAGGGTGCTTACGGTGGCGATCAGCACCGAGATCCAGAAGAAGCCCTTGAGCGACTGGCTAAGCAGGCGCGCCGCCGCGGCCGGGATCACCAGCAGCGCGCCCACCAGGATAGCGCCTATGACCTTGACCGCGGCCACGGTGATCAGCGTTACCAGGATCACGAACAGGTAGTCCAGGGCCTTCACCGCCACCCCGCGCACCGCCGCCAGCTGCGGGTTGAAGCTGGCCAGCATGATGCGGTTGTACAACGGCAGGCTCAGGCCCAGCACCAGGGCGCCGACCACCAGCAGCACCAGCAGGTCGTTGCCGTTGACCGTGAGCACCGAGCCGAACAGTACGTTCTCGAGGATGTGCACGTTGATCTTGCCGGCCAGGATCAGCAGCAGGCTGGCGCCCAGGGCCAGGGACACCGAAAGAAACACCCCGATCAGGGTGTCCGGGGCCAGGCCGGTGCGGTTGCGCAGGTAGTTGAGCAGGATGCCGAACAGCAGGCAGTAGCCGAACAGGCTGCCATAGGGGCCGGTGTAGGGTTCGCCCAGCAGGATGCCGATGGCCACCCCGGTGAGGGCGGCGTGGCCCACCGCTTCGGAGAAGAAGGCGAAGCGCTTGACCACCACCAGGGTGCCCAGGCCGCCGAGCACCGGGCCGATCAGCAGCCCGGCCAGCAGCGCGTTGACCACAAAGCCATAGGCCAGGGCTTCTGGCAGGTAACCGGAGGAGGCCCAGCCCTGGATCATCAGGCGAACAGCTTCATAGCTCATCAGGCGGCACTCCCGGCAGTACGTGGGTGGGTGGAGAACAGGCTGAGCAGGCGTTCCGGGGTCAGGGTCTGCTGCGCCGGGCCGTCGAACAGCACCCGCCGGTTGAGGCCGGTGACCCGATCCGCCAGGCGCCCCACAGCTTCCAGGTCGTGCTCGATCCACAAGAGGGTGATGCCGCTCTGGCGCCAGTCGTGGAGCAGGCGTTCGAAGACCTGGATACCGGCTTCGTCCAGGGCCGACATGGGTTCATCCAGCACCAAGAGTTGCGGCGCCGGGATCAGGCCCTGGGCCAGCAGCACGCGCTGGCGTTCACCGCCGGACAGCGCGCCCATGCGGCGCTTGCGCTTGTCTTGCATGCCAACCCGTTCCAGGGCCTCGCCTATGGCCTGGGCGTAGTGCCGGCTAAGGCCGAGAAAGGCCGGGCGGCGCTGGCACATGGCGGCCATGAAATCGTCCACGGTCATCGGCAGGCCACGGTCGAACTCCAGGGCCTGGGGCACGTAGCCGATGGTGCCGGGGGCATCCGGCCATTGCAGGCGCAACTGGCCCTGGTGCGGCATCTGCCCCAGCAGGGTCTTGATCAGCGAGCTCTTGCCGCCGCCATTGGGGCCCACCAGCGCATGCACCTTGCCGGGCTGCACCTGGAAGGTGACGTGGTCGAGGATGGTGGTGCGGCCCAGGGTCAGGCTGACCTGGTCGAATTCGATGGCCGGGCCGCGCTGCAGGGTTTCGATGGCGGTCATGCGCCGGCCTCCTGGATGGCGCGGACCACGGTGTCGAGGTTGCCCTTCATTTCCTTCTCGTATTTCTCGGCGCTGTAGTCGCCGTAGGAAATGTGCGACAGCGGGTAGAGCTTGACCCCGGACTCGCGCTGGATGGTGTCGACGTAGGTGGAGGGGAAGTCCATTTCCGAGAAGATCACCTTGACGTCCAGCTCGCGCAGTTGGTCGATGGTCTTCTTCAATTGGCTGGGGCTGGGCTCGATGCCGTGGGCCGGTTCCACCACCGCGGTGACTTGCAGGCCGAACTCGCGCAGCAGGTAGTCGTAGGCGGCATGCACCGTGGCCACCCGCAGGTCGGCGTTGGGCGCCTGGGTCAGCTTGGCCAGGGCGTCGGCGCGCATCTGCCGCAGGCGCTTGCCGTAGGCGCGGGCGTTCTGGGTGTAGGTCTTGGCGTTGGCCGGGTCCATCTTGCCCAGCTCCCGGGCGATGTTGTTGACCTGGGCGATGGAGGCGCTGATGGAGAGGAAGGTGTGCGGGTTGACCACCTTGCCGGCGCCACGGGCGGCGACCCCGGTGGCGGCCAGCAGCGGCACGTTTTCGTTGGCTTCGATCAGCGGGATGTCCGGGCGCTCGCTGGCGGCGATCATGCGGTCGGCGAAGTCATCGTGGCCCACGCCGTTGAGCACTATCACGTCCAGGCCGCCGATGCGCTTGATGTCCTCGGCCCGGGGTTCGTAGGCGTGGGGGTTGAAACCGGCGGGGATCAGCGGCACCACTTCGGCCTTGTCGCCGACGATATTGGCCACGTAGCTGTAGTAGGGGTGCAGGGTGATGCCGATGCGCAGGCGCTTGGCCGGATCGGCGCTGGCCAGGGGGCTGAACACCAGGGCCAGCAGGCTGACCAGCAGCACCCGCAGGAAGGGGCGGCGTTGCGATGAAATAGGCATGGGCTAGCGGTCTTCTTCTGGGGGTGAATGCAAGGGTTCAGTGACGATGCTGGCGGGTCACTCCGGCATCGAATTGCGCGACCACCTGTTGCCAGCCGGCGCTGATCAGCTGTTGCTCGTCCAGTGCCTTGGGGAGGGGCGCGGAGGGGCTGCGGTTGAGCCAGATTTCCACCTTGTCCGGTGCATCGGCAGCGATGTGCATCAGGAACGAACCGGCCACTTGCGGGTTGTGGCTCAGGCCCAGGTAGGCCTGGCCCTGCAGTTGCCAGGCATGGCCACCGCGGCTGACCGAGCTGGCGTCCTGGGCGAAGGGCGCGAAGCCTTCGGCGGCCAGCTCCTCGGGGCTCGGCAGGGCCTGGCTTTCGGCCTGCAGCAGGCGGATTTCGTCGAGGGTCACCCGCAGGTCGGCGTAGATGCCCTGTTCCCCGGCGCTGAGGTCGCGGCGGGCATCGAGCTGGTGGCTGGCCAGGCTCTGGCTTTCGCTCTTCTCGCCACGCCACAGCACCACCGTGGCCGCCACGCTCAGAATCAGCGCGCACAGCAGCAGGACGTAGAGGGTTTCGTGGCCGGCGCCGGCGGGGCGCACGACCTGGGTGCTGGCTGGGTTCATGGGGCCTCGATATCCGCTTGGTCGATCTCCACCACGTGGCCGGGGCCGGCGTCGAAGAGCACGTAGAACTCGGCGGAAGGCTTTTTGAAGGTCAGGGTCGAGTCGCTGCCGAGCTTGCCTGGCACCAGGATGGTTTCGTCGTAGCCGATCACGTCCAGGGTCACCCCGGGGGCGCCGCTGCCATCGGAGAAGCCGCCGGTGCAGCGGATTTGCTCGGCGTCTATGGCCTTGCATTGGCACAACGGGTTGTGGGCCAGGGCACTGTGGCTGAAGGCTGCGCCCAGCAGCAACAGGGCCAGGGCGCCAAGACGCCGTGGGGATACTGCGCAGATCATCGTTTGCCTCCTTGTTTTTCGAGCCAGGCCACCGTGGCCGGTGATGCCTGGCTCAGTGGAATGGATGCCTGGTGCATGCTGCCGTCCCAGCCTTCGAGGGTGATCCACAGTTCGGCGTCGGCCTGGGTCTTTTCCGGGACCGGCAGGCTGGCACCCATGCGGTACGGGCTGCCGAAGAAGATCACCCCGGCGGCGCGCAGGCTGCGGGGCTTGCCAATGCGCAGGTAGGTGGCCTTGACCGGCTCGATGCAGGCCTGGCACAGGGCGGCGTTGAAGCTTTTCAGGTAACCGGCGGGACCGTCGCTGAGCGGTGCTTCATCGCGCAGTTCGGCCAGGCGCAGGCTCCAGGGGCCGACCTGGATCTCACCGATCTCCCGCTCGCCCAGGCCGCTGTCGCCACGAAACAGCGAGGCATCGGCGAAGTACTTGGGCATGAAGCCCAGGGGAATCAGCAACAGCAGGATGTTCAGGTGGAAACGCCATTTGTGCCACAGCCGGCTCAGGGGCGAGGCTGGGGTTGGGCTACTGGACTGGCTCACAGGCGGCCCTCCGAGGTTTCGATGCTCAGCGCCGGTGCCGGGGTTGGCGCGGGTTTGCCGGCGGGGCGGGCGCGGGCGGCTTTCGCTTCGCGCTTGAGGGCATTGGCGGTGGCCAGGGCGGTGCGCTTGGTCCAGATCAGCAGGCCGCTCAACACCATCATGCTCAGCACCAGGCCGAAGAAGAACCAGATCAGCTTGACCCAGATGCCGCCGAAATCACCGGTGTGCAGGGGGCGCATGGATTCGGTGACGAATTCCAGGGTGCTGCGGTCGCCCAGCAGGTATGAGGAGTCCAGGGAGCCGGTGTAGGGGTTGATGTTGGCGGTCTGGTACATCAGCGGGTACCAGCCGCGACCACCGACGAACAGGTGGCTGTAGGCGTTGCTCGGCAGGCTGACGAAGCTGATGTCGAAACCGGGGATCTTCTGCGTGGCGATGCCGATGGCCTGGTCCAGGCTGATCATCGGCGACGGGCTGCCGTCGGCGGTGACCGGCACCTGTTCGCGGGCGATCACTGGGACTATGGGTTCGCTGGAAATGCTGATGTGGTTGTCAGCGAGGATGGCGCGGATCAGGAACCAGACGCCGGTGATGGAGATCACCGCGATAAACCAGATCGACCAGATGCCGCTCAGGCGATGGAAGTCGCCCCAGAAGATCCGCGCGCCGTGGCGCAGGCGCAGGGTCGGCTTGAGAAAGCCCTTCCAGAACTTCTTGTAGACCACCAGGCCAGTGATCAGTGACACCAGCATCGGCAGGCCCAGCAGCGACACCAGGTACCAACCCCAGCTGTAGCCATTGGTGAAGGGCACCAGCCACCAGCCATGCAGGGCACGGGTGAATGCCTGGAAATCGAACTCCGGGCTGCTGCCCTGGATGGCCCCGGTGTAGGGGTTGACGTAGAGGGTTGGCGAGCGGCCGTCCGGGTAGCTGACGCTGACGCTCAGGGCGAAATGGCTTTCGTCCGGGGTGATGATGGTGTCCACCCGGGTCTGGGGCTCGGCGCGCTGGATGGCCTGGACGATCTGGTCGTAGTTCAGCGGTTGCGCGTCATCGCTGGGTTTGCTGGCGCGCACGTCGGGGTTGGCCAGCCAGACGATTTCCTGGCTGACCACCGCCAGGGTGCCGGTGACACAGACAATCAGCACAAAGAACCAGATAGGCAGGGCCAGCCAGCTATGGACCAGAAACCAGATTTTTGAACGGGACTTCTTCGACATTGAGTGGGCGTCTTGATTCGAGGAGTGGAGCGGCGTTGGAGCCTGAGCTCAAGCCGAGCACAAAGGCACCGGGCATGGCCGTGGCCAACGCGGCCTGCTGCATCTAATTAAGACGAATGAGAATCGTAAATCCCGAAAGGCGATATGAAAGTAAATGTAACAAAGCCGCGAAAGCCCCGAAAACCGGTGGTTTCGGGGATTTAGATTTGGCCAAGGTGCACGCTGTCGATGGGATTTGCCGATGGCATGCCTGGCGCCGTAGGAGCTGGCTTGCCAGCGAATAGGTCCGCAAGACCGCCTTCGCCGGCAAGCCGGCTCCTACAGGTGTTGGGGCCGGTGATACAGGGCTCAACCCGCGTTTTGCAGGTACATCTCCCGCGCCCGGCGGTTGATTTCCTCGATGCTCAGGTTTTCCTGGCGGCTGGCCAGAAACCAGACATGCCCGAACGGGTCGCGCAGGCTGCCGCTGCGGTCGCCATAGAACTGGTTCTTCACGGGTTCTACTGCAACTCCGCCCGCCGCCACCGCCCGGGCAAAGCTGCGGTCGACATCTTCGACGTACAGGTGCAGGCCGACCGAGGTCTTGTGGGCCTCGGGGCTGGCCATGGGGGTTGCCTCGCAGGGGCTGCCGAGCATGATGGTGGAGCCGCCGATGCGCAGCTCGGCATGGCCGACACTGCCGTCGGGCATGTCCAGGCGCATGATTTGCTCGGCGTCGAAGGCTTTCTTGTAGAACTCGATGGCTTCGGCGGCTTGCTTGATGCCCAGGTAGGGGGTGACGCCGATGAAGCCTTCTGGAATGGGTTTTACGCTCATCGAGATGCTCCTTGCGGGTGGGGTGGGAACGATTCCGTCGCCGGATCGACCAAGTTTCACTCTATACCCGGTACTCATCGACGCCGGCCCGCACCGACGAAATGTTGTCGAACAACAGTGACTGACGGATGCCCCGGCTATAGCCCATTCGCCTAGGGCGTTTCGTCGGGGGCATGGGGCTCGAGCAGGCGCGCGCCTGGGCCGCTGTCGCCCAGGTAATCGCTGTGGTTGCGCAGCGGGCAACCTTCCATGGACAGGCAGCCACAGCCAATGCACAGGTTCAGGCGCTCGCGCAGCAGGCTCAATTGGCGGATGCGCTCGTCCAGTTCGCGGCTCCATTGTTCCGACAGGCGTTGCCAGTCTGCGGCACTGGGGGCGCGGTCGGCGGGCAGGGTCTTGAGCGCCTGGCCGATCTCCGCCAGGGGAATGCCCAGGCGTTGCGCGACCTTGATCAGGGCCACCCGGCGCAGCACCGAGCGCGAGTAGCGCCGCTGGTTGCCGGCGTTGCGGTGGCTGCTGATCAAGCCCTTGGTTTCGTAGAAATGCAGCGCAGTGACGGCCACGCCGCTGCGGGCCGAGAGTTGGCCAACGGTCAGTTCCTTGTGGACGGCTTCGGGTTCGATCATTGAATGGCACCAGAGTGAAAAACGCGCTTGACCTTGACTTAACTAGAGGTTTTACCCTGCGGCGCATTCCATCGCAATATTCCGTCCGCACGCAGTAGGGAGCCGTCCATGGCCGCGTTTGAGAGAAATCGCAGTTTCACCCAGTTGATTGAATTCGAGATCGAACCTCACCAGCAGGAGGCCCTGGTGCTGGCCCTGTCCGAGCAGACCGAGCGCCTGGCCCAGGGTTACGGCGGTTTTCTCAGCGCCAGCGTGCAGGCCAGCGATGATGGTCGGCGGGTGCTCAATTACCTGCAATGGCAAACCCGGGAGGCCGGTGAAGCGGCGTTCCAGAGTTTCGAGAGCGGTGAACAGGATTTCTGGCAACTGATCCTCGCACACAAGGCCAAGACGGTGACCTTCGGCTCCTTCCAGGTGCTGCAGAGCATCGCTCGCAGCCAGGACAATGCCTTGCATTGCGCTCTGCCGGGCTAGGTCGACAGGTGCGGGGGGACTCGCTGGCAGCACCGCTGAAGGCCGTTTTCCAGGGTGAGCGGTGCGGTCTCCAACAGGGATCGACTAAGGCGCCGATGCCGGCTTGTGTGGCAGTCGATAGCGACTATCGAGCGGGGTGATTTTTGCCGCTGTGGGCCCGGGAGTAGCCTGTGTCCATTGTTCGCAACCCGCTGCAGGTGCTTGTCATGAAGGCTGTTTCCCTTGTTCTGTTAATGGCTGTGCTGGCCGGCTGCGCCAGCCCGGGTGCTCCGGAATTGCGTCCTTATAGCGCCGAGGAAACCCGTGAGCTGGCCCTGGAGGCATTGAGCCGGCGTGGTTTGTCGTTCGACGAGTACCAGCAGAAAAAAGCCCAATTGCTGGGGCTGCCTGCGCCTTTCGATGGTCAGGGTGAGATGAGCGCCCAGAGCACTGTCAGCCGTCATCATCCGGCCAGTTGAAGGCCGCTGTAGGGATTGAAGTTTTACACAGCTGTCCATGGGGCTTAGCCCCCCGGGGCCCAACCACACCATGCTGGTGGTGTCCCGGCTGTCCTTGTTGCTGGAAAACATGAGTTGAGTGGCGCTTCAGGCACAAGCCCCGAGCCTGTTAAGCTGCGTCCCCAGGAGCGTTCCTACGCACTTTTGAGTGAAGTTGTATTCCTTTAACTGCATTCGAGCGGTATTGCTTCGAGGCCCTGCCCAGCCGTCATCCTGGTATGCCGGCTGATGGCATTGCGGCCTCAAAGCCAATTTCGCTCGAGGAACAAGCTCTGCGGGTTTTCAAGTCATGAACCAACGTCCTGTTTATTTCGACTATGCCGCCACCACCCCGGTGGATGAGCGGGTGATCCAGGTGATGCTGGAGTGCCTCGGGTTCAACGCCAACTTCGGCAATCCAGCCTCCAGCTCCCATGCCTTTGGCCAGCAGGCGCGACGCACTGTCGAGCATGCCCGGCAGCAAGTGGCACAGTTGGTCGGCGCCCAGCCGCAGCAGATGGTTTGGACCTCCGGCGCCACCGAATCCAACAACCTGGCGCTCAAGGGGGTGGTGCAGGCGCGGGGGCTGAGTGGTGGGCATATCATCAGCAGCCAGATCGAGCACAAGGCGGTGCTCGATACTCTGCACCAGTTGCAGGGCAGTGGGGTGGCGGTGACCTACCTGACGCCGGATGCCGATGGCCTGATCAGCGCCCAGGCGCTGAGTGAGGCCTGGCGCGAGGACACCTTTCTGGTGTCGCTGATGCTGGTCAACAACGAGCTCGGCACCCTCAACGATATCCCTGCCATCGGCCAGTTGGTGCGTGAGCGGGGTGCGCTGCTGCATGTGGACGCGGCCCAGGGCGCGGGCAAGGTGGTCATCGACTTGGCCCAGTGGCCGGTGGACCTGATGTCGTTTTCCGCGCACAAGCTGTATGGCCCCAAGGGTATCGGTGCGCTGTATGTTGGGCCGCGGGCGCAGCAGCGCTTGCAGGCGCAGATGCATGGCGGCGGCCACGAGGGCGGCTTGCGTTCCGGGACTTTGGCGACCCATCAGATTGCCGCCATGGGCGCAGCTTTTGCCCTGGCTGGTGAGCTGTTCGAAGAAGAAACCACAAGCATCATTCGCTTGCGCCAGCGTTTGCTGGAGCAACTGGCGGGGATCGCCGGCCTGCGCTTGAATGGCAGTGCCTGCCAACGCATTCCCCATACCCTGAGCCTGACCTTTACTGAAGGTTCTTTCGATGCCGCGGCCTTGAGTGCATCCCTGGCGTTTTCCGCGACCTCGGCCTGCAACTCGGCGAGCAATGCGCCTTCCCACGTGCTGCTGGCCCTGGGATATGACGCCCGCTTGGCCGGTCGCACCATACGTCTGAGCCTCGGGCGTTTTACCGGTGAAGAGGATGTGGACCGCGCGGCACAGTTGATCAAGGCGGCCTGCGCCGCTGCCCCGGCATTCTGGGCCGGGGCCCAACCCTGAAGGGCGAGTGATCTCGACCTCATATAACAATGATTAAGCCGGTTAAGGAGACACAATGAGTACCCAGCCATCGACCCAAGGAGTGGTCCCCCAGCGCCTGGCGCGTGTGCGCCAATTGATGAGCCGCGAGGGCATTCATGCCTTGCTGGTACCTTCGGCCGATCCGCACCTTTCCGAATACCTGCCCGGTTACTGGCAGGGGCGCCAGTGGTTGTCGGGCTTTCATGGCTCGGTGGGCACCCTGATCGTGACCGCGGATTTCGCCGGGGTCTGGGCCGACAGCCGTTACTGGGAGCAGGCCAGCAAGGAGCTCAAGGGCAGCGGCATCGAGCTGGTGAAATTGCAGCCGGGGCAGCCCGGGCCCCTGGACTGGCTGGCCGAGCAGACGCCGCAGGGTGCGGTGGTGGCGGTGGATGGCGCGGTGATGGCGGTGGCCTCGGCCCGTACCCTGGGCGGCAAGTTGCAGGAGCGCGGAGCCCGCCTGCGTACCGATATCGATCTGTTGCTGGAGGCCTGGAGCGATCGCCCGGCCTTGCCGGATCAGCCGGTGTATGAGCATCTGCCGCCGCAGGCAACCCTGAGCCGTGCCGAGAAGCTTGGCAGTTTGCGTGAAGCGCTCAAGGAGCGCGGCGCAGACTGGCATTTCATCGCCACCCTGGATGACATCGCCTGGCTGTTCAACCTGCGCGGCGCCGATGTTTCCTTCAACCCGGTGTTTGTGTCCTTCGCCCTGATCGGCCAGCAGCAGGCCACTTTGTTCGTGGCCCTGGACAAGGTCGATGCGCAGTTGCGCGGCGTGCTCGAGGCGGATGGGGTCAACCTGCGGGATTACTCGGAGGTGGCGGCGGCGCTGGGTGAAGTGCCCGAGGGCGCGACCTTGCAGATCGACCCGGCGCGGGTGACCTGTGGCCTGCTGGACCATCTGCGTTCTGGAGTGCAGCTGCTGGAAGGGCTCAATCCCACCACTCTGGCCAAGTCGCGCAAGAGCCTGGCGGACGCCGAGCATATTCGTCAGGCCATGGAGCAGGACGGCGCGGCGCTGTGTGAATTCTTCGCCTGGCTGGAGAGCGCACTGGGGCGTGAACGCATTACCGAGCTGAGCATCGATGAGCACCTGACGGCGGCGCGGGAGCGGCGGCCGGGGTATGTGTCCCTGAGCTTCAACACCATCGCGGCGTTCAACGCCAATGGCGCCATGCCGCATTACCACGCGACACCGGAGGAGCACGCGGTGATCGAGGGTGATGGCTTGCTGTTGATCGACTCTGGTGGCCAGTACCTGGGGGGCACCACGGATATCACCCGGATGGTGCCGATCGGTACGCCGAGCGCCGAGCAGAAGCGCGATTGTACCCGGGTGCTCAAGGGCGTGATTGCCTTGTCCCGGGCGCAGTTCCCGCGGGGCATTCTTTCGCCCTTGCTGGATGCCATCGCCCGGGCGCCGATCTGGGCCGAAGGCGTGGATTACGGGCACGGCACTGGACATGGCGTGGGTTATTTCCTGAATGTGCATGAGGGCCCGCAGGTGATTGCCTATCAGGCAGCGCCGGCGCCGCAAACCGCGATGCAGCCGGGGATGATCACCTCTGTGGAACCGGGGACTTATCGCCCTGGGCGTTGGGGGGTGCGGATCGAGAACCTGGTGTTGAACCGTGAGGCGGGAAGCAGCGAGTTCGGCGAGTTCCTCAAGTTCGAAACCTTGACCCTGTGCCCGATCGACACCCGTTGCCTGGAGCCTGCGCTGCTCACTCAGGAGGAGCGTGACTGGTTCAACGGCTATCACCAGGAGGTGCGCCAGCGCCTGAGCCCGTTGTTGCAAGGCGCCGCGCTGGAGTGGTTGCAGGCGCGCACGGCCGCGATCTGAAGGAAGGCGGCACCCGCGTCAGGCGGGTGCTACTGATGCAGCTGTCCCTGGTGCTCGCCAGGGACACGGGTTACTGCTGGCTCAGGGCTTCCTGGACGAAGTCCAGGCGGTCCTGGCCGAAGAACAGCTGGTCCCCCACGAACATGCTGGGGGCGCCGAAGACTCCCCGTTGCAGTGCTTGTTCGGTCTTGTCCTTGAGGGCGTTCTTGACCCCTTCGTCATTGCTCAGGTCGAGAATCTGCTGCGGATCGAAACCGCTCTGCTTCAGGACCTGGGCCACGGTGGCCGGGTCGTTGAGGTTGCGCTTGTCGACCCAGAGGGCGCGGAACAGGCAGTCGACGAACTCATTGAAGCGCTCTGGCAGGTGCAACTGCACCCCGGTGACGGCTCGCATCAGCAGCAGGGTGTTGATGGGGAAGTGCGGGTTGAAGTTCAGCTCCACCTGATAGCGCCGGGCGAAGCGTGCCAGGTCCTGCAGCATGTAGCGCCCCTTGGCGGGGATGCTGATGGGCGAGGCATTGCCGGTGCTCTTGAACACGCCGCCCAGGAGCATGGGCTGGTAGACCAGCTGGCTGCGGGTTTGGGCACAGATCTTCGGCAATTGGGTATGGGCCAGGTAGGAGGTCGGGCTGCCCAGGTCGAAGAAGAATTCCACGGTGTTGCTCATGATTCGGACTCCCTGATTGTTGTTATGGCGGAGGGCTTACCAGCGTTCGTTCCAGGGGCGCAGATCGAGCTCGAAGGTCCAGGCGTCCCGGGGCTGGCTGTGCAGGTACCAGTAGTTGTCGGCGATGTGCTCGGGGTTGAGGATGCCGTCCTGCTCCTTGAGGGCGTATTTCTCGGGAAAGCTGGTGCGGATGAAGTCGGTGTCGATGGCGCCGTCGACAATGATATGGGCAACGTGAATGTTCAGCGGTCCCAGTTCCCGGGCCATGCTTTGGGCCAGGGCGCGGATGCCGTGCTTGGCTCCGGCGAAGGCGGCGAACCCTGCGGCGCCGCGAACCCCGGCGGTGGCGCCGGTGAACAGGATGGTGCCGCGTTTGCGGGTGGCCATGCGCCTGGCTACCTCGCGGGCATTGAGGAAGCCGGAGAAGCAGGCCATTTCCCAGATCTTGAAATACTTGCGCGCGGTTTCCTCGAGGATGCTGCAGGGCACGTTGGCGCCGATGTTGAAGACGAAGGCTTCGATCGGGCCGATCTGGGTCTCGATCTGTTCAATCAGCGCCACCACCTCTTCTTCCTTGCGCGCATCGCAGGCAAAGCCATGGGCCTGGCCGCCGCTGTGCTGGATGCTGTCCACCAAGGGTTGCAGTTTGTCTGCACTGCGCCTGGTGACGCAGGCAATGAATCCTTCGGCGGCGAAACGCTTGGCAATGGCGCCGCCGGTGGCATCACCGGCACCAACCACCAGTACGACTTTGTTGTTGTTCGGGGTAGTAGTCATGGGGGCTCGCTCTTTAGTAAACGATCGTTAGCTAAACGAACGTTATGCTATGATCTGGCGGTCGTCAAGAAGCTGGGGGTTGATCAGGAAATGCGTTATTCAGTCGGTCACAAGCAGGAAACACGCGAGCGGCTGTTGCACAGCAGTGCGGCACAGGCCAAGACCGAAGGTTTTTCTAGCGTCGGTGTGGATGGCCTGATGAAGGCCATCGGCCTGAGCGGTGGGGCTTTTTATAGTCACTTCTCTTCCAAGGACCAGCTGTTTGGCGCGATCGTCCAGCGTGAACTGAGTCAGAGCCTGGAGCGCTTGGGTGGGGAAGGGCAGCAGAATCGGGAAAAACTGCGGCGCTGCCTGAAGCAGTACCTGAGCCTGGCCCATCTGCAGCAGCCGGACGCGGGTTGTGCGCTGCCTGCGCTGGGGGCGGAGATTTCCCGCAGCAGTGTCGAGGTTAGGCAGGAGGCGCAGGACTGGATCTGTCGCTTGCAGCAGGCCTGGGCGCAGACCCTGGGCAGTGAGAGCCTGGCCTGGTCGATTCTGTCGCAATGCGTGGGTGCGTTGGTGGTGGCGCGAATGCTGGTGAGCCCGAGTGTTCAGCAGCAGGTGCTGGCATCGAGTCATGAACAGATCATCGGGCAGTTGCAGCAACTGCCCGAAGAGTGAGTGGCGAGGCTATTTGCAGATGACGATCATGCTGCGGCTGGTGTAGCCGGCGGGGTTCAGGCCGAAGGGGTAATCCCCAGGGTCTTCCACGGCATCTCCCGACTTGGCGATCACCTTGTAGCCTTTGGGGCCGCAGGACTGGGTTGCCTTGGTGTAGCACTTGTCCCAGGAAGAAGACAGGCCCGAGCAGTTGATATGCAGCCCTTTCTTGCCTCGTTTGACTTCGGTTTTCGCGGTCGCAGCGCACCCTGCAATAGCGAGCACAGCCAACAGTATCAAAAATCGTTTCATCCCCGTCCTTATCGCTAGCCCCGGATCTGGTGTCCGGGTATGGCTGCATTACCTGTCGTCTTGCGTGTGCGATATCCCTGTCGTAAATCTCCATGGTCGACGTTGAGTAGCCGGCTAAACATGGCTTAATCGAGCGCTAATTACCAGAGCTGAATGTCAATCGACTGCAACTAATGGCTTGGACTCACGACGCATGGTCAGGGTGGCGCCCACGGAAGCCAGGATGATGCAGGCGATCGCCATCCACTGCGCCAGGGAAAGGTATTCGTGCAGGAACAACAGGCCGGAAAGTGCACCGAAGGCTGGCTCGATGCTCATCAGGGTACCGAAGGTGCGGGCGGGCATGCGGGTCAGGGCGACCATCTCCAGGCTGTAGGGGAGGGCGGTGGACAGTACCGCGACGCCCAGTGCAACGGGGATCAGGGATGGAGTCAGCAGGGCCGAGCCAGCATGGACGATGCCGATCGGTGCAACGAACAGTGCGGCGATCATGACGCCCAGTGCTGCGGTCTGAATGCCGTTTTCGGCACCGGCCTTTTGTCCAAACAGAATGTACAGGGCCCAGCAGACTCCGGCGCCCAGAGCGTAGCTTGCGCCTGTCAGGTCGAGGCTGGTTTCGGTGGCGCCGCTGGGAATCAGCAATAGCAATCCGACGATGGCCAAGGCGATCCACAGGAAGTCGATGGCCTTGCGCGAGGCATAGATGGCGACGGCCAGGGGGCCAGTGAATTCCAGGGCGACGGCAATGCCCAGGGGCACACTGCGCAGGGACATATAGAAGAGGAAGTTCATTCCGCCCAGGGCCATCCCGTAGACGATGACGGTGCGCAGGGTCTTGGCGGTGAACTTGGCACGCCAGGGTCTTAATAGAAGCAGCATGATGATGCTGGCGAAGATCAGTCGTAGGGTGGTTGTGCCTTGTGCGCCTACGACAGGGAACATGCTTTTGGCCAGTGAGGCTCCTGATTGAATCGAGGCCATGGCGATAAGTAGCAGCCCCACCGGAAACAAGGTCGAGGCAAGGCTGCGTGGTTGGTCGTTCATGCAGGGGTCATCCAGAATATTTGGGGGCGGGCGCCTGGAGCATGATGCTCAACTAATCGGTAATGAGCAATATATTGCGCAAAGACTTTTTAGGTCTTCTATATAGAAGCTGTGTGCGAGGTGTTTTGCGCTGAATCATAGAAAATTGAAAATAGCGGTTGACGGCTGATTATATCTCTCTATAATTCGCCCCAATTCCGGCGCAGTCGAAACGGAAAACTCCTTGAGATTCAATGAGTTAATCAGTTTCAGCAGCGCTTAGTCTTCAGTTCATCGAAGTCGGAAGCAGTGAGTAAGGCAGTGCGTTTTCGCCTTATTAACGATTCGATCCTCTCGGTCGAAAGCGGTTAAAAAGAGGTGTTGACAGCAGCGTGTAACGCTGTAGAATTCGCCTCCCGCTAACGAGA